>NZ_CP084742.1:3400294-3709411 GCF_020520285.1 Pseudomonas sp. L5B5
AAGGCTCCGGAAGGCGAGCAGGACAAACGAATCTTCGAGCTGTTCGCCGCCATGGCCGCCAGCCATCCCGCCTACTCCTACGTGTCCTATGGCGTCAGCAACGGCGGTTACGTCTCCTGGCCCGCCGACCTGAAGCTGGCCAACTACGACCCGCGCGTACGCCCCTGGTACAAGACCGCCCAGGCCAACCCGGGCAAGACCCTGCGTACCGAGGCCTATTACTGGGCCAGTGACGATGCGGTGCTGGTCAGCACCGTGCGCTCCCTGGCCAACCAGCTGGGCCCACAAGGCGGCGTGGTCGCGGTCGACGTGTCGCTCAAGCAGCTCACCGAGATCGTCAAGCAGATCAAGCTCGGCGAATCCGGCTACCTGATGCTGCTGGAGAACAACGGCACGGTGCTGGTGGACCCCAAGCAGCCGGAACACAACTTCAAGGCCCTGGGCAGTCTCGGCGGCGGCTACGAGCAATTGGCCAAGGCCGGCAAGGGCCTGGTGCAAGTGGAGCTGGGCGGTGAGCGCTACATGGCCAACGTCTGGCCCTCCGAGCAACTGGGCTGGACCTTCATCGGGCTGATCAAGCAGGACGAAGTCATGGGCGCGGCCACCCAGCTGACCTGGATCATCGCCGGGATCGCCGGGATCCTGGCGGTGCTGTTCGCGGTAGTAGGGGCAAGTTTCGCCAGCCTCATCGTACGGCCGATCCGCGGTGTGGCCAGTGGCCTGGAAGGCATTGCCCAGGGCGAAGGCGATCTGACCCGCAGCCTGAACATCCGTGGCAACGACGAAACCGCGCAACTGGCCAACTGGTTCAACCAGTTCCTCGCGGCCATCCGCAACCTGATCCAGAACATCGGCCAGGCGGCGCAGAAGATCCTCGCCACCTCCCATACCTCGACCCAGGTCTCCACCGACATGGCCGAAGCCGCCGGGCGCCAGCGCGAAGCCGTGGACATGGTGTCCACCGCCTTCCACGAAATGGTCGCCACCGCCAACGAAGTCGCCCGCTCCTGCAGCCAGGCCGCCGAGTCGGCGGACAGTGGCCAGCGCCAGGCCCGGGAAGGCCAGCAGCAAATCGACGATGCAGTACACAGCGTCGACCGCCTGAGCCAGGAAATCGAACAGTCGGCGCAGTCGATGCAGCAGTTGGAGCGCGACAGCACCGATATCCAGTCGATCCTGGGCACCATTCGCTCGATCGCCGAGCAGACCAACCTGCTGGCCTTGAATGCCGCCATCGAGGCCGCCCGGGCCGGTGAGCAGGGTCGCGGTTTTGCCGTGGTGGCCGACGAGGTGCGGGCCCTGGCCAAGCGCACCGCCGACTCCACCGCAGAGATCGACGGGCTGCTGGGCAACCTGGCCAAGCGCACCAGCGCCGTGACCCAGCAGATGCACGCCAGCCTGGAGGTGTCCCAGCAGTCGGTTAACCGCATCGGCCTGGCGCGCAACAGCTTCGGGCAGATCCGCGAATCGGTGGACGTGATCCGCGACATGAACACCCAGATCGCCACGGCCGCCGAGGAGCAGCATCAGGTGGCGGAGGACATCAACCGACACATCAGCCAGATCCATGGCGATGCGCAACTGGTGGCGGAACTGGCCAACTCCGCCCGCCTGGACTCCCAGAGCCTGGCCGGACTGTCCAACGAGCTGGACGCCCTGGTGCGGCGCTTCAGGACCTGACGCCCGGAGGCGAGGGAGCCTGCTCCCTCGCCAGCGTCACACGCTCAGCGCTCGATGATCGCCGTGACACCCTGCCCGCCCGCCGCACAGATGGAAATCAGCCCGCGCCCCTGCCCCGCCACGCTCAGCAGCTTCGCCAGGTTGGCGACGATGCGCCCGCCAGTGGCGGCAAACGGGTGCCCCGCCGCCAGGGAACTGCCTTTGACGTTGAGCCTGGCGCGATCGATGCTGCCCAGGGGCGCCTCCAGCCCCAGGCGTGACTTGCAGTACTCCGGGTCCTGCCAGGCCTTGAGAGTACACAGCACCTGGGCGGCAAAGGCTTCGTGGATCTCGTAGTAGTCGAAATCCTGCAGGCTCAAGCCATTGCGCGCCAGCAGTCGCGGCACAGCGTATGCCGGGGCCATCAGCAGGCCCTCGGCACCATGGACGAAATCCACCGCCGCCGCCTCGCCATCGCGCAGGTAGGCCAGGATCGGCAGGTCGCGCGCCCGGGCCCACTCTTCACTGCCCAGCAGCACCAGGGAGGCACCATCGGTCAAGGGCGTCGAGTTGCCCGCCGTGAGAGTGCCCTGGCCGCTGCGGTCGAAGGCCGGCTTGAGGCTGGCGAGTTTCTCCAGGGTCAGGTCCGGGCGCAGGTTGTTGTCTCGGGTCAGGTCGAGAAAAGGCGTGAGTAGATCGTCCTGCCAGCCCTCGGCGTAGGCGGCGGCCATCTTCTGATGGCTTTCCAGGGCCAGTTGGTCCTGTTCGGCACGCGGGATGCTCCAGGTCTTGGCCATCTGCTCGCAGTGTTCGCCCATGGACAAGCCGGTGCGCGGCTCGCCATTGCGCGGCAGTTCCGGCTTGAGGTGGTGGGGCCGCAGTTGCAGCAGGGTCTTGAGCTTGTCGCCAGTGCTCCTGGCGCGGTTGGCCTGCAACAGGATCTTGCGCAGCCCCTCGTTGACCCCGATCGGCGCATCCGACGTGGTATCGACACCCCCGGCGATACCGCAGTCGATCTGCCCCAGGGCGATCTTGTTGGCCACCAGCAGCACGGCCTCCAGGCCCGTGCCACAGGCTTGCTGGATGTCATAGGCCGGGGTGGTCGGCGAGAGCCGCGAGCCGAGCACGCACTCACGGGTCAGGTTGAAATCCCGGGAATGCTTGAGCACCGCTCCGGCCGCCACCTCGCCCATCCGCAGCCCATGCAGGTGGTAGCGTTCGATCAGGCCCTCCAGAGCGGCGGTGAGCATGGCCTGGTTGCTGGCCGTGGCGTAGGGGCCGTTGGAGCGGGCAAAGGGGATGCGGTTACCGCCGATGATCGCGACGCGACGCAGTTGTGTCATGGAAAGCTCCCTGTTCTGTGAATGCGGCTGCGGTGAGTACCTGCCCCCTCCAGCGTAGGGTTTCTTCGCGTGCTTGCCTGGAACGGCTGGGGGAGAGCCACTGATCGAACGACCCGGGGCCATTCGTGGTCCACACTTTGAACCCCAGCCTGCGGAGTGCGTTCCATGTCTGACCGTTATATCGACTTCGCCCAATCGACCATCGGCCAGCGCCTGGTCTCAAGCCTCGGCCTGCCCTCGCCTGCGCGCCTGGAGCGTTGGCAGGCTGGTCGCCTGCGGCCCGTCGAGGGCGCCTTGCTGATCGGTGGTGGCCCACTGGCCCGGCAAGTGGCGGACCTGGCACCGCGCTTGACCGATGCGATCTACAGCTATGGCAGCGACCCGACCCTGGCCAGCCCCTGGATTCCCGGCCACGGCCCCCGACTCAAGGCCGTGGTGTTCGACGCCAGCGAGCTGCTGTGCACCGAGCAGCTCAAGCAATTGCGCGAATTCTTCCAGCCGTTGCTGAAGAACCTGGCACCCAGCGCTCACCTGGTGATACTGGGTCGCCCGCCGCAAGAGCTCGACTCTCCCTTCGCCGCCAGCGCCCAGCAAGCCCTGGAAGGCTTCAGCCGTTCGCTGGCCAAGGAGCTGCGCCAAGGCGCCACGCTGCAACTGCTGTATGTCGCGACTGGAGCCGAAGACCAGCTGGAGGGCGCACTGCGCTTTTTCCTGTCACCCAGGAGCGCCTTCGTTTCCGGACAGGTGCTCCACCTGCAACCCTGTGCCTCCCAGGTTCCGGACTGGAGCCGGCCACTGGCCGGGCGCAAGGCCCTGGTCACCGGTGCCGCGCGCGGGATCGGCGCGGCCATCGCCGAGACCCTGGCCCGGGACGGTGCCCAGGTCCTGCTGCTCGACGTCCCCCAGGCCAGGGCCGACCTGGAAGCCCTGGCCGCGCGCCTCGGCGGACAAGCCATCAGCCTGGATATCTGCGCCGCAGACGCAGCGCCCCAGTTGCTCGAGCAACTGCCCCAGGGCATCGACATCCTGGTGCACAACGCCGGCATCACCCGGGACAAGACCCTGGCCAACATGACGCCGGAATTCTGGGACGCGGTACTGGCGGTCAACCTCCAGGCCCCGCAGGTGCTGACCCAGGCATTGCTCGATGGCCAGCGCCTGCATGAACACGGTCGGGTGATCCTGCTGGCCTCCATCAGCGGCATCGCCGGCAACCGGGGGCAAACCAACTACGCCGCCAGCAAGGCCGGGCTGATCGGCCTGGCCAAGGCCTGGGCTGCGCAGTTGAAGGCGCGGGATATCAGCATCAACGCCGTGGCTCCGGGCTTCATCGAGACCCGCATGACAGCCAGCATCCCCTTCGCCCTGCGCGAAGCCGGACGCCGCATGAGCTCCCTGGGCCAGGGCGGCCTGCCCCAGGACGTCGCCGAGGCGGTGGCCTGGCTCGCCCAGCCGGGCAGCGGCGCGGTCAGTGGGCAGGTCTTGCGGGTCTGCGGTCAAAGTGTCCTGGGAGCGTGAAGATGACAGCGCAATGGCATGAACTGAACATCCCCTCGCCCCTGCCGACGCTGTTCCTCAAGGCCGCACTGCGACGCAAGGTCAACGGCACGCAACTGCCCGAACCGGGGCTGCGCTGCTGGATCAGCATCGACCCCGGACAGCTGGCGGCCTACCGCACGGTCTGCGGTTTTACCGACAATGGCCTGCTGCCTGCCACCTATCCCCACGTGCTGGCGTTTCCCCTGCAGATGCAGTTGCTGACCGCCAGCGACTTCCCCTTTCCCTTGCTGGGGCTGGTCCACCTGAGCAACCACATTCGTGTGCTGCGGCCCCTGGGCAATCTGAGCAGCGTGCGGGTCGGGGTCCGGGTGGACAACCTGCAACCCCACGCCAAGGGCGCGACTTTCGACCTGGTGACCAGCATCGACGATCTGCTCGGGCCGCTCTGGGAAGCCCGCAGCGAGATGCTCTGCCGGGGTGTCAAGCTGCCAGAAGCCGCGCAGCCTGCCATGCCTGCCAGCCAAGAGCCGGGCGATAGTCTGGGACAGGTAGCCCAATGGCGGGCGGAGAGCGACATTGGCCGGCGTTATGCCAGGGTGTCGGGCGACTACAACCCCATCCACCTGAGCGCCTGGAGTGCGCGGCTGTTCGGTTTTCCCCAGGCCATCGCCCATGGGTTGTGGACCAAGGCCCGGGCCCTGGCAGCCCTGGAGCAGCACCTGCCCACGGCAAACATGCAGGTCACGGTGCGCTTCAGCAAACCGGTGCTGCTACCCGGCGAGCTAAGACTGCTGGCCAGCGCCGCCGGCGCCAGCGGTGAATTGCAGCTGTTGGGCAAGGGTGAGTTGCTGCATGTGCAAGGCAGCTGGGAACCAGTCGCCTGAGCAGCGTCAGCCGCGGCGAATCAACAGCACCCCGAGGACGATCAGCAGCAGTCCGGCCATCTTGCCCAGGCTGATCGGGGCCTCCCGAAAACCCGCCCAGCCGAAGTGGTCCAGCATCAGGGCCATGCCCAACTGACCGGCCAGCACCAGCGTCATGAACAGCAAGGCACCAATGCGCGGCCCGGCGAACGCCGCGACGGTGATGAAAAAAGCCCCCATCAGGCCGCCGCACCAATGCCACCAGGTCAGCCCCTTGAAGGCACTCAGCGTGGGTATCTCTCGTTGTGCCACCACCAGCACCAGCAAGGCCATGGTTCCGACAAAAAAGGAAATCATCGCCGCCACCAGCACACTGCCGACCTGCTTGGCCAACTGGCCATTGATCCCGGCTTGCAGGGCAATCAGGGCACCGGCAAAAAATGGCAGGCACAGCAGCCACCAGACTGGATTCACCATCACAAGCTCCTGGAAAATTTCGGGCGCGCAGTATAGGCCAGTGCCCAGCCGGACAACTACGAAACTTGCGGTCAAGAGTCGGGGGCACCGGCCCTCGGCCCATTCCTGCCGACCCTGTTAATTGTATGTATATAACTTTCGTCGAAGCCACCCGGGACAGCTTTCGACAACTCTATTAGTCGCTGTTTTAGATAGACTTTCTTAAAAACCCAGACTATCGATCAATACTTTAAGACTATTCATTTATAGGCATCAGGCCGTCTGAGAATAAGTCATTAATACCAAGATCATAATTGTTCAAAGTTACCTTCGCGCCTTTCATGTGGACAACGGACGACGACATTTCCAGCGATAGAACTGGAGAGCCATCGGAAACAACAAACGTTGTAACAGGTGCAAGGAACAACTCTCATGAACACTCATAACGGATGGAAAACACTGACGGCCCTGACCATGATCCTGACCCTCAGCCTGGCCGGCTGCAGCGGAGGTGGCGGCGGCCACAAGAGTGGCGATAGCAGTTCTTCAGCCCCTGCCACCGACAGCGGCGGCACCGATGGTGGCACTGGCGGAACCGGTGGCGGTACGGGCGGTGGCACTGGTGGAACAGGTGGTGGCACCGGCGGTACGGGTGGCGGCACTGGCGGTACGGGCGGTGGCACCGGTGGAACAGGTGGCGGCACTGGCGGTACGGGCGGTGGCACCGGCGGAACAGGTGGCGGCACCGGTGGTACGGGTGGTGGCACCGGTGGAACAGGCGGTACAGGTGGAACCGGAGGCACTGGCGGCACTGGCACTCCCCTGACCACCAGCAGCCTGGTCTCCGACCTGGGCACCACCGTCAGCGGCGTTGGCAACGGCGTCAGTGGCCTGGGCGACTCCTTGAGTGGCACTCCCGTGGTCGGCGGCATCGTGCAGAGCGCCGTCAATACCACCGGCAATGTAGTGGACACCGTGGGCGATGGCCTGACCGGTGGCCTTGGCAAGCTGGGCACCGATCCCAAGGCCCTGAGCAAGACCACCGCCACCGTTGGCAATGTGGTCAGCGATGTGGGCGATGGGGTCACCGACCTCAGCGGCAAACTGGCTACCACCACCCAGAGCGTGCCGGTAGTCGGCGGCGTGGTCACCCGCGTCGCCCCGGTACTGGGCGGTGTCGGAACCCGGGTAACCATGCTCGGCAACACCCTGAGCACCGCTACCAGCAGCGGGCCGCTGGGAACCCTGACCGACAACGTGGGCAACAAGGTCCTGGTGCCGGTGGTCAGCATGGCCGAAGGCCTGACCGGCAAGGTCGGCAGTGCCACGGGCCTGGGTACTCCAGTCAAGGGCCTGCTCAATGGCGTGGCCCAGGCAGTGGATGGTGTCGGCGACAAGGTCAGTGGTACCGGCAGTGGCAGCCCGGTGACCAGCCTGCTGGGTAATGCCCTGAACAACACCGGCACCACCGTGGGCACCGCTGGCGGCTACCTGTCGGTCTCCGGCAACGGTACCGGTAGCGGCGGCACGGGCGGTACCGGCGGCGCGGGGCTCAACAACGGCCTGCTGGAAACCGTGGGCGGTGCAGTGGCCAACCTGAGTAACGGCCTGAACGCTGGCAACACCAATGGCACCGTCAGTGCCGGCGGCGTCACCGGCGCCTCCGCCGGCGGCCTGGTGGCCTCGGTTGGCGGAGCGCTGGGTGGCAGCGGTACACCCAACCTGGTGGTCACCGCACCTCTGGCCAGTGTCGGCGCCAGCGTCGGCTCGGCGCTCAATCCGGTCACCTCGGCGGTCACCGGCCTGACTCAGCAAGTTGGCGCAGCCACCGGCACCGGGGCCCCCGTGAGCGGCCTGCTGAACCAGGTGGGCGGCGCGGTGAGCAACGTCGGCACCAGCATCGCCGGCGCCACCGGCACCGGCCAGGTCGGCAGCGCACTGGGTGGCACACTGAACGCGGTGGGCGGCACCGTGGCCTCGGTGGGTGGCCTGGTCAACGGCGGCACCGCTCCCAGCGGCGGCCTGCTGGGCGGCCTGAATGTCGGAGCCTCCGCCAGCGGCAGCGCTTCGACCGGAACCACTGGCGGCGGCCTGGGTGGCGTGGTGGGAGGCCTGACCGGCGCCCTGGGCGGCACTCGATAATTTGCACCTGGCCGATTAGACGGCCCTACCTACAGCGCCTACGCTTGGTTGAAGGCGAGAGATTCAAATGGGTCTCTCGCCTTTTTGTTCATCCAGAGCACGACATTCCTGCGCCGGATCCAGGGCCCGCTCCCGACGGCTGCCAGGCATGAGCAGTCTTGGCATCACCGCAATTCGACCATGGAGTGTCCTATGCGCACGTTGGCCAGCTTGTTGTTACTCGGGTGCTGCACCAGCGCCTACGCCGACTCCCTGCCCCGCTTCCTCAACAACAACGACAGCATCAACAACCTGCCGACCCCCAACCTGCCGGTGGACGCCTACCGCCCGGTGACCCCGAAACTGCAACTCCCCGAAGAACCCGCCACGCCCAAGGGCCAGCAACCGCTGACGATGGGCACCCAGGTCACCGTGCGCCAGTTGCAGATCGAAGGTGGCACGGTCTATCCCCTGGAAGAACTGGCGGCCATCTACCAGCCGCTGATCGGTCGCCAGGTCAGCTTCAGCCAACTGATCGAAGCCACGCGCAGCATCACCCAACGCTACCAGGACGACGGCTACCTGCTGTCCTATGCATTCATACCCCAGCAACCCTTCGACCAGGGCACCCTGCGGGTGGTGCTGGTGGAAGGTTATATCCGCGACTACCAGTTGCAGGGCGAGATCGGCCCGGTGTCGGCCTACCTGGACAAGCTGGTGGCCAAGCTCAAGGCCGAGCGTCCCCTGACCCGCAAGACCTTCGAGCGCTACACCACGCTGATGAGCCGGGTACCCGGAGTGACGCTGCAAGCCGTGGTACCGCCGCCAGGCACCACCGACGGCGCGACTGGGCTGGTAGCCGTGGCCAGCCGCAAACCCATCACCACCACCCTCAACAGCACCCAGGACAACCGCAATGGCATGCAGGCGCTGGTGGGCATCACCAGCAATTCGCAGACCGCCTGGGGCGAGCAACTGACCCTCAGCGGGCTGTTCCCGCCCGGACGGGACAAGGAGCACTACTACCGCCTGGACTACAACCAGTTGCTCGGTTCCGAAGGCACCCAACTGAGCCTGTACGGCGCGCGCTACCGTGCCGATCCCCATAGCAACGTGCGCCTGAGCAACGGCCTGGAACTGGAGCCCCACCGCGAGAACGACCGATTTTCCATTGGTGTCAGCCACCCCTTCATTGCCTCGCCCAATGAGATGCTCACGGCCGGCACGCGTCTGTATGCGGTGAACGACAAGACCCACTACCAAGTGAAGGGCCTGCCGTTGAGCGTGGAGGAAAAGACCGATATCCGCGCCCTGGCGCTGGAAGGCGACTGGAGCAAGTCCGACCAGCGTCAGTTGCGCATCCTCAGCGCCGGCCTGTATCGGGGCCTGGACAGCATGGGTGCCAAGACCAACAACACTCTCTACGACCTGGACTTCTTCCGCGTGCGCCTGGCCGGCGTGCAGAGCAACCGCTTCCTCGACAACTGGCAGGGTGTGCTGTCCGGGGCCCTGTACTGGAGCCGCGACAACCTTCCGGACAGCGAACGGGCAAGCTTTGGCGGCCAGAACTTCGCCCGTGGCTACCCCGATGACCAGACCACGGGCGACAAGGGCTGGGGCGTGGCCTATGAGCTGAACTACAGCTTCAACCGCGAAGGTCCCTGGGTCAAAGTGCTCCAGCCCTACGTGGTGCTCGATCGCTCGAAGACCTGGTTCAACGAACTGCCAGTCAAGGGCAGCAGCCTGTCTTCGGCGGCCGTCGGCCTGCGCTTTGGCGACAGCAAGCACTACAACATCGCCCTGGAAGCCGCCAAACCCATGTCCGACGAAGCCCTGGACACCTACAACCGCCGACCGCGCTACAGCCTGAGCTTCAGCTATCAACTCTGACCGAACAGTTGCGTGACTTGTGGCCCGCTAGCGCGCAACGCCAGTCCGTTAATAAGATTGTAGGAGCGAGGCTTGCCCGCGATGGAGTTGAGAGCGCTGCGTCTATCCAGTCAGTATGCGCGGCCACTCACGATCATCGCGAGCAATCGAGCGTCGACCGGCTGTTCCTACAGGGGATCACCCCGCTCAACTGACCGGCATTACCCGCGACCGCGGGCTTTTTTTGCCTGCTGTCCAGGTCGCGGGCACGCCGACGACCCGGCAATCCGGGACGCTGGGCAAGCGCAGCGATCAGGGGCCGACGACTTGCAGGCGAGGCTGGGGAAACAGGTTGTTGAGGGTTTCCAGCAGTCGCACGTGGTAGATCGGCTTGCGGAACAGGTCCAGGACCTGCAGGCGCAGCAGGTCGCTGACGTCGTCCATGTCGGCATGCCCCGACATGACAATGACCGGCAGGTGCTGGCGTGCGGTGTGCTCGCGCAGGCGCTTGATCAGCGACAGGCCACTCTCCTCCGGCATGCGCAGGTCAGTGATGACCAGCGCAATGTCCGGATGGCGGGTGAGATGATCCAGGGCCAGCTTCACCGAGGTGGCGGTAAAGCAACTGAAGCCCTCGCCTTCCAGCAACTCGGCGAGCTCCATCAGCGCATCTTCTTCATCATCCACGAGAAGCAGTTGCTGGCGTGGGGTGGAGGGAGTGTTCATGAACCTTACCTTGATCGGTCTGTCAGGTGGCCTTCACTGCGGGTGCAGTAGCAGGCCTCAAGGTGCGGGACGGGCAACCGCGGCACCTCCCATGGCAACAAGAATGTTGTTGAAGATTGCCAGGACCCGGTCACCCATCGGGGTGACGAACACCACCGCGACCACGGCGACCATGGCCACCACGATCGCGTACTCGATGGCCGAGGCACCCTCGGTCCGGGCCAGCAACAGTCGAGCGCGAAGCAACAGATATTCAAACAGCATCAGGCACCTCCGTCAGGGGTCGCGAGACTAATCAGCCATGCAGTTGCTCGTCGGTTCACGGAACGGGACGAGCGACAGCAGCGCCTCCCAGAGCGATCAGCACGTTGTTGAAAATAGCAAGCACCCGGTTACCCATCGGGGTCACGAACGCCACCGCGATCACGGCGACCATCGCCACCACGATCGCGTACTCGATGGCCGATGCGCCTTCGGTACGGTCAAAAAACAGGCGCGCCCTGAGCAACAAATAATGAAGGATCATCCTAGCTCTCCTTTGCGCCAGACGGCGCCGATGGAACCGCACCGGACTTATTTCCCCGGCGCCATTTGAGCATTGTCAACAAAACAGGGGCCAGCAACTGTAAGAACGGATTAATCACTAAGTGCTAGTTGGAAGGTGAGCGCCAAAAAACCATACGGTGTTGGGAACCCTCTACTTTTGTTAGCTATTTTTGGCTCAGGTAATGGCATTTCGTCCTAGCTCAACTACCTTCACATAGCGAAATAGTTGCATGTTCATAGCTGCCTGATTGCGAATTGACTCGTTTGGAATCACGGGCTGGTAGTGCAGCAGGAAAGGGAGAGCCCTCATGAACAGTCGCGTCACCATGGGCCTGGCAGGACTTCTACTGGTGGGTGCGGTGTTTTTCGGTTACTGGGGGCTGGTGCTCAGCCGCCAACCCGAACCCACACCCGTATCAGCGCCCCCGACAACGGCCAGTGTCGTCCAGCAGACCGCTACCACCGCCGAAGACCAGACCCGCCAGCCGGTGGTGGTCCTGGTACACGACGTACCACCATTCGTGCCCCTGGTCGCCAGCGATCTGGCGCTGGAAAAACTGCGCACGGCTCCTGCCGGCAGTCTCAGCGCCATCAGCCAGGCCGTGGGTCGCACTCCGTGGCGGCCGTTGAACGCCGGGACCTGGCTCAACGAGCAGAGTTTCGCCACGGGCGGGGCCCTGGCCCGGATGATCCACAGCGACGAACGAGCGCTGGCGGTGGCCGTCGACGAGGTGATCGGCGCAGCCGGCCAGCTGAGTCCCGGCGACTATGTGGATGTGCTGCTGTTCCTGCGCCAGGATGCTGCCAACCCGCAGCAGTCGGCGCAGATTGCCGTGCCCGCGATGCGCATACTCGCCGTGGGCGACCAACTGGGGCTGACCAACGACGGCCAGCCTGCGACCCCCACCCTGAGCAACGACGAGCGTCTCAAGCAGGACCAGCGCCGGATCAACGCCCGGACCGTGGTCCTGGCGGTGCCCGAACAACTGCTGAGCCGGATGATGCTGGCCACCCAGGTCGGCGTACTGCGCCTGGCGGTGCGCAGCAGCGAGGAACAGCGCCTGGCCCAATACTGGGCCGGCAACGAGGACGCGATCGATCACCTGGATGCCGCCAACAGCAGCCTGTTCCAGTTCACCCAGCTGGCCCTGGGCAGTGCTGCGCGCAGTCCTGCCGCCCAGGGCGCAGCGCCGCGGCCGGCGGTGGAGGTGATCCGTGGCAACCAGGTCACCCAACAAACCCCCTGATTGAGCAAGGATGCAATACATGCGCAGTCGTTCCACACCGACCTGTACCGCACTGCTGGCCCTGTGTCTGGGCCCCTTGCTCTGGCACCCGGCCCTGGCCGCCCCCGCAACGGGCTGCTCGGGCCTGGCCCCACTGCCTGCCGTGCTGGAAGTCGGCGAGGGCCTGCAACAGCAACTGCAGTCCCCGGTGGCGATCACCCGGCTGGCAGTGGGCGACCCGAAGATCGCCGACGTCCAGGCCACCGGCAACCAGGGTTTCCTGCTCACCGGCATGGGGCCGGGAGCCACCAGCCTGATGGTGTGGACCGCCTGCTCCAGCACTCCGCGCCAGAGCATGGTGTTCGTCCAGGGACGGGCCAGTGCCGAGATGCACGCCACCCGCGTAGCGACCGGCGAAGATCCCTTGCTGCCCAGCCAGGTGCAGACCGACATCCGCTTTGTCGAAGTCAGCCGGACCAAGCTCAAGGAGGCCAGCGTCTCGCTCTTCGGCCGTGGCCACAACTTCCTGATCGGCTCGCCGGGAACCGCCCCGGCCACCGGCGGCACTTCCGACAGCAGCACCCCGACCTTTGGTGGCCGGCGCAGCAACATCCCCCTGAACAACGGCTCGTTCAACATCGGCTTCGGCAACGGCCGGGTGCTGACCCTGATCAATGCGCTGGAAGGCAGCGGCTTCGCCTACACCCTGGCCCGCCCATCGCTGGTGGCCCTCAGCGGCCAGAGCGCGAGCTTCCTGGCCGGTGGTGAAATCCCCATCCCGGTGCCCAGCACCGGCAGTAACAGCGTGACCATCGAGTACAAGGAGTTCGGCATCCGCCTGACCCTGACACCGACCATCGTCGACAGCGGGCGCATCTCGCTGAAGGTGGCACCCGAGGTCAGCGAACTGGACTACAGCAACGCCGTGGAAATCGCCGGCACCAGGGTGCCGGCCCTGACCATCCGGCGCACCGACACCAGCATTTC
This sequence comes from Pseudomonas sp. L5B5, assembly GCF_020520285.1. NCBI lineage: Bacteria > Pseudomonadati > Pseudomonadota > Gammaproteobacteria > Pseudomonadales > Pseudomonadaceae > Pseudomonas > Pseudomonas sp. L5B5. The sequence goes on from NZ_CP084742.1 coordinate 3,413,591, forward strand.
CCTGGCCGATGGCGAGAGCTTCGTCATCAGTGGCCTGATCAGCAGCCGCAACAGCTCCCAGGTGAACAAGTTCCCGGGGCTGGGGGACGTGCCGGTGCTCGGAGCCTTCTTTCGCGACAACTCCATCAGCCGTGAAGAACGCGAACTGCTGATGGTGGTCACCCCGCACCTGGTCCAGCCCCTGGCGGTCGATGCCAAGCTGCCGGCCCTGCCTGGCGAACGCCTGCGCCAATACGACCCGAACTTCTATCGCATGTTCTTCCTCGAGAACGGCAACTTCGACAAGCGCAGTGGGTTGTCGCAATGAACCAGAACCCGAACCAGAACCTGAGCCAGACCTTCCTGGCCATTACCCGCAACAGCACCGACCTGGAGTGGCTGCAAGGCGCCCTGGCCCCCCTGGGCCAGGTGGTGGGAGCCGACGGCAGCCTGGACGAGTTGCTGGCGCTGGTGGACGTGACCTTCGCCAACCTGGTGTTCGTCGGCCTGGACCGCGAACACGTGGTGGCCCAGGCAGCGCTGATCGAAGGTGCCCTGGAGGCCAAGCCGATGCTGGCGATCGTCGCCCTGGGCGACGGCATGGACAACCAGTTGGTGCTCAATGCCATGCGCGCCGGAGCCCGGGATTTCGTCGCCTACGGCTCACGCTCCAGCGAAGTCGCCGGGCTGGTCCGGCGCCTGAGCAAGCGCCTGCCGGCAGTGACGCCCAGTACCCAGCTGGGCGGCCTGACCGTGCTCTATGGTGCCCAGGGCGACGGCGACGGCGCACTGCTGGCCGGGCACCTGGCGCTAGTGGTGCAAAAGAGCGGCCAGCAGACCCTGCTGCTGGACCTGGGCCTGCCCCGGGGCGACAGCCTGGCCCTGCTCGGCCTGGAGAGTTCGTTCCACTTCGGCGATGCCCTGCGCCACTTGCGGCGCCTGGACGCCACCCTGATCGACAGCGCCTTCACCAGCGCCGAGGCCGGCCTGCGCATTCTCGCCTACGCCAGCCACGACGAGCCCCTGGAACACACCAGCGCGGCAGAGCTGTACATGCTGCTCAGCGCCCTGCGCCAGCACTTCCAGCACATCGTGGTGAACCTGGTCGGGCAACCGGACAGCGAGGCCCTGCGCACCTTCGTCAGCCACTGCGACAAGTTGCTGTGGTGCACCGACCAGAACGTGCTGGATTGCCGACGCAACCTCGAAGTGCTCAACCATTGGCGGGAAAAGGGCATGAAGCTCGAACACGCGCGCCTGCTGGTGGACCGCTACCTGCGCGCCGTCGCCCCGGACTCCGACACCCTAGGCAAGACCTTCGGCCTGGAGGTGATCGCCGTACTGAACTACAGCCCCGAGCTGCGCCTGAACGCCAAGAACCAGGGCGTCACCCTGTTCGAACTGGCCCCGCGCGAACCCCTGACCCAAGGCTTGCGAACCCTGGGCGAACGCCTGGCCAAGCGCTCCGAAGGCCTGCCCCAGCCCAAGGCTGGCTGGCTTAACCGGATCATGGGGGGCCGATGAGCGGCGAAAAACTCTTTGGTGCGTCAAATCGCGCCAGCACCGGCAACAGTGACCACGAAGGCCTGAAGCTGGTCCTGCATCGCTACATCATCGATGCCATCGAGGAGTCGGGAAAGAACCTGCTGGAAAGCTCGCGACAGAACCTGTCGCAGTTCGTCACCGACAAGGTGGCCGAATACATCGCGCGCATGCACCTGGCCATTTCCCGCTACGAGATGGAGCGCCTGGCGGAAGAAATCGTCGATGAACTGACCGGCTTCGGCCCCCTGGAAGTGCTGCTGCGCGACCCGGCGGTGACCGAGATCCTGGTCAACGGTCCGCATCGGGTCTTTGTCGAGCGCGACGGCGTGCTGCACCAGAGCGATCTGCGCTTCATCGATGCCCACCACGTGGAGCGGGTCATGCAGCGTATTCTCGCGCCACTGGGGCGACGGCTCGACGAGTCCTCGCCGATGGTCGATGCGCGCCTGCCGGACGGCAGCCGGGTCAACGCGATCATCCCGCCCATCGCCCTGGATGGGCCTTGCCTGTCGATCCGCAAGTTTCGCAAGGACATGCTCAAGAGCAGCGACCTGATCGTCATGCAGACCATCGACCTGGCGATCTTCGACTTCCTCCAGGACGCGGTGGGCAAGCGCTGCAACATTCTCATCAGCGGCGGCACCGGCACCGGCAAGACCACCTTGCTGAACATCCTCAGCCAGCTGATCAACCCCCACGAACGCCTGGTGACCATCGAGGACGTGGCCGAGCTGCAACTGGGCCATCCGCACGTGGTGCGCCTGGAAACCCGTCCGCCGAACGCCGAGGGCCATGGCGAGGTCAAGGCCAGCGACCTGATCCGCAACGCCCTGCGGATGCGCCCCGACCGGATCATCCTCGGCGAGATCCGCGGCGTGGAGGTGCTGGACGTCCTGACAGCGATGAACACCGGCCACGATGGATCGATGAGTACGGTGCATGCCAACAACGCCCAGGACGCCCTGCTGCGCCTGGAGACCCTGGTGGGCCTGACCGGCCGCCATGTGGCCGAGCGCACCCTGCGGCAGATGATCTGCGCGGCCCTGGATGTGGTGATCCAGCTCAGCCGCCTGCCCGACGGCCGCCGTTGCGTCAGCGAAGTGGTGGAAGTGGTGGGCATTCGCGACGACATCTACGTCACCAATACCCTGTTCCGCCTCGATCGCCGCACCGGCTTCGGTTTCCTGCGCGAAGCGCTCAATCCGGCCGGCGACAAGCTGCGCCGGGAAGTCGGGCTGGGCCTCAATTGAACTGCCGGAGTGGGCCATGATCGCTCTGCTGCTGACCCTGATCTGCCTGCTCCTGCTGGGGCTGTCCGGCTGGATGTTCTATCACGGCGTGCGCAAGACCGAGCGTGAGCGAGTCCTCAGCCGCCTGGCCGAAGGACAGCCCGACCAGACGCCGCAGCGCCACTCATGGAACGGTCTGGAACGCGCCTTCACCCGTGCCGGCCTTGGCCAACCCGGCGAGCGCCTGGGGCTGTGGCTGGCGGCCTGGGCCCTGTGCATGCTGCTGGGCTATCTGCTGGCCGACTGGATCGGCCTGCTCGCTGGCGCCTTCGGGCCGCCCGTATTGCTGCGCCTGTACGTCAGCTGGCGCTACCAGCGCCGGCTCAAGCGCATGATCGAGCAATTGCCGCCCCTGCTGGATCACAGCGTGCGCAGCCTGAAATCCGGGCGCACCCTGGCGGATGCAGTCCTGGGGGCGATCGAATCCAGCAACGACCCGCTCAAGGAGGCCATGGGACGAATCCCGCGCAACGTGCAGCTGGGGGTCAACCTGCCAGAGGCGGTCAGCGACTTCGCCGAGCTCTACGATCAGGACGAACTGCGCATGTTCGCCCTCGGCTTGAAGGTCAACCACCGTTACGGCGGCAACGCCAGCGAGCTGCTGGAGAACCTGATCAAGCTGATTCGCGAGCGCGAGCAAGGTGCCCGGCAATTGAGCGCCATGACCGGGGAAACCCGCATGACCGCCTGGGTCCTGGGGGTCCTGCCATTGCTGCTGGTGGCGTATTTCATGCTGACCAATCCCGGCTACATGCTGGGCATGTGGCATGACCCCACCGGCCAGAAGATGCTGATCGCTGCCATCTGCCTGCAGATCTTCGGCTGCCTCGCGCTCTGGCGCATGCTGAGGAGTATCTGAGGTGTTGCTGCTGGCCGCCGTGCTCTTGCTCCTCGGAGCCATGCTGCTGCTGGGCAACGTCGTGCTCGAACAGCGTCGGCGCGAGCGCCAGATCGCCCAGCGACTGCAAGGCCACATGACCCGCGACAGCCGCCTGCGCAGCTGGCTGCGCCAACTGGGTGAAACCCGCTTTGGCCAGCGTGCGGTGAGCATGGACAGCGAAACCCAGACACTGCTCAACCGCCTGGGCTGGCGTCGTGCCAACCAGCGCTCGCTGTTCGCCGCCCTGCAACTGGCCACGCCGCTGGTGGTGGTCTGCCTGACGTTGTTCATCCAGGAAGTGGCTTACCCCCAGGCCGAAAACAAGTGGCTGCTGCCGATGCTCTCGGCCGGTGCCGGATACCTGCTGCCCAAGCGCGCCCTGGCCTACTTCGCCCAGCGCCGGCAGAAACACATCGCCCTGGAGATCTCCACCTTCATTCCCCTGCTGCGCATCCTGTTCGAATCGGGCATGGCCGTGGAACAGGCGCTGCGAGTCCTGGGCAACGAAGCGCAAAAACTGCTGCCGGAACTGACCCACGAGCTGCGCCTAATCCTCGCGCGGGTCGACTCGGGGCTGGAACTGGGCCAGGAGCTCAACCAGACCGCAATCCTGTTGGCGGTGGACGAGTTCACCGACACCTGCGTGATCCTCCAGCAACTGATCCTGCAGGGCGGTGGGGCGATGAAATCGCTGCAGGCGCTCAAGCAACTGCTCGATGACCGGCGCCTGACCCGCCTGCAGGAATACATTTCGAAAATGTCAGCCAAAATGTCGGTGGTGATGATGGTTTTTCTCTTCCCCGCCTTGTTGATCGTCCTGGCCGGGCCGGGCTTCACCGCCATCGCCCGGGCCTTCGCCTCCTAGGGGGAACTTGATGAAAGTACTGATCGCCACTGCCTGCCTGGCGCTGCTCGGCGGATGCGCCAGCAACGGCCAGACACCCTGGGCGGCACTGACCCATGACACCAGCTGCACCAAGCTCAGCTCCGAGCAGGAACTGGCGGTGAGCCTGGCCGACGACATGGCCAGCGAAGGCAAGCTGCACGCCAGCCTGGCCAACCTGCAAAACCTGCCAGACAACCTGGCCGAGGTCCGGGTGCGCAAGGCTCGGGTCTATCGCCTGCTGGGCCGCGGCGAAGCCGGACCGCTGTATCGCAGCCTGCTGGGCTCATGCCTGGCCGCCGAAGGCGAGCACGGCCTGGGCCAGCTGGCCGCCTCCGAGGGCGACAATGGCCAGGCCCAGGCCCACCTGCAACGGGCCGCGCGCCTGGCACCGACCAACGAGAAGATCCGCAATGACCTGGGGGTGGTCTACCTCAACCAGCTGCGGCTGGAGGATGCCCGCTTCGAATTCCTCACCGCCATCGAGCTCAAGCAGTCCGACCCGCTGGCGGCCATCAACCTGGTGACCCTGCTGCTCTACCAGGACAACTGGAAACAGGCCTCGCAAGTGCTCAGCCAGGCGAGCCTGAGCCCGCAACAGTTCGCCCAGGCCCAGGCCCGCGCCGAAGAGCTCAAGGCCCTCGCGCCACCCCGCGCCAAGGTGACCCAGGTGGCCAGCGGTTCGGCTGGCTTGCAAGCCGATGCCTCGCCCGTCAAGGAGCACTGATGATGAAACTGCCCATGCTGTGCTGTGCTGTCCTGCTGGCCCTGCCCCTGGCGGCCCAGGCCATCGACCCCGGCCCGGCCTCGCCCCAGCAGCAGGAAACCGAGGGCTGGCTGCTGCTGCAAAGCCGCAACCTGGCGGCCTCGCCACAACCGCAGACCGCCACCGCCAGTGAACGAGAGCTGGCGCTGCAACGCTGGCTGAAGAAATACAAGTACGAGATCCCGGATTTCTATGATCCGGATGTGGGCGGCAAGATAGAAACCAACAAGTAGGCCCGTGGCAGGAACGGCGGTGGATGCTCCACCGCCTGCAGCTCAGTGCTCCGTCATGCGCTGGCGCAATCCCGAACTGCTCGGCGACAGGGCCAGGGCCAGTTGCGTGCGGTTGTGCATGTGGGTCAGGCGCAACACCTGGGACACATAGAGCTTGACGGTGTTTTCGGTGATCCCCAGTTCGCAGGCGATCTGGTAGTTGGTCTGGCCCTTGCCGACCAGACGGGCCACATCCAGTTGCCGGGGCGAGAGCTGGTTGAAGATCGCCGGAATCTCGATGGCGTCCGCGTCGGAGGCGGATTCGCCCGGGTTGGCCTGACTGGAGGCTGGGGTGCGCCGGACCTTGTCCAGGTCCTGGTAGAGGTCGTCGATGGATTCCGAAAGGAACTGCAGCTTCTGGTTCAACTGCCCCAGGTGCAGGTTCTTCTGCCGCTCCTGCAGGGCCAGTTCCTGGCGTTGCAGGCCTTCGAGCAGTTCATCCAGGTCGATGGGCTTCTGGTAGTAGTCGGCAACCCCGATGCGCAGGGCCTTGATCACATCCTGCTTGTCGGACTGGCCGGTCAGCATGATGGCTTCGAACACTCGGTGCTTGCCGGCGATGCGTTGCAGTTCCTGCACCAGTTCGATGCCATCCAGGTCGGGCATGTGCAGGTCGAAGAGCACCAGGGCGATCTCCGGGTCCTTGCCGAAGCTGTCCATCGCCTCGCGGCCGGACTGGCAAGGTACGCAGCGATAGCCGCTGTTTTCGAGGAATTCGCAGAGCTCTTCGACGATCAGGGGTTGATCGTCGACCACGAGCACTTTCATCGGTGAGGTGAGCTTGTTCACGTGCTACTCCGTGCGGGCCCGGCACTGACCGGCCACTCCTGTGTGCCTAGCATGATCCGGGCCGCTAAGCTAAAACCTAGACCTACTTTCCGACTATGTACATAGCATTAAACGGCCCGGCGACTAATGGGCCACCATCACAGTTAAGACCATTCCAGCCAGGACAAAGGGGGCGAAGGGGTATTTTTTTGACGGGATGTTGCCAGCGGCTTTTCCGGGAGGACCAAGTGCCTGTTTAACCTGGCTGCCAAGCCTTGACAGCAACAGCCACAGCAGGCTGCACAGCCCTGCGCCGATGAAGGAGCCCAGCAGGTACTGGAGATCGGACGCCAGCCCCAGGGCCGCCATCAGCTTTACATCCCCAGCCCCCATCTTGCCCATTGCATACCCGGGCAGGGTCAGCAGCAGGGCCAGCAACAGGGCCCAGCCACCCTCGGCGGGGGCAGCGCCCAGCCAAGTGTGACCGGTCCACAGCAGGTACAGACCGGCGAGCAGCCCTGCGCCCAGGGTCAGGATATTGGCGATCTTTCGCTGGCGCAGATCCTGCGCCGCACAGATTGCCAACCAGAGCCAGAAAACCAAGAAATGCATTGGCCAGAACAGTCCTTTTCAGCGGTTTGATCCTATGCTCAATGAACATAGCGGTTGTCAGGGTAGACGCACTCATGAAACCGGGCCTCCCTAGAAAACAGAAAGGCGCTGCAGCGATAGAGTTCGCGGCGGTGTTCGTGATCTTCCTGGCGGTGTTCTATGGCCTTGTCAGCTATAGCGTGCCGCTGTTGATGATGCAGTCCTTCCACCAGGCCACCGCCGAGGCGCTGCGCCGGGCGGTGATGGTCGACCCCAGCACACCGAACTACGCCACCACGGTGCAGAACCTCGCCAACAGTGTGGTGCAGGCCCAGACCGCGTGGATCCCTCCGCCCTTCAACTTCGCCGCCACCGATTACAACTCGGTTTACGCCAATGGCGTGCTGACGGTGACCGTGAACTACTCCACCGACAAGCTGAACCAGGTGATGCCCCGGGTGGTCCTGCCGGTGATCGGCCCAGTGCCCAACCTGCCCGCCACCCTCACCGTCCAATCGAGTCTGCAATTTTGACTCCTGGCGACAAGCTCTTCGGGCGTTTTCTCGGTCGACCGCTGCCGGCCGGCGAGTCTGCATCCACAGAGGCGCCTGCCCAGGCCACCGGCCTGCTGCTGGTCCTTGATGTGGCAGGCCGGGTGTTGAGCATGGCCGGACCACTGCGCCATGCCCTGGCCCAGTTGCCGTCCGGCGCCGAGCTGCCCAGGCTGGTCGACTATGTGCTGCCGGGTACCACCCAGGCGCTCGAAGGCCGCCCGGCCGACTGGGGTGGCCAGGTGCTGGACTTGCAACTGCGCGGGCTGGCCGGCCAGACCCTGTACCTGCGCGGCGGGCTCCAGCAACACGGCTCGACCTGGCACTTGCAACTGCTGGACATCAGTGACCTGGTGCAGCAGCGCCAGCAATCCCTATGCCGCGAGCGCTGCCAGGTCTTCGCGGCCCAGAGCAATGAACAGCTGCGCCAGTGCGGCCTGGTACGCCTGCCGGAAGTGCTGCACGACCTGCTCGCCGACCTGGCGCACGCCTGGCACATCCCCTGCCTCGGCCTGGCGTTGCTGGACGAGCGGGAACAGAGCTGGATGATCCACAGTTGCTATCACGCTTACGACGCCCCCCAGCTGTGGCAGGACGGCCAGGCCCTGGGCACCGGCCTGGACAGCCTGAGCGGCAACACTCCACTGCGCCTGAACCAGATCCATGGGCTCAACGAGCACCCGCGCCTGCAGGCGATCTTCGCCCACCGGGAAGGATTCCTGGTGCCCTACCGCGACGACCACGGCGTCGCCGCCTGGCTGCTGTGCGGGGGCTACGCAGTACAGCGCCATGCGTCGGACCTGCTGGATCGCGACTGGCTGATGCTCACCGCCGCCCTCGCCGGCCCGTTGCTCGGGCGCTTGCGCGAGCAACGCCATCACTTGCAGATGGAGCGCCTGGATGCCTTGCAGGGCCTGCTGGGCGCCGGCTGGTGGGAGTTGCTCCCGGGCACGGCCGAGATGCAACTGGCCGGCCAGCTCGCTACCAGCCTGAACCTGGACGACGAGCATCACCGCCTGAGCGTCGAAGCCTGGCTGGAGCTGATCCATCCTGCCGATCGCTCCGAGCTGGCCAGCCGCCTGCAAGCCTTGAAGCTGGGCAAGCCGCTGCTGCTCTGCGTGCGCCTGCATCAGCGCGATCCCGCTGCCCCGGCGCTCTGGTACCGGGTGCAGGGCCAATCGCTGGGTCGGGGGGAGCATCAGCGGCTGGTGGGATTCATGCTGGACATCAGCGACATCAAGAACCAGCAGCAACAGGCCGCCGCGGCCCATGCCCGGCTCGACAACCTGATCGCCAGCTCGCCGGCGGTCATCTATGTCCAGCGCTACGTCGAAGGCGCACTGCAACCGAGCTTCTTCAGCGCCAGCCTGGAGCCCCTGCTGGGCTGGAGCCTGGAGGACTGCACCGACGACAGGCTGGTGCAATGGGTGCATCCCGAAGACCGTGACCTGTACTTCCAGCGTTGCCGCCAGTTGCTGCGCGAGGGCAGCGTGCACACCCGCTACCGCCTGCAGGGCCGCGATGGCACCTACCATTGGGTACTGGACGAAGCCCGGCTGCTGCGCGACGACCTCGGCCTGCCGGTGGAAGTCGTCGGCCTGTGGCTGGACGTCACCGAGGCGACGCTGGCCGCCGAACGGGTGCGCCAGAGCGAGGAGCGCTATCGGATCCTGGTGGAAGACTCACCGGCGATGATCTGTCGCTACCGCCCCGACCTGACCCTGACCTTCGGCAACCGTCCCCTGGCGGCCTACCTGGAATGCGCCGCCCAGGACCTGCCCGGGAGCAACCTGGGACAGTGGCTGTCGGCCGAACAACGCGAGGGCTTCGAGCACCGGATCAGGCTGCTGAGCCCGGAATATCCGGTGAGCACCGCGGAGATCAACCTGCAACTGCCAGGCCGCGAGCATGCCTGGTGGGTCTGGTCCGATCGCGGGGTATTCGACGACCAGGGCCAACTGCTGGAGATCCAGGCCGTGGGGCGCGACAACACCGAAGTCCGGCGCTCCCAGCAGCAGCTCACGCAAAGCGCGAAGATGGCCACCCTCGGCGAAATGGCCACTGGCCTTGCCCACGAGATCAACCAGCCGCTGAACGTGATGCGCATGGCCATCGTCAATGTGCTCAAGCGCCTGGGCAACGGTGACGTGCAGATCGACTACCTGACCGACAAGCTCAACCGCATCGATGCCCAGGTCCAGCGAGCGGCGCGGGTAGTGGACCACATGCGGGTATTCGGCCGGCGCTCGGAGGTGGAGCAGCAGCCCTTCAATCCGGCCCAGGCCATCGAGGGCACGCTGTCGCTGCTGGCCGAAGGCATGCGCGGCAAGGGCCTGGACCTGCGGATCAGCGAACTGGGGTTCGAGGTCCAGGTCGTGGGGTTCGTCGACCAGCTCGAGCAGGTCCTGATCAATCTCCTGGTCAACGCCCGTGATGCGCTGCTGGCCAGGCGCGAGGCCCAGGCCGACTTCAAGCCGTGGATCCGGGTGCACGGCCAGCGCGACGAACAATGGGTGCGCCTGTGGGTCGAGGACAACGGCGGCGGGATCGACCCACGCTTGCTGGACCGGATCTTCGAACCGTTCTTCACCACCAAGCCGGTGGGCGTGGGCACCGGGCTGGGGTTGTCGGTGAGCTACGGGATCATCGAGAACATGGGCGGGCGCCTGGGCGTGACCAATGGCCAGGAAGGCGCGCGCTTCTGCATCGAGCTGCCGATCGTCGATGCGGCTCAGATCACCAGGTAGGCCTTGCCGGTCTGGCCGCAGGTCATGTTGGCGCCCACATCGACACTCATCAGGTTGATCCCCAGGCCCGACAGCAGGTTGTTCAGCAACGGGTCCAGTAGCGGACTCAAGAGTCCGGTGATCACCGGCGTCAGCAGGTTGGTGACCCCACTGATGGCCGACGCCAACCCAGTGACGATAGTGCCCAGCGGATTGCCATTGACCGGCTTGTAGACCACCAGATTGATGCCCGCCAGGGTTCCGGCCAGGCTGCCGACCACATTGCTGGTAGGGGCCGCCGTCTGGTAGCTCGGTGTCTGGTTGACGTTGGGCGGCACCGGATAGGGTGATGCAGAACTGGAGTACACCAAGTCCTGGTCGGTCCGCCCCACTTTGGAGTCGACCATGATCGCGATCCCGCCACCGGCATAGTGCACCACCGGATCGCAACGCCCTGGCAGCACCAGGAACTGGTAGCACGTGCGGATGCCCAGATCCACCAGAGGTAGCGGTGTCACCGTAGGCTCGGCGGAGGAGGAAAAGGCATTGGTGGGGTCGATCTTCCCGACTTTCAGGTCGGCCAGGGAACTGGTGGTGTGCACGGTCAGGCTCTTGGTTGCACTGTTGCCATTCACCGGGCAACTGTAATCGGTGACATAGGCGCTGGCTCCCCCGGCATCCAGGCTCAGGTCGATCTCAGAGGAAGGTGCCAGGTCGGGATACAACTGCTCGCACCCAGCACCCAGCAGGCACAAGGCCGAGCCAAGGGTCTGCACCAGGTTCAGGGTCAGCAGGCTGTTGAGTACCGGCGTCAACGGAGCCACCAGATTCCCCACCGCCGAGCTCAAGCCCGAGACCAGCGGCAGCGACAAGTTGATCCGTATCAGGGTCCGCACTTGCGCCGTGCGTACATAGATCCGGTTGGGGCCGGTGGGGTTGGCCCTGGCCAGCGCCGGGTTGCCGATGGCCGACAACTGCGGTGGCTCGATGACCTTGGTTTGCACAGTTATATTGGCCAGGCCCAGGACGTTGACCGGCACGACGGCGGCCACCGCACTGTTGCTGTTAGACAGCTGGATCATGGCCTGCAGCAGCTGGAACAGCTGCACGCTGGCATTGAGCGCCGTGCTGGGCAGGCCGGTCTGCAGCTTGAGGATATCCCCCAGCTTCAGTGGTGCGGCATTGAGCGCGGCGATCTGCAAGTTGCCCAGCGCCGTGAGGATCTCGGCCGTCGCCCCGTTGGCCTGGACCACCGTGATCGCCGCCTGGATCAGCTTGGTCAGGGTGGTGGTGGTGCTGAGCAACTGGGTGTAGTTGCCCGCCGCCACATTGAGGTTGATCGCCAGCTGGTCGAGGTAGCTCAGCAGATTGACGTTGGTATTGAGCAAGCCGTTCCAGCCCACCGCCGTCAGGTTCAGGCTGCCCCCCAGCAAGCCACCCACCAGCGGGTTGAGAATGCTCGATTGCGCGGTATTGATCGTACCCAGGGTGCTGCGAATGCTCAGTTGCGCGACGGGCGGCGTCGGTGCCGCCGCCACCGCCGTGGCGCCAAGCTGGGTGGTGAGGTTGACCGGGCCCGGGGAGAACAGCGCGATGATTCCCCCCGCCAAACTGATGGGAACGGTATTGGTCACGGTGACGCGGACCGCGACCGACTGCGTGGGATCGACGGTGAAACTGCGCAGGCTGTTGGCTCCCGTTGCCAGGGAACCGCAGGCGGTGGCCAGGGTGCTGCCGGTGGCGACGACGAAGCCGTTGCGAACGGCATTCTGGGTGGCGTAGGCGGCGGCAGTCAGGCCGGCCTGGCAGGTGCCACCGCGACTGACCGCCTCCAGGGCCGCGTTGTCGGCGACCCGCTGCAATTTGCGCTGTTCCAGGTACAGGCGGCCGCTGTCCACCACCACCAGCATGAACAGCAACGCCAGGCCAAAGGTGATCGCCGCCATCAGGCCGATGGCGCCACGCTGGCGGGCAGGACCGGAAAACCGCTTGAGGGCAGACATCGAGGCACTCCTTTACCGACACGCAGCCGTGGGCTATCTCCATCGATGCAAAGCAGTGTAGCCAAGGTCCGAAGCCGGCGCTGGCACGGTGCCAGCCCGGCTGACTGACGGCGCCCGCTAGCGGGGCGGGTAGTTCTGCAGGATGCGCGTCACCGTCGCACGAACTGCAGCAGCACGGTCGGCGGGATTGGGCGAACTGCTGAGCAACTGCTCGTCACTGCCGCGCCATACCAGCTTGCCGTCCTTGCCATCGAGCAGATCGACCTGGAGGGTCGCCACCTTGTAGGTGATGTTGCGGGTCTCGTTGTACGCAGGTCCACCCCAGTAGCCATTCCACGGACCACCCCAGCCCCCGCCATAGTTGGTGGTGACCTGCTGCTGGCGATCCTCGACGATCAGGTAGGCCTGCACGTTCAGGTCGGCCCGGGCCCCACCCGCTGCCGGGCGCAGGCCGCGCTGGTCCAGTTGCTCGGCCACGGCCTGGCGGATGCGCTGTTCGGTCAGGTCACTCCTGATCCGCGGATCATCCGGGCGGTATTGCAGCGCAGGTTCCTTCCAGCTCCAGCTGCGGTAGGCGCCAAAGTCCCGGCTGGCGTCGAAGTCATGGTTGACCTGGTTGGCGGCGCAGGCGCTGAGCAAGGCGGCACACACCAGTAACGCGATTCGATGGAACATGTCGTTTCTCCGCTTTGAAGTCAGAACCCGGCCTAGCTGGGAGGATAGGCCGCCATGGCCTTCTGCACCGCTTCGCGCAGTGCATCGGCGCGCTCACCCAAGGTGCCGCTGCTGCTGGTCTCGGCACTGGTGCTCCACACCGGCTGTCCCGTGCCGGCGTCGAACAGGTCGACCCTGACCACCACCACTTCCACTTCATAGGTACGCACCACCGGTGCGCTGCCGTACATGCCGTAGCCCGGCCCGTAGCGGTGACGGCGATCGTAGTCGCTATAGCCGCCGTAGCCACCATAACCGTAGTCATCCCGGACCTGGCGCAGGCGTTTTTCCAGGCGCAGGTCGGCGCTGACCCACAGGTCGGCCGGCCGCTGGTCATGCAAGGGTCGCAGGCCACGCTGGTCCAGGGCGCCGCTGACCGCTTCGGCGACCTGTGCCGAATCGGCCCAGGCCGTGCCAGCGGGCAATCGCCCATTGAGCCAGCCCCAGCTGCGATAGCGACCGTAGTCCCGGGGCGGTGCCGGATAGGCGCTGCGGTCAAAGGTGGTGGCCGCCTGCGGTGGGGCCGGCGGCAACGGCCTGGAACTGGCGACATAGGGGTTGCTGCCCTGGCAAGCAGCGAGCCCCGAACACAGGAGAAGCAGACCCAGGCGGCGTTTCATCAGGTACTCCGTCAGACTGGCCGGCACAGCCAATGCAGATAACGCCCAAGCCCGGCGAGACTTGGGTGTCGGCGATGAGCCAATTCCATCTCCAGAAGATCTGTCAGCTCGGCACGAGACTGGAACTCCACGGGCATGTAGTCGTGGAATACCCGGACCCCGCTCTGGGCTTCGACTCGCCACTTGCCCTCAAGTTGCGCCGCCAGCTCGCGAGGATCAAGAGGTTGTTGCGGGGTCAGGCTCTGTTTCTCGCCCGCCATGTCGTTCTTGCGCAGCTTGCGAAAATGCCCCTTGAGCAGGTTGCGGTAGACCAGGGCGTCGCGGTTGTAGAACGCCAGGGACAACCAGCCATCGGCGGCAGTCAGTTGGTGCAGCACCGGCAGGATCGAATGGGGCTCGGCCAGCCACTCCAGCACCGCATGGCAAAGCACCAGGTCGTAGGACTCGGTCAGTTGCCCCAGCAGTTCCTGCCAGGGCGCCTGGATGAAGGTGGCCTGCTGGCCCGCCTCGGCAAACCTTTGGCGGGCGCCTTCGAGCATGGGCGCGGCGGGTTCGGCCAGGGTCACCTGGTGACCATGCTGCGCCAGCCACAGGGACATGTGCCCCAGGCCGGCGCCGATATCCAGCACGCGCAACGGGCGCTCGGGCAGCGCCTCCTTGAGATCGGCCTGGAGCACCGCAAGACGGATCGCCCCCTTGGCGCCGCCATAGATCTTCTCGGCGAAACGGGTGGCCAACTGATCGAAATGCCGGTCGCTCATGAGCAGAACCGCCGTTCGCTGTCCGCCAGCTTGCTGCGCACCACCTGGTCCATGTCCAGCCCCAGCTCGCTGCACAGCAACAGCAGGTAGAGGACGATATCGCCAACTTCCTGCCCGGCATGGGCCAGCTTGTCCGCCGGCAGCTGGCGCGACTGGTCTTCGCTCAGCCACTGGAAGATTTCCACCAGTTCGGCCATCTCGACGCTGGCGGCCATGGCCAGGTTCTTCGGGCTGTGGAATTGCCGCCAGTCGTTGTGGTCACGGATGGCGTGCAGGCGTTGGGTCAGTTGCTCTAGGTTCATCGGGGTCTCCTGAAGGCGTATAGCTTCCGGGGGATGAGCGTGGGACGCAAGAGCGCTTTCGCCAGCAAGCCGGCTCCTACAGAATGTGCAGCCCCTGGCAGCTTCTATGCTTGATAGGGAACTCGCTGCGGATATTCAGGGCCCAAGGTTGACCTCGGGCACCCGCCCCCTCTTTCATCAGGACGCAAACATGCAGGTAGAAAGCTTCTTCGAATGGCTCGGCCAGGCCATCGGCTCGGTCATCCGCTTTATCGTCGACCTGCTCAGCGGGTTGTTCAACACCCTGACTCACGCCGGGGGCAACTTTGTCGACGGCCTGGCCCAGGCCCTGGGCATGGACACGTCGATCATCAGCATCATTGCGCTGATCATCGGCCTGATGTTCCTGTATTCGGCGATCCGCGCCTTCATGCGCGCCTCGATCATCCTCGGCATCATCTGGCTGGTGCTTGGCCTCTGGCTGTTGAGCTGGATCATTCACTGATCCCCTCGCGCGCCCCGGCGTCCACAGGCGCCGGGTACAATGCCCGCTCTCGCAAGGAGCCTGCATGTCCCCCCTGATTTCCGATTGGCGTCACCGTCCCACCCATCGTCGTGTCTGGGCCCTGGCCGCGCCGATGATCCTGTCGAACATTTCCGTGCCCCTGGTGGCCCTCGTGGACAGCACGGTGATCGGCCACCTGCCCCATGCCCACCAGTTGGGCGCAGTCGCAGTAGGCGCCAGCCTCTATACCTTTCTCGCCTGGGCCATGGGCTTCCTGCGCATGGGCGCCACCGGTTTCGCCGCCCAGGCCGCCGGCCGCAGCGACGGTGCGGCCCTGCGACAAGTGCTGCTCCAGGGCTTGCTGCTGGCGCTGGGCCTGGCCCTGCTGCTGGGGATCATCGGCGTGCCCCTCAGCGGTGTCGCCCTGCACCTGATGCAACCCTCGGCGGACCTGGACCAGATGACCCGCGCGTTCTTCCATACCCGCCTGCTGGGCCTGCCCGCGGCCCTGGCCAGCTTCGCCCTGGTGGGTTGGTTCCTGGGGACCCAGAACGCGCGGGCACCGCTGGCCATCCTGCTCAGCACCAACCTTGTGAACATCGCCCTGAACCTGTGGTTCGTGCTTGGCCTGGACTGGGGAGTCGTGGGGTCGGCCAGGGCTTCGGTGATCGCCGAGTGGACCGGGGCCCTGGTGGGCCTGGCCATGACCCGTCCGGCCCTGCGCGCCTACCCCGGGCAGATCGCCTGGGCAGCCCTGCGCCGCTGGCAGAGCTGGCGCCCGCTGCTGGCGGTGAATCGCGATATCTTCATCCGCAGCCTGGCCCTGCAGTCGGTGTTTTTCCTGATCACCGTGCAAGGCGCACGCCTGGGCGACGCCACGGTCGCGGCCAATGCCCTGCTGCTCAATGGCCTGCTGCTCACGGCTCACGCCCTGGACGGCCTGGCCCATGCGGTAGAGGCCCTGTGCGGACACGCCATCGGTGCCCGCGACCCGCGCACCCTGCGCCGCTCACTGGTGGTGGCCGGCGGCTGGTCACTGCTCGCCAGCCTGGGCTTCACCGTGCTGTTCCTGCTGGCAGGGCATCTGTTCATCAACATGCAGACCGACATCACCGACGTGCGCCAGACCGCCTTCATCTACCTGCCCTATCTTGCCGTGCTGCCCTTGATCGCGGTCTGGAGCTACCTGCTGGATGGGCTGTTCATCGGCGCGACCCGAGCCCGCGAGATGCGCAACGCCATGCTGCTCACCGTGCTCCTGCTGCTGCCTTGCGCCTGGGCCCTGCAGGGCCTGGGCAACCATGGCCTGTGGTTGAGCTTCCTGCTGTTCATGCTGCTGCGCAGCCTGACCCTGGGCGCCTTCGCCTGGCGCCTGGAGCGCACGGACGGCTGGTTCGCCAAGGTCCATTGAGGCGCTCTGCAAGCGCGAGCCCAGGCACAAAAAAACGCCGTTTCCCCTGACAGGGAAACGGCGTTCTTCATGGGCCTTCGGGCATCGCCAGGGATGCCCCCGGCGTCAGGACGACAGGTAGGACGAGCGGGTCAGGCCCAGGCGCAAGGCATCCAGGTACTGGGTACGCTCGGCGGCGCTGATCCTGGCGCTGGCCACCTTGTCGCGGTAGTGGGTCATCAGCTCCTCGGGCGACAAGTGCACATAACGCAGCATGTCTTCGATGGTGTCGTGGGTCTCGATGCCAGCGTGGTACACGCTGCCATTGGCCCGCTGGTAGATGTTCACCGAATCGGTGTCACCGAACAGGTTGTGCATGTCGCCGAGGATTTCCTGGTAGGCACCCACCAGGAAGATGCCCAGCAGGTAGTCCTCGCCTTCGTTGACCGAATGCACCGGCAGGCTGGTCTCGATGCTCTGCTCGTCGACGTACTGCTTGATCTTGCCGTCGGAGTCGCAGGTCAGGTCCTGCAGCACCGCGCGGCGCAGCGGCTCTTCGTCCAGGCGGTGCAGCGGCAGGATCGGCAGGACCTGGCCGATGGCCCAGGTGTCCGGCAGGCTCTGGAACACCGAGAAGTTGCAGATGTACTTGTCGGCGAGCTTGTCGTTGAGTTCGTCCAGCACCTGGCGGTGGGAGCGCTGGCGGGCCTTGAGCGAGTTGTGCAGGCGACGGCACACGGCGAAGTAGCATTGCTCGGCCAGGGCTTTCTCGGCCAGGGTCAGCTTGCCATCGGCATACTGCGCGGCCACGTCGCTCATGTAATGGGTGGCACGCCAGTAGGTCTCGGTGACCATCTCGATGTCGGTCGGACCCAGCAGGTCCACCAGCCATTGCACGGTTTCCGGCAGCTCTTCCTTGTTTTCCACCGCCGGCACGTCGTCGTTGTGTTTCTCGACGTCGGTGACCTGTACCACCAGCATGGCGTGGTGGGCGGTCAGGGAGCGGCCGCTCTCGGAGAAGATGTTGGGGTGCGGCAGGCTCTGCGCATCGCAGAACTCCTTGAGCATGCCCACCACGACGCCGGCGTAGTCATCCATGTCGTAGTTGATGGAGCTGGCATTGCGCGAGTGGGTACCGTCGTAGTCCACGCCCAGGCCACCGCCGACGTCGATGTGGTCCACCGGCAGGCCGAGGTTGCGCAGCTCGCCGTAATAGCGGATGGCTTCCTTGAAGCCGTGCTGATAGTCGGCCAGGTTGGCGATCTGCGAACCCATGTGGAAGTGCAGCAGGCGAATGCCCTGGTCCAGGCCGGCATCGCGGAAGCGCTCCACCACCGACAGCAGTTGCGCCGCCGACAGGCCGAACTTGGATTTCTCGCCCCCAGTGTCGGCCCACTTGCTCGAAGCCAGGGACGACAGGCGTACCCGCAGGCCGACTTGCGGCTTGACCTTGAGCGAGGCCGCTTCCTCGATCACCAGGCCCACTTCGGACTCTTTCTCGATGACGATGAACACGTTGTGGCCCAGCTTCTGGCCCATCAGCGCCAGGCGGATGAACTCGCGGTCCTTGTAGCCGTTGCAGACGATGGTGCCGCCCTTGGGCGCCAGGGCCAGGACAGCCAGCAACTCAGGCTTGGAGCCGGCTTCCAGGCCAATGGAAACGTTCTGGGTCGCGATGATGTTCTCGATCACCGCCTCCTGCTGGTTGACCTTGATCGGGTACAGGGCGGTGTACTTGCTCTGGTATTCAAGGCGCGCGATGTTGGCGTCGAAAGCGCCGGTCAACTGGCGCACGCGGTCCTGGAGGATGTCCGGGAAACGCACCAGCAACGGCAGGGACAAACCACTTTTGCGCAATTGCTCGACCTGTTCGAACAGATCGATGGGCAAGCTGCTTGGACCGTTCGGGCGAACTTCGACGCGACCGGCGTCATTGATCGCGAAATATCCGGCCCCCCAATGGCGAATCCCGTAAACACTGCGGCTGTCCGCAACTGTCCATTGGCTGCCATCGTCTTTGCGTGTGCGTCGTACGGACATCGAAGTCCCCTATGAAGAAGTCATGAAGCGCCTCCCCGATCCGGGGCCGGCGCAGTCTAAAGAATGAAAATGACGATTAGCCTGCAAGCGCAATAGACCACGCCGGCAGGACCGAGTTTAGAAACCGTTCATGAACAGGCTCTGTGAAAACCATGGAGATGACGCCAGCGGCCCGAATCGATCAAGGCAGCGTCCAGTCACAGGTGGTTTTCACAGAGGCTGCTAGCCGCCGGACTTCTTCGCCTTGAAACCGCGAGTGACCAGTTCCGCCAAGAGTAGCTCGACGTGATCGCCCTGGATCTCGATGACGCCGTCCTTCAAGGCACCACCGGTCCCGCAGCGTTTCTTCAGCGCCGTGGCCAGTTCCTTGAGGGCGTCTTCGGCCAGGGGCACGCCGGTGATGGTGGTCACCGTCTTGCCGCCACGGCCCTTGCTTTCGCGGCGCACGCGAGCAATGCCGTCGCCGGCCGGAATCACGGTTTGTTTGCAGATACAGGCGGCCACCGGCTGGCTACAGTCCGGGCAATGTCGACCTGCGTCGGTGGAAAACACCAGGCCACCAAGGGCGGCGAAGGATGCGGCTTTTTTGGCCACCGGCAATCCTCTTGGGAGGACAAAGACTGGTCGGGGCACATGGCGGTGCCGCCGACCGCGAAGCCCCACTCAGGCAGGGGCAGCGCTACTGGCCGGCGGCCCTTGTGGAGGCAGCGCTGGCTCAGCTTGAAAAGTCGCGCAGTGTAACGGCAAAAAGCCGGCTTGCTAAGAGCCAATCAGCGCCAATTTATGCAACTTTAGCGACGTCGCGCCAGATAGCGTTGCAAGGCGGCCAGGGAGTCCGGGCAATAGGGCTTTTCGTGGATTTCCCGCAGCACCTGATCCAACGGAAGGAAGCGTGCTTCCAGCACTTCTTCGGGCTGCAGGCGCAGCGGACCGTCCCAGACCGCAGAGAAGGCCGAGCACCAGAGACGGTTGTCGGTGTCCTCGAAGAAAAAGTGGTCGTGGGCAGTCAGTTCTACCCCGCTCACCCCCAGTTCTTCCTCCAGTTCCCGGGCTGCCGACTCGGCATAACTTTCGCTCGCCAGGACCATGCCACCCGCTGCGACATCCCAGTAACCAGGGTAGATGGCCTTGCTCAGGGTGCGCCGGTGCACACACAGTTCACCGGCGGAATTGAACAGCATGATGTACGTACCCCGCCCGATCAGGCCGCGCTCGCGCAGCTGCGAACGGACCATGGCACCCAGCAGCTGGTCTTCGCCATCGACCCAGGCAATCTCTTCGGCGTCGGAAGCGGCTCGGTGAGCCGCCTCGTCGTAGGGGGTTGCAACCATGGTTCAGCCCTGATTGAGCAGTTGACGCAGATCGATGACCGCCGCGTTGGCCCGGGAAATGTAGTTGGCCATCACCAGCGAATGGTTGGCCAGCACGCCGAAACCGCCCCCATTGAGGATCATCGGGCTCCATACCGGCTCCTGGGAAGCCTCCAGTTCACGGATGATCTGGCGCACGCTGACGGTGGCGTTCTTCTTCGCCAGCACATCGGCAAAGTCCACTTCGATCGCCCGCAGCAGGTGCGACAGCGCCCAGGCTTGACCACGAGCCTCGTAGAACACATTGTCGATCTGCATCCATGGGGTTTCTTCGATTTCCTCGCCCACCTGCGGGACCTGGCCCGGGGCCGGGACTTCAGTCTTCAGCGCCGTGTTGAGCTTGACCCGGCCGACGCTGGCCGACAGGCGCTGGGACAGCGAACCCAGGCGCGTGCCCACGTCACCCAGCCAGTTGTTGAGGTTGTCGGCACGGGCATAGAACTGCGCGGTCTTCTGGTTCGGGTCGGACAGGCGCGCCTGGTAGCGGCTCAGGGAATTGATGCCGTCCTGGTATTCCGACTCGCTGGACGGCAGGATCCAGCTCTTGTTGTCGAAGTTGAAGCGCGGTTCGGCCTTGGCCAGGTCGGCGTCTTCGGCGGACTGCGACTGGGAGCGGGCGAAGTCCTTGCGCAGGGCGCGGGTCAGGTCGCGGACCTGGACCAGGACCCCGTATTCCCAGCTGGGCATGTTGTCCATCCACAGGCCTGGGGGGAAACGGTCGTTGGAGATATAGCCACCCGGCTTGTCGAGCAAGGTACCGACCACGGTCTTGAGGGTTTCCACCGTGGTATAGCCCACCACCATCTGCCGCCCGTCCTTCTCGGCAGCGATCTGGGCATTCTGCTGGACCGGGAACAGCGCCGGCTCCTCGCTCCAGTACCAGCCCAGGGCACCGGTAACCAACAGGTACAGACCCAGCAAGGTCGCCAGGGCGCGGCTGAACAGCAGCGTCCC
Source organism: Pseudomonas sp. L5B5 (assembly GCF_020520285.1). Taxonomy (NCBI): domain Bacteria; kingdom Pseudomonadati; phylum Pseudomonadota; class Gammaproteobacteria; order Pseudomonadales; family Pseudomonadaceae; genus Pseudomonas; species Pseudomonas sp. L5B5. The sequence continues at coordinate 3,434,479 of NZ_CP084742.1, forward strand.
GAAATAGCTGCGTGTCGCCGACTTGGGTTGGGCTGCACGGTCCGGAGCGCTGTCTGCGCGATTCTTCCAATCCAGCATGGCTATATCCTTTCAATCACTTGGGTTCATCGATTCGACCGCTACCCTACTCCATCGTGCCTTGCCCTGGCGGGATAAATCTCCTGGCAACGGCGCGCCGTGCAATGATTGCGCATCAGACGGCCACTATAGATGAAGCACAGTCCACAGCCTATGCAGCCAGTCGATCGGAGCCCGGTCAGGTCGCTTTGCACATTATTGACGTACGACACTCATGCGAACCAAAAGTGGTGCTAGCATAGAGCCACCAGTCGATCTCAGCATGCACCCTAACTAGTAGTCAGGATATGACCGAGCCAGAAGACCCCAGCCGTGAGCGCCTCAAGCACCACTTTGCCCAGCGGGTAATTCATCAGGCACGGCAGATCCTTGAGATATGGCAGCGGCTGCAGCGCAGCGAATGGTCGTCCACCGACATGTCGGAATTGTGCGAGGCCAACCTGCGCCTGCTGCGTTTCGCCGAGCGCTTCGAACAGCCCGAACATACGCAGCTGGCCCGCAGCATCAGCCAGTCGCTGGAGGCCGTGGACGCCAATCGCGGACGCCTGAGCAGCAATCTGATCACCGATCTGAACCGCTTGATGCAGCGTCTGTCGCGCACCGGTCTGCGCCATGGCGACCAGCTGGAACAGACCTTCCTGCCGCCACTGCGCAAACCAATCTACGTGATGCTGCAAGATCATGACCGGGCCGAGCGCCTGGCCAAGCAACTGGAGTTCTTCGGCCTCAGCGCCCAGTCCCTGGACAGCATCGGCGCATTTCGCTCGTCCATGCTCGAGCGCCTGCCGGCGGCCATCGTCATCGACGTCGATTTCTGCAGCCCCGGTATGGGCCTGACCCTGGCTGCCGAGGCCCAGGTCGGCCTGGAACAGAAACTGCCACTGCTGTTCTTCAGCCTGCACGAAACCGACACTCCGACCCGCCTCGCGGCAGTGCGCGCCGGTGGCCAGGAATTTCTCACCGGCACCCTGGAAGCCTCCAGCCTGCTGGAGAAGATCGAGGTGCTGACCTGCGTCGCCCAGTACGAGCCCTATAAAGTGCTGATCATCGACGACTCCCGGGCCCAGGCCCTGCACACCGAACGCCTGCTCAACAGCGCCGGGATCGTCACCCGTACCCTGATCGAGCCGATCCAGGCCATGGCCGAGCTGGCGGATTTCCAGCCGGACCTGATCATCCTCGACATGTACATGCCGGCCTGCACCGGCACCGAACTGGCCAAGGTCATTCGCCACAACGACCGCTACGTCAGCGTGCCGATCATCTACCTGTCCGCCGAAGATGACCTGGACAAGCAACTGGACGCCATGAGCGAAGGTGGCGACGACTTCCTCACCAAGCCCATCAAGCCACGCCACCTGATCACCACAGTACGCAACCGTGCAGCACGAGCGCGCAATCTCAAGGCGCGGATGGTCCGCGACAGCCTGACCGGGCTGTACAACCACACCCACATCCTGCAACTGCTGGAAGACTGCTGTTTCCGCGCCCGCCGCGAAAACAAGCCGCTGAGCTTCGCGATGCTGGACATCGACCACTTCAAGCGGGTCAACGACAGCCACGGCCACCCCATGGGCGACCGAGTGATCAAGAGCCTGGCACTGTTCCTCAAGCAACGCCTGCGCAAGACCGACTTCATCGGCCGCTACGGCGGCGAGGAGTTCGCCATCGTCATGCCCGATACCGACCAGGACGCCGCCTGCCGGGTACTGGACGAGATCCGCCAGCGCTTCGCCGAAATCCACTACCCGGCCCAACCCCAGGACCTGTGGTGCACCTTCAGTGCCGGGGTGGTGCAGATGCAGGAAGACTCCGACAGCCTGATGATGGCCAGCCAGGCGGACGAGGCCCTGTATCGCGCCAAGCACAGCGGACGCAATCGGGTGCAGAGCGCTAGGCAATCAAGTCAAAGTGCCATCTTTTCATCCGACTCCACTGATTCGGTCATAACCCTGTAATACAAACGCAATAAATTCAGGCGCTTGCCATTCAAGTCGTTGGTAGAGCCCCGATGCGCCTGAAGTTGCTGACCAATCTCAATACCCTGCTGTTAGTTGCCGTGTGCCTGGCCCTGGGAGCGACACTCTGGTGGTCGCAACGCGCGCTGGAGCGACCCTATCTCCTGATGGAGCGCTACCTGGGGCTGTCCCAGCAGTTTCAGAACCAGGCAGCACGCAACATCGAGGATTACCTGGCCAGCGGCGATGCCCTGCGACTGAGCAGCGCCACCCAGGCCATCGAGACCCTGCAGGGCGCGTTGCCCGAACTGCCACCGCAACTGGCCCAGAGCCTGCGCCCGAGCCTGGCCGGCCTCGACGACTTCAGCAAGACCGACCTGCTGGCAGCGGGCAAGCTGGCCGGCGATCCCCAGGCCCTGCTGTTGCAAGCCGAACGCGAGCTGGGAGCCAACCTGGAACAGCTCAGCCAGTACGCCAGCGGCGCCAAGACCGCAGAAGCCGCGAACTACCTGCCTTTGCTGCTCACGGCCGCCCAGCACCTGGGCAAATTGTCCCTGGCCCGGGACAAGCTGGTCAGCAGCGGGCGCAGCGAACTGGCGGCCGACGTCGAGCGCGAGCTGAACAACATTCGCGCCCAGGCTGACCAACTCCAGGCGCTGCCTTTATTAGGCGTGGCGACCAGCAACGCATCGAGCACCGATGACTTTGCCGCCATGATGGGCCTGGAGAACACCCAGGAAAGTGTCGCCGAAGACGCTGGCATCGGCCTCAAGCGCGAGCTCCACAGCCTGCTCAGCCGCTACCCGGCAGAGCTGCAGCGCACCCGCGAGCAGATCCAGAAACGTGCCGACCTGAGCGCCGCGACCCTGCTGAAGATCACCGCCGTACGCCAGGCGATCGCCGAACTGGAACCGGCGGTCCGAGCCCAGCACGGACAGATCCAGGGCGAAGTGCGCTTGATGCAAGGACTGATGATCGGCCTGATCCTGCTGATTGCCCTGGTGATCGACACCCTGCAGCGCAAGCTGGCCCGGGTCCTGACCAACCTCGCCCCGGCGCTGTCGAACTGGGCCGAAGGCGACTTCAGCCGACCGATCCAGCTGGGCAAGACCAACCGCGAACTGCATGCCATCGAAGAATCCCTGAACCGCCTGCGGGCCTACCTCGTGGACCTGGTGGGGACCATTCGCCAGAACGCCGAACAAGTGGCTGGCAGCAGCCGGGCCCTGGCTGACCTGAGCACCGGCCTGCACAGCGGCGCCGAGCGCCAGGCTGGCGACACCGCGCAGATCCGCGATGCCCTGGGGGAACTGGAGGCCACCATCCAGCAGGTGGCCGGCGATGCCAGCCAGGCCGCGGATGCCAGCCGCAGCGCCGGCCAGGCTGTCCAGCAGGGGCAGAAAGTCATCGGCCTGAGCCTCACCGGTTTGCACGCGCTTGTCGGGGAAGTCCAGGGCAACGCACAGATGATCGAACACCTGGCGCAGGAATCGGCCACCATCGGCGGCGTGCTCACGGTCATCCGCTCCATCGCCGACCAGACCAACCTGCTGGCCCTCAACGCCGCCATCGAGGCAGCCCGCGCCGGCGAGATGGGCCGGGGTTTTGCCGTGGTCGCCGAAGAAGTGCGCTCCCTGGCCCAGCGTACCGCCGGCGCCACAGCCGAGATCCAGACCCTGATTGCCGGCCTGCAGACCGCCGCGCAGCAATCGGTACAGGGCATGCGCGCCCAGGTCGAGCACGCCGAAGCCACCGCCGGCCAGGCCCAGGCTGCCGACGGCGCACTGGACGAAATCGTCGGCGCGATCCAGACCATTGCCGATACCGCCGTGCGGATCGCGGACGTCACCGCCCAGCAGAGTGGTGCGGTCAGCGAAATTCGCGACCACAGCGAACGTATCCATCAACTGGGCGGCGACAACCTGCTGCGCATCGGCCAAGGTCGCGCCCAGGGCGAAAACCTGCTGGACCTGGGTGGCCAGTTGCACACTGCGGTACAGGCCTTCCGCGTCTGATCTCTTAGCCGCTGCCGCAGCTGCGCCCAGGTCCGCAGGGCCTGCAAACACCTTGAGATCGCCACGATCGGCAGCGGCCCACCTGAGCCACTCACCCCCAACATCGGCGAAACCTGCACCATCACCCACGCCGCCTCCGCTCCCGGGGGCAAATGACCAAATCCAGTCGCTCGGTCACATATTTCGCGTAAACATCGGTCATCGTGCTGGCTATTGCCGGGAACTGGACAGTCACAAAGTCTTTCCGGCATAGTCGCCGGGTTCTGACAACCGCCTCCGATAACAAGGAACAACCGATGGCCACCCTACTGGTTCTCCATGGCCCCAACCTGAACCTGCTCGGCACCCGCGAACCGGGCGTCTACGGTGCAACCACCCTGGCCCAGATCAACCAGGACCTGGAGCAGCGGGCCCGTGCCGGTGGACATCACCTGCAGTACCTGCAGAGCAATGCCGAGTACGAATTGATCGAGCGCATCCATGCCGCGCGGGATGAAGGCGTGGATTTCATTTTGATCAATCCAGCAGCTTTTACGCATACAAGCGTCGCATTACGTGACGCGCTGCTGGCGGTGAGCATCCCATTCATCGAAGTGCATTTGTCCAACGTGTACAAACGCGAACCTTTCCGCCATCACTCCTACTTTTCCGACGTTGCGGTGGGAGTGATCTGCGGCCTTGGCGCCAGCGGTTACCGACTGGCCCTGGAGGCTGCCCTGGAACAGCTTGAAAGACCGGCAATAGCTTGAACAACAAGCGTTAAACGCCCCTGACCGACCCCTGGGAGTTGATGATTCATGGATATCCGTAAAGTCAAGAAACTGATCGAACTGCTGGAAGAGTCCGGCATCGACGAGCTGGAGATCAAGGAAGGCGAAGAGTCCGTACGCATCAGCCGTCACAGCAAGACTCCAGCCCAGCAATACTACGCACCGGCTCCGGTCGCAGCGCCTGTAGCCGCCCCTGCCGCTGCCGCACCAGCCGCCGCTGCTCCTGCCGCCCCGGCTGCGCCTGTGCTGAACGGCACCGTGGCCCGTTCGCCAATGGTCGGTACCTTCTACCGCAAGTCCTCTCCGACCTCGCCAGCCTTCGTTGAAGTCGGCCAGAGCGTGAAGAAAGGCGACACCCTGTGCATCGTCGAAGCGATGAAGATGATGAACCACATCGAAGCTGAAACCAGCGGTGTGATCGAATCCATCCTTGTCGAAGACGGCCAGCCGGTTGAGTACGACCAACCGCTGTTCACCATCGTTTGAACCGCGGAGAGTCTTTGATGTTGAAGCCTGCGAAGCTGGAAAAAGTCCTGATTGCCAACCGCGGCGAAATCGCCCTGCGGATCCTGCGCGCCTGCAAGGAAATGGGGATCAAGACCGTAGCCGTCTACTCCAAGGCCGACAAGGAGCTGATGCACCTGGGCCTGGCAGACGAATCGGTGTGCATCGGCCCTGCGCAAGCCGCGCAGTCCTACCTGCACATCCCGGCCATCATCGCGGCCGCTGAAGTCACTGGCGCCACGGCGATCCACCCTGGCTACGGCTTCCTGGCGGAAAACGCCGACTTCGCCGAGCAGGTGGAAAACTCCGGCTTCGCCTTCATTGGCCCGAAAGCCGAGACCATTCGCCTGATGGGCGACAAGGTGTCCGCCAAGCACGCCATGATCGCCGCTGGCGTTCCCACGGTCCCAGGTTCCGACGGCCCGCTGCCTGAAGACGAAGAGACCGCACTGCGCATCGGCCGTGAAGTCGGCTATCCGGTGATCATCAAGGCCGCCGGTGGCGGTGGTGGTCGCGGCATGCGCGTGGTGCACAAGGAAGAAGACCTGATCGCCTCGGCGAAGCTGACTCGCTCCGAAGCGGGCGCAGCCTTCGGCAACCCGATGGTCTACCTGGAGAAGTTCCTGACCAACCCACGCCACGTGGAAGTCCAGGTACTGTCCGACGGCCAGGGCAACGCGATCCACCTGGGCGACCGCGACTGCTCGCTGCAGCGTCGCCACCAGAAAGTACTCGAAGAAGCGCCGGCACCGGGCATCGACGAGACGGCTCGCCAGGAAGTCTTCGCCCGTTGCGTCAAGGCGTGCATCGACATCGGCTACCGCGGTGCCGGCACGTTCGAGTTCCTCTACGAGAACGGCCGCTTCTACTTCATCGAGATGAACACTCGTGTGCAGGTAGAGCATCCGGTTTCCGAGATGGTGACCGGTATCGACATCGTCAAGGAGATGCTCAGCATCGCCGCCGGCAACAAGCTGTCGTTCACCCAGGATGACGTGGTTATCCGCGGTCACTCCCTGGAATGCCGGATCAACGCCGAAGACCCGAAAACCTTCATGCCAAGCCCAGGCACGGTCAAGCATTTCCATGCTCCGGGCGGCAACGGCGTGCGCGTCGACTCGCACCTGTACAGCGGTTACGCGGTTCCACCGAACTACGATTCGTTGATCGGCAAGCTGATCACCTACGGGGCGACCCGTGACGAAGCCATGGCGCGCATGCGCAATGCGCTGGACGAAATCGTCGTCGACGGGATCAAGACCAACATCCCGCTGCACCGCGAGCTGACCCGTGACGAAGGCTTCTGCAAAGGGGGCGTGAACATTCACTACCTCGAGCACAAGCTGGCCGAACAACACTGATCGGCATTCGCCACACCGACAAGGCCGCTTTCGAGCGGCCTTGTCGTTTCCGCGGGAGCGAGGCTTGCCCGCCTGCCGCTGTCGTCTTCTGCCTCCTGCTCGCGTAAACTTGCGCGCTTCCCGTGGCCCACTAGGCTGCACATCACATATTTTCAAAGGTGCCCGCCATGCCTTGGCTGCAAGTCCGTCTCGCCATCAGCCCAGAACAAGCCGAAACCTATGAAGACGCTTTTCTCGAAGTCGGCGCCGTGTCGGTGACCTTCATGGACGCCGAGGATCAACCGATCTTCGAACCTGAACTGAACACCACCCCGCTGTGGTCCCACACTCACCTGCTGGCCCTGTTCGAAGGCGGCACCGAGGCCGCCAGCGTCCTGGCCCACCTCGAGCTGCTGACCGGCAGCCCACTGCCCGAACATCACAGCGAAGTCATCGAGGACCAGGACTGGGAACGCAGCTGGATGGACAACTTCCAGCCAATGCGCTTTGGCCAGCGGCTGTGGATCGTCCCCAGCTGGCACGCAGCGCCGGAACCGGAGGCCGTCAACCTGCTGCTCGACCCGGGCCTGGCCTTCGGCACCGGCACCCACCCGACCACCGCCCTGTGCCTGGAGTGGCTCGACGGCCAGGACCTGAAGGACTGCAACGTACTGGACTTCGGCTGCGGCTCGGGGATCCTGGCCATCGCGGCCCTGCTGCTGGGCGCCAAGCAGGCAGTCGGCACCGACATCGACGTCCAGGCCCTGGAAGCCTCCCGCGACAACGCCGGGCGCAACGGCATTGCCGACGAACTGTTCCCGCTGTACCTGCCCGAGCAACTGCCCCAGGTGCAGGCCGATGTGCTGGTGGCCAACATCCTCGCCGGCCCGCTGGTAGCCCTGGCGCCGCAGCTGTCGGGCCTGGTCAAGTCCGGCGGGCGCCTGGCGCTCTCGGGCATCCTCGCCGAACAGGGCGAAGAGGTGGCCGCAGCTTATGCCCAGGACTTCGATCTGGACCCGATTGCCACCCTCGATGGCTGGGTGCGCATCACCGGCCGTCGGCGCTAGAATGGCCGCCTGCATAATCCGGATGGCCGCATGACCGACAGTTTCGTCACCCAGTGCCCGCATTGCCAAACCCGATTCCGTGTCAGCCACGCTCAGTTGAGCGTGGCTCGCGGAGTGGTTCGTTGCGGCTCCTGCCTGCAGGTGTTCAACGCTGCGCGGCAATTGCTCGAGCAGCGCGCGGCCAAGGAAAGTGCAGCCTCAAGACCCGCCGCCAGACCGGCAACCTCACCTGAGGCGCCAGTGGCCCCGGCCGCACCGGCAGCGCAAGTGCAATCCGAGTTGCCAGAACCACCGCCGCAGGCACCTGTCGAACCGCCACCCGCCCAACGCGCCATCAGCCAGAAACAATGGTCGGCGGCAGAAATGGACCTGGACCACCTCGACCTCGACGAGGAGCTGGCCAAGCTCGAGCAGCGTGAGATCCAGCCCACCAAGGCGTTTGGCCAGGAGCGCGAGCACCAGGAAAACGGCCTGAGCGCCCGCCGCGACCCGCAGGATAGCGACGAGGCCCAGTGGCCCGACGCCCTGTTCGGCAGCGCTGGCGAGCAGGAGGAAACCACCCCCGACAACCTCAAGCCCCCAGCCAGGGACTCCGACGAACCCGAGCCGGCGAAGCCCAGCCGCACCGAACCGTCGCTGTCATTCAACCTGGCGGACCTGGACGACGAACCACCGTCGCCCAGGCTGCGCCTGGACGCTGAACTGGAGCCTGTAGAGCCCCTGGCCGCGACGCGCGCCCTCGAGCACGACGATGAACCGCAAGCCACGGCGCCAGGCAAGAAACGCCGCGAACGCAGTGAACCGGGAGTCCAGGACGATGTACTGCTGGACCTGGTCGATGATCCGCTGCGCCTCGACTGGCAGAAACGTCGCTCGCCCTGGGGCCGACGCCTGCTCTGGCTGCTGCTGATCCTGCTGGCCGCTGGCGGCCTGGTGGGACAATACATCGCCTATCACTTCGACGAACTGGCCCGCCAGGACCAGTACCGCCCATGGTTCCAACAGCTGTGCCCGGAGTTCGGATGCACGGTCCCCTCGCGCGTCGACATCAGCCGGATCAAGAGCAGCAACCTGGTGGTGCGCAGCCATCCGGAGTTCAGCGGCGCCTTGGTGGTGGATGCCATCATCTATAACCGAGCCCCCTTCTCCCAGCCCTTTCCGCTGCTGGAACTGCGCTTTGCCGACCTCAACGGCCACCTGATCGCCAGCCGTAGCTTCAAGCCGGGGGAATACCTGGGCGGCGACTTGCAGGACGTGGCAGAAATGCCACCACAAACCCCCATTCACATCGCCCTCGATATTCTCGACCCCGGACCCAAGGCCGTGAACTACAGTCTGAGTTTCCACTCGCCAGAGTGAAACGGCTGGAAGAGTTGACGGACGACTCTGGATTGACGACAGATTTGTGACAGCTTCCCTCGGATGGATCCTGGAAGCCGGCAGAAGAACTGTTCAGATTTTATCCAATTCAGCCTTTATCCGGTCATCGAGAGCGGGTATCATGCCAACCCTTTTTCGAACTCTCATGATCCGGCCCCACAACAGGGAAGTCCTATGTCGGCGGTACGCATCGGCCCATATACATTGCAAAACGGCTTGATTCTCGCCCCGATGGCGGGGGTCACCGACCAGCCCTTTCGTCAGCTTTGCAAGCAACTGGGCGCCGGCCTTGTAGTCTCGGAAATGGTCACCAGCGACATGAGTTTGTGGAACAGCCGCAAATCCCGGCTGCGCATGATCCACGAAGGCGATCCCGAGCCACGCTCGGTACAGATTGCCGGTGGCGATGCACAGATGCTGGCAGACGCCGCCCGCGCCAACGTCGAGTTGGGTGCACAGATTATTGATATCAACATGGGTTGCCCGGCAAAGAAGGTCTGCAACAAGGCCGCCGGCTCTGCATTGCTGAAAGACGAAGCCCTGGTCAACGAGATTCTCCAGGCGGTGGTGGCCGCGGTGGACGTACCGGTCACCCTGAAGATCCGCACCGGCTGGGACCGGCAGAACAAGAACGGCCTGACCGTGGCGAAGATCGCCGAACAGGCGGGCATCACGGCACTGGCGGTCCACGGTCGGACCCGCGCCGACCTGTACACCGGTGAAGCCGAGTACGACACCATCGCCGCGATCAAGCAGGCGGTGTCGATTCCGGTCTTCGCCAACGGCGATATCGACTCGCCCGAAAAGGCCCGGCAGGTGCTGCATGCCACCGGGGCCGACGGGCTGTTGATCGGCCGGGCTGCCCAGGGGCGGCCATGGATTTTTCGTGAGATCGAGCACTTCCTGCGTACCGGTGAAACCCTCCCGGCACCGGACCTGTTCGAAGTGGAACGTATTCTGCTGGAGCACCTGGCCGCGCTGCATGCCTTCTATGGGGATGTCATGGGCGTACGCATTGCGCGCAAGCATGTGGGCTGGTATCTCGCAACCCTGCCGGGCGCCAGGGAGTTTCGCGCCCACTTCAATCGTTTGGAAGATAGGGAAGCACAATGCGCCAACGTCCGTGAGTTCTTCGCCGGACGTTACAAGAGCCTGGAAACAGGGGACGGAGAGGGGGTGGCCGCATGACGATGATGACCGAGACTTTAGTGAGTGGAACAACACCCGTGAGCGACAACGTGAATTTGAAACAGCACCTCAATACCCCCAGCGAAGAAGGCCAGACCCTTCGCGGGAGTGTCGAGAAGGCGCTGCACAATTATTTCGCCCACCTTGAGGGCGCGGCCGTCACGGACGTGTACAACCTGGTGCTCTCCGAAGTCGAGGCTCCGTTACTCGAAAGTGTGATGAATTACGTCAAGGGCAATCAGACCAAGGCCAGCGAACTCCTGGGTCTGAATCGCGGCACCCTGCGCAAGAAACTCAAGCAGTACGATTTGCTGTAAGCATTCAACCAAACCAGAAAGGCGCCCGCGTAAAAAACGGTCGCCTTTTTTGCTGACCCCCTAGCTTGTTGATGGAAATTGAGATGACCGACCAGACTACCCGCCTGCCGATCCGCCGCGCCTTGATCAGTGTTTCCGACAAGACCGGGATCCTCGAATTCGCCAAGGAGCTGGAAGCCCTCGGCGTGGAGATCCTTTCTACCGGCGGGACCTTCAAGCTGCTGCAGGACAACGGCGTGTCCGCAGTGGAAGTCGCCGATTACACCGGTTTCGCAGAAATGATGGACGGCCGGGTCAAGACCCTGCACCCGAAAATCCACGGCGGCATCCTCGGCCGTCGCGGCATCGACGACGCCATCATGAACGAGCACGGCATCAAGCCGATCGACCTGGTAGCGGTCAACCTGTATCCGTTCGAAGCCACCATCAACAAGCCAGGCTGCGACCTGCCGACCGCCATCGAGAACATCGACATCGGCGGCCCGACCATGGTCCGTTCGGCGGCAAAAAACCATAAAGACGTGGCCATCGTGGTCAACGCCAGCGACTACGCCAGCGTCCTGGAAGGCCTCAAGGCCGGCGGCCTGACCTACGCCCAGCGTTTCGACCTGATGCTCAAGGCGTTCGAACACACGGCCGCCTACGACGGCATGATCGCCAACTACATGGGCACCGTGAACCAGGCGGCTGAAACGCTCTCGACCTCCGGCCGCAGCGAATTCCCGCGCACCTTCAACAGCCAGTTCATCAAGGCCCAGGAAATGCGCTACGGCGAGAACCCGCACCAGAGCGCGGCGTTCTACGTTGAAGCGACGCCTGCCGAAGTGGGCATCGCCACCGCGACCCAGCTGCAGGGCAAGGAACTGTCGTTCAACAACGTGGCCGACACCGACGCCGCGCTGGAATGCGTGAAGAGCTTCGTCAAGCCGGCCTGCGTCATCGTCAAGCACGCCAACCCGTGCGGCGTGGCCGTAAGCCCGGACGCCGAAGGCGGTATCCGCCAGGCATACGAACTGGCCTACGCCACCGACACCGAGTCGGCCTTCGGCGGCATCATCGCCTTCAACCGCGAACTGGATGCTCAAACCGCCAAAGCCATCGTCGAGCGTCAGTTCGTCGAGGTGATCATCGCCCCGTCGGTGAGCGAAGAAGCCCGCGCCATCGTCGCCGCCAAAGCCAACGTGCGCCTGCTGGCCTGTGGCGAGTGGTCGGCTGACCGCGCTGCGGCCTGGGACTACAAGCGCGTCAACGGCGGCCTGCTGGTCCAGAGCCGTGATATCGGCATGATCAGTGTCGACGACCTGAAAGTCGTGACCAAGCGCGCCCCGACCGAGCAAGAGATCAACGACCTGATCTTCGCCTGGAAAGTCGCCAAGTACGTTAAATCCAACGCCATCGTCTACGCCAAGAACCGCCAGACCATCGGTGTCGGCGCCGGCCAGATGAGCCGCGTGAACTCCGCCCGTATCGCTGCCATCAAGGCCGAGCACGCCGGCCTGCAGGTAGCCGGTTCGGTCATGGCCTCCGACGCGTTCTTCCCGTTCCGCGACGGCCTGGACAACGCAGCCAAGGTCGGCATCACCGCCGTGATCCAGCCAGGCGGCTCGATGCGCGACGCAGAAGTGATTGCCGCTGCCGATGAAGCCGGCATTGCCATGGTGTTCACCGGCATGCGCCACTTCCGTCACTGATACGACAACGGTCGCACTGACACCGGCATCCGCTGCGTTGGAGCCCACCTCGATGATGCTCATTGCCAACAGGCAACTCCGCTCATCGAGGTGGGCTCCGCCTTGCATCGACCCATGTCATTGCAACCTCCTACAGCGTGAAGCGCTCTAGGTTCCAAAACAGAATTAGCGTCATCCGAGGTTTATGAAATGAATGTACTGATCATTGGTAGCGGCGGTCGTGAACATGCCCTGGCCTGGAAAGTCGCTCAGGACCCACGGGTCGAAAAAGTATTCGTCGCCCCTGGCAACGCCGGGACTGCCATCGAGGCCAAGTGCGAGAACGTGGCCATCGACGTGCTGGCCCTGGAGCAACTGGCAGACTTTGCCGAGAAGCATGTGTCCCTGACCATCGTTGGCCCGGAAGTGCCGCTGGTGGCTGGCGTGGTCGACCTGTTCCGCTCCCGTGGCCTGGACTGCTTCGGCCCGACGGCCGGCGCCGCGCAGCTGGAAGGTTCGAAGGCCTTCACCAAGGACTTCCTGGCACGCCACAAGATTCCGACCGCCGACTACCAGAACTTCACCGAGATCGAACCGGCCCTGGCCTACCTGCAGGAAAAAGGCGCCCCGATCGTGATCAAGGCCGACGGCCTGGCTGCCGGCAAGGGCGTGATCGTCGCCATGACCCTGGCCGAGGCCGAGGACGCCGTGCGTGACATGCTCGCCGGCAATGCCTTCGGCGACGCTGGTTCGCGTGTGGTGATCGAAGAGTTCCTCGACGGCGAGGAAGCCAGCTTCATCGTCATGGTCGACGGCAAGAACGTACTGCCCATGGCCACCAGCCAGGACCACAAGCGCGTCGGCGACGGCGACACTGGCCCGAACACCGGTGGCATGGGCGCCTACTCGCCGGCACCGGTGGTCACCGCCGACGTGCACCAGCGCGTGATGGACCAGGTGATCTGGCCAACCGTGCGCGGCATGGCCGAGGAAGGCAACGTCTACACCGGTTTCCTCTACGCAGGCCTGATGATCGACAAGGCCGGCAACCCGAAAGTCATCGAGTTCAACTGCCGCTTCGGCGACCCGGAAACCCAGCCGGTGATGCTGCGCCTGCAATCGAGCCTGGTGCTGCTGGTGGAAGCGGCCATGGCCCAGGCCCTGGACAAGGTCGAAGCGCAATGGGACCCACGCCCGAGCCTGGGTATCGTCCTGGCGGCCGGCGGCTATCCTGGTGACTACGCCAAGGGCGCGGCCATCACCGGCCTGGACGCTGCCGCAGCGCTGGACGGCAAGGTCTTCCACGCCGGGACTGCACTCAAGGACGGCCAGGTGGTGACCGCCGGCGGCCGAGTGCTGTGCGCCACGGCCATGGGTGCCAGCGTCGACGCAGCGCAGCAGCAGGCCTATCGCCTGGCGGCCGAGATCGACTGGCAAGGCTGCTTCTACCGCAAGGACATCGGCTATCGTGCCATTGCCCGCGAACGCGGCGAGGAGTAAGGCGGTACGAGACTCCGGCAAGGGCCCCATGCCCTTGCCGGGCGATCATTACGCCGCGCATAGTTATAATCAGGCATCAACCAACGAAGGGATTTCGCCGTGCGCTGGCTCAGGATTGCCCTAGGCTTCACTGTCACACTGTTGACCCTGCTCTGCATGAGTCCGGCCATGGCCGCTCAAGGCAGTGGGTGGGCAGTGTTGCTCGACGAACAGGCCGACCTGCAACTCAGCGACATCCGCTCTGCGCGCTACACCAACCAGTTCAGCCCCATCGAACTCGACAAGCTGACCGCTGCCGAGCCTGACGGCGCCCTGTGGCTGCGCTTCAAGCTCCAGCCGGGCACCCACGAGCAGATCCTGCGAGTCTTCGCTCCCGACCTGTCCCACCTGAATCTCTATGTGCTCGAAGGCGAGCAGCTGATCGAGCAAGTGAACACCGGTTCCAGCCAGCCCCAGACGGAAAAGCCGCTGCCCAGCAGCGATTTTGCCCTGCCATTGCCGCAGAGTGCCAAGCCGCTGGATGTCTATGTGCGCCTGGTATCCGAACACGAACTGCGTCCCTACATCACCCTGCAATCAGCCGTGATGGCCGCCGCCAACCAGGGCCAGACGCTGACCTACGGCCTGCTCTTCGGCTGCCTGGCGATGCTGATCCTGCACAACCTCACGCGCTTCGCCTATACCCGCTCGCGCAGTAGCCTGTGGCTGGCCATCTGCGAGGGCCTGCTGACCCTCAGCCTGATGATGCTGCTGAACCTGCTCGGCCCCTGGCTGCCTGACTGGCAACCCCTGCAGACGCCCGGCGCCTACCTGGCGCTGCTGCTGACCGCACCCAGCGGGATGATGTTCGCCTATCGCTTTTTCGCTCCGCTGGGCTCGCACCCGCTGAACCGCCTGCTGCTGGGCAATATCCTGCTGATCGGCCTGGCCGGCCTGTCGCTGCTGTTCGTCAGCACCCTGCCGCTGAACATCATCACCTATGTCCTGGTGGCCCTGGCCGGCCTGAGCATGCTGTTCGTCGGCGGCTACCACTGGCACAAGGGTTATCGCCCGGCCCGCTGTTTCGTCGCCGCCATGGCGATCTTCAACCTCGGCACCCTGGTGATACTCCCGGCCCTGCTCGGCTTGACGCTGGTGCCACCGCAAGGGCTGATCGTCACCCTGATGAGCGTGGTGTGCGTCGCCGGCCTGCTGATGAGCGTCGCGCTCGGCGAACGCCAGCGCAACATCACCGAGAATCGCTTCAGCGTCAGCCGCGACCTGGCGGCCAGTACCGCCGAGGTCAATGCCAAGGCCGAGTTCCTGGCCAAGATCAGCCATGAAATCCGCACCCCGATGAACGGCGTGCTGGGCATGACCGAACTGCTGCTGGGCACCCCGCTGTCGGTCAAGCAGCGCGACTACGTGCAGACCATCCACAGCGCCGGTAACGAGCTGCTGACCCTGATCAACGAGATCCTCGACATCTCCAAGCTCGAATCCGGACAGATCGAGCTGGACGACGTGCAATTCGATCTCAATGCCCTGATCGAGGACTGCCTGAGCATCTTCCGGGCCAAGGCCGAGCAGCAGAACGTCGAACTGATCAGCTTCATCCAGCCCCAGGTGCCGCGAGTCATCAGCGGCGATCCGACGCGCCTGCGCCAGGCCCTGCTGAGCCTGCTGGAAAACGCCCTGAAGAAGACCGACGAAGGCGAAGTGCTGATCGTCGTGGCCCTCGACGAGCGCAGCAGCAAACCACGCCTGCGCATTGCGGTACAGGACAGCGGCCAGCCCATGGAGGCCGAAGAGCGCGATGCCCTGCTGCACACCGAACTGCACAGCAAGAACTTCCTGGCCACCACCCGCCTGGGGGGCAACCTGGGCCTGGTGATCGCCCGCCAGCTGATCCTGCTGATGCATGGCGAATTCGGCATCAAGAGCGGCAACCAGCAAGGCAGCACCCTGTGGCTGACCCTGCCGCTGGACCCCGAGCGCCTGGAGCACCCCACCGCCGACCTCGACGGCCCATTGCAGGGAGCCCGGGTGCTGGTGGTGGACGACAACGACACCTGCCGCAAGGTCCTGGTACAGCAGTGCAGTGCCTGGGGCCTGAACGTCAGCGCGGTACCGTCGGGCAAGGAAGCACTGGCCCTGCTGCGCACCAAGGCCCACCTGCGGGACTATTTCGACGTGGTCCTGCTGGACCAGAACATGCCCGGCATGACCGGCATGCAACTGGCGGCGAAGATCAAGGAAGACCCGAGCCTGAACCACGACATCCTGCTGGTCATGCTCACCGGCATCAGCAACGCGCCCAGCAAGGTGATTGCACGCAACGCCGGGATCAAGCGCATCCTCGCCAAGCCGGTGGCCGGCTACACCCTCAAGACCACCCTGGCCGACGAACTCAACCAGCGCGACAAGGCGCCTGCCGCGCCCTACAACCAGCCCCTGCCCCAGGCCCAGGGCCCGGCGCCGATCACCGTGCCCAGCGACTTCCGTATCCTGGTGGCCGAGGACAACAGCATCTCCACCAAGGTGATCCGCGGCATGCTCGGCAAGCTCAACCTGCAGCCCGATACGGCCAGCAATGGCGAGGAAGCCCTGCAGGCGATGAAGGCCAAGCGCTACGACCTGGTGCTGATGGATTGCGAGATGCCCGTGCTCGACGGGTTCTCCGCCACCCAGCAACTGCGGGCCTGGGAAGTCGGCAACCAGCGGGTGCGCACACCGGTGGTGGCGCTCACCGCCCATATCCTGGCCGAGCACAAGGAACGCGCGCGCCAGGCCGGCATGGACGGCCACATGGCCAAGCCGGTGGAACTGTCGCAACTGCGCGAACTGGTGGAACACTGGGTCACCCAGCGCGACCTGCGCGAACGCAGCACCGCACACACCAGCTGAGTTAAACTCTGGCTCGCCCTCCCTCGTCGTGAGCCTCCACCATGCTCCACGTGCTGTTCAGCGTTTACCTGAAGATGCTGGTGCTCTACAGCCCCTTCTTCGTGCTCTCGTGCTTCATCAGCCTGACCCGCGGCTATTCCCTCAAGGAACGCCGGCGCCTGGCCTGGAAAGTCGCCCTCGCGACCCTGGTCTCCAGCGTGCTGCTGTACCTGTTCGGACGGGTGATCTTCGGCGTGTTCGGCATCACCGTGGATGCATTCCGCATCGGCGCGGGCTCGGTGCTGTTCATCTCGGCCCTGGGCATGGCCCAGGGCAAGTCGGCGGTGCAGACCGACAACGTGCAGCAGGACGTGACCATCGTCCCGTTGACCATTCCCCTGACCGTCGGCCCCGGCACCATCGGCGCCCTGCTGGTGATGGGCGTCAGCCAGCCGCACTGGGACGACAAGCTCACCGCGATCCTCAGCATCGCCCTGGCCAGCCTCACCGTGGGCGTGGTGCTGTACCTGTCCAACCGCATCGAGCGCATCCTCGGCGACCAGGGCCTGCAGATCGTCAGCCGGCTCATGGGCCTGTTCGTCTGTGCCCTGGCAGCGCAGATCATCTTCACCGGGGTCAGGGGTTATCTAGTCCCCTAGACCCATCCGGCAAACAGCCCGGCACCACAAAAATCAAGTAATAGGCAACGGAATGCAGACTCTTCACCCCCCCACCGGCCCGGGCGCCGCTCCGGCACGCGCCCAACGCCTCGCGCAGATCGGGCGCGGCCTCGGCTGCTTGCTGGCCGCAGTGTTCATGTCTCTCCCGGTGCTGGCTGGCGAATCGCCCCAGGCCAAGCTTGTGGCCTGGCTGGACAAGACCAGTGAATCCAGTGAGCGCTTTGGCGATTTCCAGGTGTACCACCGCCGGGATGGCAGCAATCCCCGGGAAATCACCTATAAGGGCCAGCTCTATCGGCCGCTGAACGCCTGGCAGATCACCGAGGTAAAACCCACCGGGGCGATTCAGGGCGGGCAACCCGTACTGCTGGCTACCACCATCGAATGGATGGGCGTCGGCACCGTGCTGATCGCGGTGCAGAATGACACTCCACTGGCCCGTATCCTCAGCCCGGTCAAGAGCCGCGAGGAGCCCGACTGGGGCCAGCCACAGCCCGGACGCAGCGATCTGCTGCTGTTTCCCGAAGGGGCACGGGCGCTGGTGCCCTCCACCGGGCAAGTCCTGTGGTTCGATGAGCGGCTGCCCGGCTGGGGCTTCTCCCACTACGCCATGCTGGTGTCGGTGTCGCCGGACAACCGCAGCGCCGCCTTCCTGGGCAAGGAAGGGTTGCTGCTCAGCTCGGCGGATCAGGGCGTCTACGCCCAGCTGCCGATCAGCAAGGAGATGAACCTGAGCCAGCTATGGCCGTTGTTCAACCAAGCCAGCGACCGCGCGCGAAAGGCCCTGAACGAAGGCCGGCGCATCGACCAGAATCGCCTGCATCATGCCTTGCAAGTGGATTGGGTCGGCCGCCAGTTCAGCTGGCAGCAGGTGCAGGGAAGCTGGCAACTCAAGGGCCTGGGACTGACCTCCAGCCCGCTGAAGAAGGAGCACTGAGTGATGAGCGTTCTACGCCCATGGCCCGTTCGATACCTGCTGCAACTGACCTCGGCCCTTGTGCTGGCCGGTTGCGCCAGCCACGGCAGCGAACAGCCCAGCGACATCCGCACCGAAGACGCCAAGGCGGCAGACGCAGTACTGGAGCTTGAGGTCAGCTTCGCCCGGGCACCGGACTACAAGCCCGAAACCAGCGGCCCCTATGCATACAGCCAGTACGTGAAGATCGAAGGCGCCCCGGCCCTGCAGATTCCGTTCTACCAGAAGGGTATCGGCTTCGAACTCGGCGTGATCGGTGACCCGCGGGCGCTGCTCGCCCTGCCTTACCCCTCGCCCAAGGCCGACTCCTCCAGCAAAAACCTGCGGGTCATCGGCCAACGCCTGGACGACACCCGCTACCGCTTTGTAGTGCTGCCGCTATCGGGCTGGAACAGCCTCGACAGCTTCGAAGTGGCCTTCGCCCACAACGGTCGACGCGAGGCCATGACCTTCACCTACAGCACGCAAGTGGCCTGCAACAGCAGCTTTGCGGTGACGACGCCGACCTACGGTTTCGCGATGTCGGTGGCGGCGCGCTTTCCCAACGGAGTCCAAGGCTGCCTGAAAGCTTGCGATGCGCGCCCGGAGTACGCAGGGCAATGCGCCTACAACTCCGGTTTCCGCCAGGTCTCGAACCTGTAGAACCCCCCTCCCAGCCAGAGCCCGCCCAATGCCCTACAGCGCCGATGCTGCTTTCATTCAGGAACAATGGCTGGACGGGTGTTTCCCCCGGGAAAACACCCTGGTCCTCAGCAGCGGTTTCTATTGCCTGTTCGACCTGCCCTACGAACATCCAAGGCTGGTCAATAAAGTCTGGATGCCAGCCCTGGATTTCCCAGGCAGGGACGAACCTGATTTCGTCACGGCCCTGGGGTTTGCCGCCGAAGGCCCGCAGTCTTTTCATGCCCAGGGCGGCGAAACCGCCGGGCACGGCGGTGACGGCTTCCTGGCCTTGCTGGAAAAAGGCTCGGATGCACTGATCTGGCTGATGGTCCTCAGCCAGACCAACCCCTTCGACCGGGTAGAGATCCGCGGCCAGCAGCTCCACGCCGAGTCGACCTCCGGGGTCAGGGTGCAAGTCCCCCTCCTGCGGCCCGACCAGTTGACCCTGACCTGGCCCTGACTCCTGCCCTCAACAAGCCGAGCCCCATGGAAACACTCACCGCCACCGCCGCCATCGACCTCCTGAGCGCACACAGGCTGCCCGGCCTAGATGCCGCTGCTCGCGCCTCCCACCTCCTGAACTGGTGGGGGATAGACAGCGACGACCTTGAGTTCGCGGCACTGCCACCCTGCCTGCAGCAACAGCTCATCTCGCAACCGGAGCCCCCGGACGATACGCAAGACCCGCGCTACAACGCCCTGCTGCTGATTGCCCTGCGCGCCGAGTATCGCGGCGTGACCCACCTGTACCTGAGGCGCTGCCTGCGTGAAGCCGGGCTGGGCGACTACATCGTCAGCCCAGGCCTCGAGCACCGGGAGGCCTGTCCCTGCTGTGGCTACCTGACCCTGGGCGCACGAGGCGAATACGAGATCTGCGACCTGTGCAATTGGGAAGACGACGGCAGCCAGGCGCTGGACGTGCTGAGCGGGCCCAACCACAAAACCCTGGGCCAGGCCCGGGAACACTTCGCCCGCCACCAGGACCACCTGCCCCTGGACAAATGGCCACGCATCAGCAAGGACCACCCATGATTCCCCCGCAGTTGATCGCCCTGATCGAAGCCCTGCCCAGCTTCCGCCCGCGCCCCGACACCGCCGAGGTCACCCGAGCGCTGGCAACATTGGGGATTGCCCTGGACAGCGAGTTCGCACAGATCTACCTGGCCTACCACCCCGCCGACTTCGAAAGCCGAGCGAGCTACGAAGTGCTGATGGATATCGACGGGCCCAGTGATGAAATCCTGATGTGCACCGAGTTCATTCATGAAGTCTGGGAGTTGCCAGAGAACTTCATCGCCTTCACCTCATTGCAAGGCGAAGGCGGCTACTTGCTGGACAAGGACAGCGGCGGTGTCTGGGATTTCGACCTGGGCGACTGGGAAGCCTTCGTCGCCGGCCGCATCCCCGCCAGATGGGCCAGCTTCTTCGAATTCATCACCTGGTATTTGCAGCCCTAAGCGACAAGCTCCAAGCGGCAAGTTGCAGGAACCGGCTCAATGGGGGCCAAGAGCCTGGTTCTATCCGGCCGCCTCAGGCCTCGAGCCGCCATTGCAAGGCATCCAGCGCATCGCAGCCATCCTGCAACAGCATGTGGGCTGCATGGACGAAATGCTGCCCCCCTTCAAGACGCAGACAATCCAGGCTGTGCAGCAGATCACGCGAAGCCTTGATGCGCTGCAACGCACCGCCATGCAGATCCGCTGTCGGGGCATTGCGGTCGAGGTGGTAAACCGGGGTGGGAGTGAGATTGCTTTGTAGCGGGGTGAAGTCGGTCATTGGAAAGCTCCATGGTTAGCATTTCTGTATTCATAGAGTTGCTTTCCGACCGGCTAAGATCGGCCGCCGATGCGTCGGCGACCGGCCAACCATGGCTTTGCAAAAAACCAGCGGCAACCGCCAAAGTGTTGCCATTGCCTTCCGCCAAACCAGACTGCCTCAGCGCCCGGGGGCGACCTCATACCTCCTGTAGCCGCAGCCGAGCCCTGGCGAGGCTGCGATAGGACCGAAGGTCCTCCAGCGATTTCAAGATCCCTGCGCCCGCTGCGCGGTCGATCGCAGCCTCGCAGGCTCGGCAGCGGCTACAGGAGCAAGGCAGGCCTATGGCTTCTCGCCGTACCACCTCGGCGTATAGACCCACTCGCCACCCTCGGCCCGGGGGAAGACGCAGGTAGTGGAGGAGCCAACCAACACCATGGTGCGCATGTCCACCTGCTCCGGGGTGAGCTCGCCCAGGGTGATGACCCGCAGGGTCTGGCCCGGACGCCCGACATCTCGCCCCAGCACCACCGGGGTTTGTGGCGTGCGGTGCTGACGCACGATCTCCAGGGCCCGGCCCAGTTGCCAGGGCCGCGAGCGGGAAATCGGGTTGTAGAAGGCCAGCGCCAGGTCCGCCTGGGAGGCGAGGTCCAGGCGCTTCTCGATGATGTCCCAGGGCTTGAGGTTGTCCGACAGCGACAGCACGCAGAAGTCATGGCCCAGGGGCGCACCGGCCTGGGCTGCGGTGGCCAGGGAAGCGGAGACCCCGGGCAGGATCTCCAGGTCGACGCGGTGCCATGCCGGGTCGCTGGACTCATGCAAGGCTTCGAGCACCGCCGCGGCCATGGCGAACACGCCCGGGTCACCGGACGACACCACCACCACCGAACGGCCCTGTGCGGCCAGTTCGAAGGCATGGCGGGCACGCTGCATTTCTTCGCGGTTGTCAGTGCAGTGCATGACCTGGTCGGCACGGAACGGGCCAGCCATGCGCACGTAGGTTTCGTAGCCAAGAATGTCATTGGCCCGGGCCAGTTCGGCTTTCACCGCCGGCACCATCAGCTCGGCAGCGCCTGGGCCGAGGCCGATCACGGCCAGGCGCCCGCGAGGGCGACCGATCTGCTCCGGGTCCAGGGGCTGGCTGGCCACGGCGATGGCGATGTCCTCGCCCACCTTCAGCGGTGGCAGCAATTGCGGCACGGCCTGTTGCGCCAGTTCGGTGACGCTGCCGGCTGCCGCCAGGAAGCGCAACGGCACGCCCAGCTCGGCGGCGGCTTCACGCAAGGCCGGGCTGGCCATTTCATTGTCGGCGGCCAGCAGGCAGGCCACGGATTGGCGAGCGATCCCGGCCTGGTGCAGAGCAGCCCGGAGATGCTCGGCCAACTCGAGACCGCTATCGCGCGCAAGCTCGCTCCTGCAGGTGAGTGCGATGAGGACACTGCGCGGGTAGATCACCAGTTCATTGGCCGCAGGCTCGCGTTCCGCGGAGCCGACCCGGATCGTCAGGCGGGCCTGCTCGTCCTCGGGCAGCTTCGCCGCCGCCAGCCAGGGCGCGGCGCCTTCGATGCGCACGCTTTCGCCACCCAGCAGGTCGGAGACGAAACGCTTGCCCAGCTCCAGGTCGCCCAGGGCATAACCGCTGGGCGGGTTGAGCAGGCAGGTACCGAAGCGCAGTTCACCGCTGGTGGTGATGGCCGCAGCCCCCCCCAGGCCGGCGGCGATTTCCCGGGCCATGACGTTGACCCCGCCCAGGCCCCCCAGCAGCGGCACCACCGCGCTGCCATCCTCGGCCACCGCCAGTACCGGCGGCTCGGCGCCCTTTTCCAGGAGCAGCAGCGCCAGGGTGCGGATCACGATGCCGGCGGCGCACAGGGCGATGATTGGCGTGTCCTGCTGGTAGAGCTGGCGCAGGGTCGCGCCGAACTCGTGGTACACCCGGTCAGCGCCTTCGACCCGTTCCGCCAGACCGTGGATCAACGAGTCGGGGTACAGGCGCTGGATCCGTCGCGCAGTGTCGAGGCTGCCTTGGCCAAGGATGACGATGGCCGGAGTTGAACGGGCCATCAGCCTTGCCACCTTTGTCCGGGAACGATGATCAGCGAGAAGTACGGCGAGGACATCGGCTCCACTTCATCCAGCGGCACGATCTTCTGGTTGGCCATGGTGGCGCGCTCGACGTACAGCGCCCGCTCCGCCAGCCCCAGCTGTTCCAGGACCTGCCGCACCTTGGGGAAGTTGCGCCCCAGCTTCATCACCACTGCCGCGTCGGCGTCCGCCAGGCGGCGCTTGAGCTCGTCAGGGGGCAGCACCCCGGACAGCACCGACAAGCTCTGGTTGCGATACACCAGGGGCGCGCCCAGCACCGAGGCACCACCCAGCATGGAGCAGACCCCCGGCACCACTTCGGCCTGGTAACGCTCGGCCAGGCGGTCGTGCAGGTACATGTAGGAGCCGTAGAAGAACGGGTCGCCCTCGCAGATCACCGCCACATCGCGGCCGGCATCCAGGTGCTCGGCCACCTGCACGCTGGCTTCGTCGTAGAAATCGCTGATCACCTGCTCATAGGACAGCGGCGCCGGCAGCACTTCGGTGGTCACCGGGTAGACCAGCGGCAGCAGGGTTTGCGCCTCCTGCAGGTGCGCTTCGATGATGCCGAAGGCATTGCCCTTCTTGCCCTTGGCGACGAAGTAGGCCACCACCGGCGACTCGCGCAGCAGGCGCAGGGCCTTGAGGGTAATCAGTTCCGGATCACCAGGGCCCACGCCGAGGCCGATCAAACGTCCAGGTTGCTGCATCATTCGATCTCCGTGGCCAGGGCGTTGACGGCGGCGGCCGCCATGGCACTGCCGCCCAGGCGGCCCTGCATGATCACGAACGGCACGCCACGGCTGTCGGCGGCCAGCATTGCCTTGGATTCGGCAGCGCCGACGAAGCCCACCGGGAAGCCAAGGATCAGCGCCGGTTTCGGTGCACCGGCGTCGAGCATTTCCAGCAGGTAGAACAGCGCGGTGGGGGCATTGCCGATCACCACCACGCTGCCTTCCAGGTGCGGCCGCCACAGTTCCAGGGCCACCGCCGAACGGGTATTGCCCAGCTCCCGGGCCAACTCCGGCACGCTGTCGTCACGCAGGGTGCAGATCACCGGGTTGTTGGCCGGCAGGCGCGCCCGGGTGATGCCCTCGGAGACCATCCGCGCATCGCAGAGGATCGGCGCTCCGGCCGCCAGGGCCTCGCGCCCGGCCTTGCCGGCGCCTTCAGAGAACTGGAGGCCATCGATGGCCTCGACCATGCCGCAGGCGTGGATCACCCGGACCGCGAGCTTTTCCAGGTCGGCAGGAATGCGTTCCAGCCTTGCTTCCTCGCGGATGATCGCGAAGGAGTTGCGATAGATCTCCTGACCGTCGCGAATGTAATCAATCATCAAGGTGACTCCGTTGGCGGACATCAAGCAGCGCTTGTGCCGCTTCTATAGAAAGGTTGCGCGCCCGCAGCCTGCCGAACCCCGGCTGCGTGGCGTCGCGCAAATACAGGTCGTAGCGTCCCGGGGCCACCGCCAGCAGGGTGGCCGGCGCCACATGGGCGGCGGCGCAGGTGCGCAGGCAACCGGACAGATGCACCGCCTGCTGTCGTCCCTGGGCCTGCAACAGGGCCGCCAACCGCAGCGCATCGCCCTTGGTATCGGCCTGGGCCTTGGCACAACCGCTGGAGCCAGTGCAGGCGATCAGGTGGGCCAGGGCCTGTTCGGGATGGCACAGCAGGCCCAGCTCGGCCAGGCCCGCGGTGACCGCAGGGGCATCGGCCACGGCAATGTCCGGCAGCAGCAGGCTCTGCCAGGGGGTGAGTCGCAGGCTGGAGTCGCCATAGCGCTGGGCCAGGTGCGCGGCGCCCTTGAGCATGGCCGGGTCGAGACGCCCCAGGGGCGTGACCGCACCGACATAGACCCGCCCGGCATCGACCTGTGGATAAGTGCCCAGGTGCAAGCCCTCGGCGGCCGCTGGACGGCGCCAACCCTCCACACTCAGCAGGGGATGCCCCAGGTGATGCTCCAAGCGGGCAAGAAACTCCGCCACCGGCACCTGGGCCAGCAAGTGGCGCATGCGAGTCTGCTCGGGGGACGCCAGGTCGAGGAACAACTCCAGCACCGCCACCAGCAGTGGGTGGCCCAGCTCCAGCGGCACCGCCGCCAGGGGTGGATCCGCCAGGCAACCGGCCAGGCCGAAGGCCAGCAGCACCTGGCCGTCGCGCTCCAGGGCCGCCAGCCACAGGTCGTGATGATGGTGGAGCATGGCCAGGGCCTCGCCACCATCCAGTTGCACGGCGAACTTGGCGGACAGCTCGTGGAACCGTGGATGGCCTTGCAGGGTTTGCAGGATCTGCGCCGCCAGTGGCCGGGTGTCGACCAGGCACTGGCGGTCGATCCCGGCACTGGGGCTGAGCATCAGGTTGCGCACATCGTCCCCTGCCGCCGTGGTCGGCCCCAGGCCGGCATCCAGCAACCTGGCGATCAGCGCCTGGTGCTCGCTGCCGATGCCACGGATCTGCAGGTTGGCGCGATTGGTGGCCTCGATCACCCCACCGGCAAATGCCTGCGCAGCCTCGGCCACCGCCACGGCCTGGGCGCAGCTGATAACCCCACCGGCCAGCTTGATCCGGCAGATACCGCCATCCAGGGCCGGGACGATACGCAGCAACCCCGGACAGGCCGAGGGACGGATGGCAGTGGACAGCGGACGTTCGTTCAAGGGGCGACCGGCAGAGTGGGAAAAGCGCTTCGTCAGCGAAGGCGCGGTATTATGCCTGCTTTGTCCGAAGGCATGAAAAGCCTGCCTGTCGGAACTACGGCTTTTGTGTTCGAGGAATATCCATGTCGCCCTGGCTGACAGTAGTGGGAATCGGTGAAGACGGCTTCAAGGGCCTGGGCCGCAGCGCCCGGCATGCCTTGCTGGGCGCTTCGCGGATTGTCGGCGGGCAGCGCCAGCTGGAGCTGCTGCCGGCGTGCATCCGTGGCGAACGCCAGCCGTGGCCGAGCCCGTTCTCCCTGGAACCGGTACTGAGCCAGCGCGGTACCCCCGTATGCGTGCTGGCCAGTGGCGACCCGATGTTCTTCGGCGTCGGCGCCAGCCTGGCACGGCAGCTGCCCCCCGAAGAACTGCACATCCTGCCCGCGCCCTCCTCCTGTTCCCTGGCCGCCGCACGCCTGGGCTGGCCCCTGCAGGAGGTGGTCAGCCTGTCGCTGGTGGCGCGGCCATTGGCCGCGCTCAATGCCCAATTGGCCAACGGCCTGCGCCTGCTGGTGCTGAGCAACGATCGCCACAGCCCGGCGGCAGTGGCCGGGTTGCTGCGCGAGCAAGGCTTCGGCCCAAGCCTGGTCAGCGTCCTGGAACACCTGGGAGGCCCGCTGGAGCGCCGCATCGACAACACCGCCGACGACTGGCAGGACCCGGTCATCGCCGACCTCAACCTGCTGGCCATCGAGTGCCGCGCCGCCCCAGATGCGCCACGCCTGTCGCGCCTGGCCGGCCTGCCGGACTCGGCCTTTCGCCACGACGGCCAGCTGACCAAGCGCGACGTGCGCGCCATGACCCTGGCTCGCCTGGCGCCCATGCCCGGCGAGTTGCTGTGGGACGTCGGGGCCGGCAGTGGCTCGATCGGCATCGAATGGATGCGCGCCCACCCCAGCTGCCGCGCCCTGGCCATCGAGGCTGACGAGGGGCGCCAGCAACTGATCGAACACAACCGCGACGCCCTCGGGGTGCCCGGGCTGCAATTGATCCGTGGCAGCGCCCCCCAGGCCCTCGCTGGCCTGGAGCCTGCGGACGCGATCTTCATCGGCGGCGGCGTGACCCGCGACGGGGTACTCGCCACCTGCTGGGAACGACTCAAGCCCGGCGGCCGCCTGGTGGCCAATGCCGTGACCCTGCAAAGCGAGATGACCCTGATGGACTGGCGCCAGCGCCACGGTGGCGAGCTGACCCGCATCCACGTGGCCCAGGCCCAGCCGCTGGGGGAGTTCGACACCTGGCGCCAGGCCTTGCCGATCACCTTGCTCGATCTCGCCAAGCCGCTATGAGTCCATTCCCCTCTCCTGCAGGAGCGAGCTTGCTCGCGATCCAGACAACCCGGTCCGCCTGGCGGACGCCATCGCGAGCAAGCTCGCCAATAAAGGGCGCTGTGGATGCGTGACGAAACCGCCGAGCAACCCGCTCCCCTGCGCAGCGGCCTGACCACCGGCAGCTGCGCCACCGCCACCAGCCTGGCGGCGGCCCGCCTGCTGCTGGGCAACATCGATGCCGATGCGGTGGATATCGTGCTGCCCAAGGGCAAGCAGGTGCAGATGCGCCTGGAGTTCTGCCGGCGCACCGTAGACGGCGCCGAGGCCGGGACCCTCAAGGATGCCGGCGACGACCCGGACGTCACCCACGGCGCCCTGTTGTATTCCCAGGTGCGCCTGACCCGAGAACCGGGTATCCGCTTCGTCGCCGGCACCGGGGTCGGCACCGTGACCCGTCCCGGCCTGGTCCTGGCAGTGGGCGAACCGGCGATCAACCCGGTACCGAGGCGGATGATCAGCGAGCACCTGCAACGGCTGGCCGAAGAGCAGGCCTACGGCGGGGGGTTCGAAGTGACGGTGAACGTCGAGGACGGCGAGTCCCTGGCGCAGAAGACCATGAACCCGCGCCTGGGGATTCTCGGCGGATTGTCGATCCTGGGCACCAGCGGCATCGTCCGGCCGTTTTCCTGCGCGGCCTATATCGCCTCGATCCACCAGGGCATCGATGTCGCCAGGAGCAACGGCTACCAGCACGTCGCCGCCTGCACCGGCAACGCCAGCGAAGACACCATGCGCCGGGTCTACGACCTGCCGGAAATCGCCCTGATCGAAATGGGCGACTTCGTGGGTGCGGTGCTCAAGCACCTGCGCAAGGCGCCCGTGGAAAAACTCAGCCTGTGCGGTGGTTTCGGCAAGATCAGCAAGCTGGCCGCCGGGCACATGGACCTGCACAGCCGCCACTCCAGCATCGACCTGCCGCAATTGGCGCAATGGGCCGCCGAAGTGGGCGCCGACCAGCCGCTGCAAGAGGCCATCCGCCAAGCCAACACCAGCCAGCAGGCCCTGGCCATGGCCAGCGCTGCCGGGGTCGCGCTGGGCGATGCCGTCTGCCGCCATGCCCTGGACTTCGCCCGCAGCGTGGTGCCGCCCCAGGTCCAGGTGGAGGTCTTCGCCATCGACCGCCAGGGCGGCATCGTCGGCCATGCCGGAGCCGACCGATGAGCCGTATCCTGCTGCTGGGCGGCGTCACCGAGGCCCTGGCCATCGCCCGTACCCTGGGGCCCGGGCATATCTACAGCCTGGCCGGCATCGGCCGGGTGCCCACCGACCTGGCCTGCCAGGTACGTGTCGGCGGTTATGGCGGCGCCGAGGGCCTGGCGCAGTTCATGCGCACCGAGAACATCACTCTGCTGCTGGATGCGACCCATCCCTATGCCGCGCAGATCAGCGCCAATGCCCAGGCCGCCGCCCGGCTTACCGGCATTCCCTGCTGGGCCCTGCGCCGTCCGGCCTGGCAAGCGCAGCCTGGGGACGACTGGCACGAGGTCGCCGACTGGCCGCAACTGATGCACGCCCTCACACCTTTCCAGCGCCCGCTGTTCACCCTGGGTCGCGAGCCCTTGCAGCATCTGGAGGAGATTCCCGCCGGCCAGTTCTGGACCCTGCGCGCCCTGGAAGCCTGCCCGGGCAATGAGCGCTGCGAAGTGATCGGCGCCCGTGGCCCGTTCCGGATCGATGACGAGCGCGAGCTGTTCGCGCGCCGGCGCATCGATGTGCTGATCAGCAAGAACAGCGGCAGCAGCGCTACCGAACCCAAGCTGGAAGTGGCCCGCGAACGGGGAGTCCCGGTGTTGATACTCAAGCGCCCCACACTGCCCGAGGTTGATCGAAGCTTCACGGAAGTGCCCCAACTGCTGGCCGCCCTCAAGCAACTGTCCAGCGCCTGACAGCAAAAAGCGCCGCACCTCACCTCAGCCTGGGAACGCGCTGGCTGTGCCCGCCAGCCGCCCGCCTTAACTTACGTGGGCGCCCTGCAACGACCGGCTGCACGCCCGGTCGTCGCAGCGTTGCCTTTCATCTGGCAAATGAGTTGCCCAGGGGCGTATCCCAAGGAATACAGTCGCCATGTTCGTCTTCGAGCAAACCCAGGAGTTCAGCCACTGGCTCACCCGCCTCAAGGACCCTCAGGGGAAGACCCGCGTACTGGCCCGGATCAGGGCAGCGCAACTAGGGCGGTTCGACGACTGTGCACCGGCAGGAGGTGGAGTCCATGAGATGCGTATCCCCCGTGGGCCCGGCGTGGGCCCGGCTACCGGGTGTACTTTTCACGGCGAGGCGAACGGATCTACCTGTTGTTGATCGGTGGCGACAAGAGCACCCAGAGTCGCGACATCCAACGAGCGCGGCAACTGGCTCACGACCTCAAGAGCGAGGACTGAAACATGCGCACCCCAGTGACCCGCTTCGATGCGGCCGACTACCTCAAGACCCCGCAAGACATGGTGGCCTACCTCGATGCCTGCTTCGAGGAAGATGCCGGCGACGGCGTGCTGATCCGCGCCGCCCTCAACGACATCGCCCGCGCCCGTGGCATGACCCAGGTAGCCCGGGACACCGGCCTGGGCCGCGAAAGCCTGTACAAGGCGCTGGGCAGCCAGGGCAATCCCGAGTTCGCGACTATCATCAAGGTGATGAAGGCCCTGGGGCTCAAGCTCCACGTCAGCCCGGCCTGAGCCAGTACTGCGACACCACACCGCACACGGTGTTTTTTTACTTATCCACAGCGATCAGGCTAAATACCCGCCTGATCGCTCAACCGACGGATCGTCCCCATGTCCCGACAACGGCTCGCATTTGCCTGGATCGCCTGCTTCGCAGTGCTGTTCAACATGCTTGCCATGCCGCTTTCCGGGGCCATGCAGAACAGCGAACAGGGGCTGGACGAACAATTGCTGTGGGGCAGTTTCTGTTCCTCCAGCGGCACCAAGATGGTCGCCATCTCCCTGGGCAAGCTCGAACAGAAAGCCCCGCAGAACGACGATCACTCGAACATGCAGCACTGCTGGTGCTGCTCCGGCTCGGCGCCCCTGGTGGCCTTGCCCGGTCATGTACCGCAACTGAATTTCACCCGCTTCATTGCCCAGCCGGGCGCCCCGCACCCCCAGTTCGAACCCCTCACCCCGCGCCAGCAATGGCCCAGCCTGAACCCCGGTGCACCACCTCTGGCATGATTCCCTTTCGCAAGTGACCTGCGTTTTTGAATCGTTCTGGAGAACCGCCATGCTCAACTCTTCCCTGGTCAAGCACGCCCTGCTGCTGGCCGCCCTGCTGCTGCCTGCCAGCTTCGCCACCGCCCACGAATACAAGGTCGGCGAGTTGCAGATCGCTCACCCCTGGTCACAGGAACTGCCGCCGAACGCACCGACCGTCGCCGCCTACTTCGTGCTGGACAACCCGGGCAAGAATGCCGATACCCTGCTCAGCGTCGATACGCCGATCGCCGGCCGCGCGGAGCTGCATGAGCATGTGATGCAGGGCGACCTGATGAAGATGCAGCAAGTGGCCAAGGTGGCCGTGCCTGCCGGTGGGCAGGTGACCTTCGCGCCCATGAACTATCACGTGATGCTCATGGAGCTGAAGGACCGCAGCCTGCTCGTCGACGGCAAGCGCTTCCCGCTGACCCTGCACTTCGAGAAGGCCGGCGACGTCACCGTCGAAGTGGCCGTGCAGAAGCAGGCTCCGGGCGCCGCGCAAGAGCACCAGCACGCCCATTAAGCACTGACTGGCAGCCCTGCCCGTGAACGCCCCGCTCGCGCCTGGCCGCAGGCGGTCCGCGCCACGCCGCAACTCCAATGGAGTCCGGCGCGGCAGCTGGATCAGCCTGTTCGCCATGCTGATGATCTTTATCGGTCCGCTGATATCCCAGTCGATGCCGATGGATCACGCGATGCCGATGAACATGTCCGTTTCCATGGACATGGGCAGCGGCGTGTCCGGCTGCCACGGCGATAACCCACACGCTTCGCACCCCGCCAAACCCCAGGGCGAGCAACATGTGCTCTGGGAAAAATGCGGTTATTGCAGCCTGCTGTTCAATTGCCCGGCGTTGACCTCGGGGCTATCGTTCGCCCACCTCGATGCACCGCTGGCCCAGCATTTCCTGATCCCCGCCACGCGCCAGGGCCACGCCCGGCAGACCGTGTTCCCCGGCGCGCTCAGCCGCGCCCCACCGATCCTCGCCTGAGTCACCCACTCATTTCACACGGCCGGCTGTCAGCACGACAGGCGTGCGTTCGTGGCCGTGTCATTCAAGACCGATCGATGGAACATCTATGTTTTCTGCTGACTCTCGCCTGGGCGTTGCCCAGCCAACCAGACCCTTTGCCCTGAACCCGTCGCGCCAGCACTTCAACCGTGCCCTGGCGGTGCTCTGTGGTGCCCTGCTGACGCCCCTGGCCATAGCCGACGAGGCTTCGGCCGAGCACGCCCACCACAGCACCGAGCTGAGCCCCACGGTGATCACCGCCGTCGCTCCCAGTTCGCCCCTGACCGTGGTCACCAACCCCAAGGACCCGCGCCAGCCGGTGCCGGCCAGCGATGGCGGCGACTACCTCAAGACCATTCCCGGCTTCGCCCTGGTGCGCAACGGCGGCACCAACGGCGACCCGGTGCTGCGCGGCATGTTCGGCTCGCGCCTGAACATCCTCACCAACGGCAGCATGATGCTCGGCGCCTGCCCCGGCCGCATGGACGCCCCGACCTCCTACATCTCCCCGGAAACCTACGACCGCCTGACGGTAATCAAGGGCCCGCAAACCGTGCTCTGGGGCCCTGGCGCCTCGGCCGGCACCGTGCTTTTCGACCGTGAGCCCGAGCACTTCGGCGAACTCGGCACCCGGGTCAACGCCAGCCTGCTGGCCGGCTCCAACGGCCGCTTCGACAAGACCCTGGACGCGGCCGCCGGCGGTCCGCTGGGCTATGTGCGAGTGATCGGCAACACCGCTCATTCCGATGACTACCGCGATGGCAACAACGACACCGTGGCCTCGCGCTACGACAAGTGGAACGGCGACATTGCCCTGGGCTGGACCCCGGATGCCGACACCCTGCTGGAGCTGACTGCCGGCAAGGGTGATGGCGAGGCCCGTTATGCCGGTCGCGGCATGGACGGCTCGCAGTTCAAGCGCGAGAGCCTGGGCCTGCGTTTCGAGAAATCCAACATCGGCGATGTCCTGGACAAGATCGAGGCCCAGGTCTACTACAACTACGCCGACCACGTGATGGACAACTACAGCCTGCGCACGCCCTCGGGCAGCGGCATGATGGGCATGCCCATGGTCAGCAACGTCGACCGCCGCACCCTGGGCGCACGGATCAAGGCCACCTGGCGCTGGGCCGATGTGCAGCTGATCAGCGGCATCGACGCCCAGACCAACGAACACCGCCAGCGCGGCGGCATGGGCGTCGATGCGCACAAGGGCCAGCCCTGGACCAAGGACGCCGACTTCCACAACTACGGGGCCTTCGGCGAGCTGACCTGGTACGCCGCCGAACGCGACCGGTTGATCACCGGCGCCCGCCTTGATCGAGCCTCGGCCAAGGACTATCGCCAGGGCATCAAGGCGGGAATGATGAGCCGCCCCAACCCCACTGCCGGCGACACCCGCGCCGACACCCTGCCCAGCGGCTTCGTGCGTTACGAGCATGACCTGGCAGACAGCCCGACCACCCTCTATGCAGGCCTGGGCCATGCCCAGCGCTTCCCCGACTACTGGGAGCTGTTCTCGCCGAAGATGGGCCCTGCCGGCTCGCTGAACGCCTTCGATTCGATCAAGCCGGAAAAGACCACCCAGCTCGACTTCGGCCTGCAGTACCAGGGCGCGGACCTGGAAGCCTGGGCCTCGGGCTACATCGGCCAGGTGCGTGACTACATTCTGTTCGACTACCGCAGCGGCAACTCCCAGGCACAGAACATCGACGCCCGGATCATGGGTGGCGAACTGGGTGCGGCCTACAAGCTGACCTCCAACTGGAAGGCTGACGCGACCCTGGCCTACGCCTGGGGCAAGAACAGCAGCGACGGCAAGGCCCTGCCGCAGATGCCGCCACTGGACGCGCGCTTCGGCCTGACCTACAGCCAGGACGACTGGAGTGCCGGCGCATTGTGGCGGGTGGTGGCAGCGCAGAACCGCGTCGACCTGAACCAGGGCAACGTGGTCGGCAAGGACTTCGGCAAGAGCGGCGGCTTCGGCGTGTTCTCCCTCAACGGCGCCTACCGCATCAACAAGAACCTCAAGCTCAGCACCGGGGTCGACAACCTGTTCGGCAAGGCCTACGCCGAGCACCTGAACCTGGCGGGCAACGCCGGCTTCGGCTACCCGGCCAATGATCCACAAGCCATCAAGGAACCCGGCCGCACCTTCTGGACCAAGGTCGACCTGAGCTTCTGACGCACCGTTGCGGCCGCTGCGCGCCCCTACGCAGCCTGCGGCAGCGGCTACACCAGGCACCTGTGACCGCCGCCGAGCGGGCGAGATTGCGACAAGGCCCGCTGGGCCTTCGGCAGTGGTTGCAGGAGCTACCCATAACAACAGATCCACAGCCTTGCGGAGCGCTTCCCGATGAATCGACCCAAAGTGTCTTTCTACAACCTGGCCTGGCGCTGGCATTTCTACGCCGGGCTGTTCGTCGCCCCTTTCATGGTGATGCTGGCGTTGACCGGCATCGTCTACCTGTTCAAACCGCAACTCGATCCACTGATGTACCCCAGCTTGCTCACGGTGCCTGCCGGGCATCACAGCCTGACGGCCGACCAGTTGCTGCAACGGGTCCAGGCGGCCTATCCCCAGGGCCACATCAAGCAGTACCTGCCACCTGTCGATGCCGGGCGCAGCGCCCAGTTCGTGGTGCAGCACAAAGGCCTGGAACTCAATGTGTTCATCGATCCCTACCACGGCGACGTGCTCGGCGAACAGGATGCCAAGCGCAACTTGCAGGCCGTGGCCCGGGCCATCCACGGCGAACTGATGATCGGCACCGTCGGCGACCGGCTGGTGGAGCTGGCGGCCAGTTGGGGCATCATCCTGGTGGTCTCGGGCCTGTACCTGTGGTGGCCACGGGGCAAGTCTTCGGCAGGCGTGCTATGGCCACGCCTGAACGCCCGGGGCCGTTTGTTCTGGCGCGACCTGCACGGTGTGCTGGGGTTCTGGGGCTCAGCCTTGCTGCTGTTGATGCTGCTCAGCGGCATGAGCTGGACCGGCTTCTGGGGCAGGCAGTACGCCGACCTGTGGAACCGCTTCCCGGTGGCCATGTGGAACGACGTACCGACCTCCGACCAGCAGGCCGGCGAGCTCAACAGCGCCACCCGCCAGACCGTGCCCTGGGCCCTGGAGAACACTCCAATGCCGATGTCCGGCGACCATGCCGAGCACATGGGCCACGCCATGGCCGCAGCCGCTCCAGCGGCTCCGGCCATCAGCCTGCAACAGGTCCAGGACCTCGCCCGCCAGCGCCAGGTCGAGCCCGGCTACAGCATCACCCTGCCCAGCAGCGCCACGGGGGTGTTCACCATCGCCCTGTTCGCCGACGACCCACGCAACGACGCCACCCTGCATGTCGACCAGTACACCGGCAAGGTCCTGGCCGATGTGCGCTGGCAGCACTACAGCACAGTGGCACGGGCCACCGAGGTGGGGGTGATGCTGCATGAGGGCAAGATGTTCGGCCGCGTCAACCAGATCCTGGTGCTGGTGGTGTGCCTGATGATCCTGCTCGGTGCGGTGAGCGGCATCGTCATGTGGTGGCAGCGCCGCCCTGCGGGCCGCCTCGGGGTCCCACCGCTGCGCCACGACCTGCCGCGCTGGAAAACCGCGATGCTGGTCATCGGCCTGCTGGCCGTGGCCTTTCCACTGGTGGGGGCATCGCTGGTCGTGGTGTGGCTACTGGACCGCTTGCTGCTCTCGCGCTGGAACCGCGATCCTGAATCTGCCTCATCTTCAACATGAATCAGCCGAGATGCGCATTGCAGAGAGCTCTGTACACTCCCCGCGCTTCAGCCGCGCACAGCCATAGTGTTACTTTATAACACTTAGTGTAAGCTCCTTGCCCGCAGCTCCCCCACTGCGGGCAACCCTCTCGAAGAAGCGATTCACCGCCCCGATGAACAAGTACCTGCTGTCCAGTCTCTGCCTGCTCGCCCTGCCGCCCCTGTCCCAGGCCGACGAGTCCACCCTGACCCTGCCTACCGGCACCATCTCTGCACCGGCCAGCGAGGCCGACGACAGTGTCAGCCTGAAGACCGCCACCAGCGCCGGTTCGCGCCTGGGCCTGAGCGCCCTGGAAACGCCGGCCAGCACCGACAGCCTGAGCGGCGAGCGCATCCGCGCCCGGGGCGATCGCAGCATCCAGGACGCTGTATCGCGCAGCGCCGGGATCAGCCGCACCGGCACCCCGGGCGACGGCGGTACCTCGTTGTCGGCACGGGGCTTCACCGGGCAGAGTTCGGTGATGCAGCTCTACGGCGGCAACCGCATGTACACAGGCATGGGCACCGTGACCTTCCCGGTGGATACCTGGGCCGTGGAACGCGTCGATGTGCTGCGCGGCCCGGCCTCGGTGCTGTACGGCGAAGGCGCCACTGGCGCGGTGATCAACACCATCCCCAAGAAGCCCTTCAGCGGCGAGATCGAAAACCACCTGCGCCTGGGCTACGGCTCCTTCGATCGCCAGCAGCAGGCCCTGGACAGTGGCGGTTCGCTGAGCGACACCCTGAGCTACCGGCTCAACCTCAACCGCGAGCGCAGCAACGGCTGGATCGACCGTGGCGATTCCTCCGGCGACTTCGTCAGCGCCGCGCTGCGCTGGCAGGCCCGTGACGACCTGGCCTTTACCCTGGCCCACGACTACGGCGACCAGAACCCGATGAACGACTTCGGCACGCCGCTGATCGACGGGCGTTTTCACAAGCGCCTGCGGGACAAGAACTACAACGTCAGCAACGACAAGCAGCACTACAACGACCAGTGGACCCGCCTGACCAGCGAGTGGCAGATTTCCGACAACGTCAGTGCCAGCAACGAGCTGTACTACCTCAAGGCCCAGCGCCGCTGGCAGAACGCCGAGAACTACAACTGGAACACGGTGGACCGGCAACTGAGCCGCAGCGGCTACTTCGGTATCGGCCACCAGCAGGAACAGGTGGGCGACCGCCAGACCTTCACCTTCAAGCACACGCTGTTCGGCCTCGACAGCCAGACCCTGGTCGGGATGGACTACAACCGCATTCGCTTTCACATGAAGAGCAACTCGCCCTTCAATGACGTCACCACCCATGGTGACCCCATCGACCTGTACCACCCGGCCAAGGGCGAGTTCATCAGCAACAGCCCCTACCGCGACCAGTTCAAGACCACCACCAGGCAAATGTCGGCCTTCGCTGAAAACCGCCTGCAACTCAGCGAGCGCTGGTCCCTGGTGACCGGTGTGCGCCGCGACTATGCGCATATCGATCGCGATGATTTGAAGGATGGCAGCCGGAGCGACAAGACACTGACCGGCAACAACTGGAAGGCCGGCCTGGTGTTCGCCGTCACTCCGGACACCTCCCTGTACGGCCAGTACTCCACCAGCACCGATGGTGTCGGCGGATTGATTTCCCTGAGTCCGGATCAGCAGCAGTTCGACCTTTCCACTGCCAAGCAGACCGAGGTCGGTCTCAAGCAGGCGTTCTGGGACCAGCGGGGCGAATGGACCCTGGCGGCCTACCACATCGTCAAGAAGAAGCTGCTGATAGATGTGCCTCAAGTTGCCGGGGTTGCGCCCCGCAAGGATCAAGTAGGCCAGCAATCCTCCAATGGCCTGGAGGCCAGCCTGGACCTGCAACTGCCCCGCGCCTGGCAGTTGCAGGCCAACGCCGCCATCGTTCGCGCCCAGTACGACGACTTCCAGCAGGACGTCGACGGCGTGCAGGTCTCCCGCGATGGCAAGCGCCCGGTGGACGTACCGCGCCGCACCGCCAACCTGTGGCTGAGCAAGGCCATCAACGATGACCTGCGGGCCGGTGCCGGAGTGCGCTATGTCGATGCGCGCTACGCCGACATGGCCAACCAGAACCAGCTGCCCAGCTACACCGTGGTGGATGCGAATGTGTCGTGGAAAGCCCTGCCCAACACCACCCTGGGCCTGCAATTGAACAACCTGTTTGACCGCCAGTACGCCCAAAGCCAATACAATGACGGCCAGCAATGGATACTCGGCCAGCCGCGCTCGTTCTTCGTCACCGCCGACTACACCTTTTAACCTCACCGCTGCCACCGCGCGGGGACCACACGGATACGGCATGACCTCGCTGAACCTCACCAACCTGGCCTGGACGCCTCTGGGCCAGGGCCACTGCCACCACCAGTTCCAACTGCGTGAGGCCAGCCTGCAGGTGGCGGCCGGCGAGTTCGTCGGCCTGATCGGGCCCAACGGCAGTGGCAAGACCAGCCTGCTGCGCTGCGCCTATCGCTTCAGCAAGCCGCAACAGGGCAAGGTGCAACTGGCCCATCACAACGTGTGGAAACAGTCGCCACGCTGGTGCGCGCAACGCATCGCCGTGGTGCTCCAGGAGTTTCCCGACGCCTTCGGCCTGACGGTGGAGCAAGTGGTCGCCATGGGCCGCACCCCGCACAAGGGCCTGTTCGACGGCGACACCGAGCAAGACCGCGCCATCGCCCGTGACGCCCTGGAATCCGTGGGCCTGCTGGGTTTCGAGGACCACGCCTTCGCCACCCTGTCAGGCGGGGAAAAACAGCGGGTGATCCTGGCCCGGGCCCTGGCCCAGCAACCGCAATTGCTGATTCTCGACGAACCGACCAACCACCTCGACCCGCGCTACCAGCTGGAGCTGCTGCAACGGGTCAAGCGCCTGGGCATCGGCACCCTGGCCAGCATCCATGACCTGAACCTGGCCGCGGCCTTCTGCGATCGCCTGTACGTCCTCGACCACGGACGCATCGTCGCCAGCGGCACCCCTGGCGAGGTGCTCACCGCCGAACTGCTGCGCAAGGTCTTCGGCGTCGAAGCCCTGATCGATGCCCATCCCCTGTCCGGCTACCCACGAATCACCTGGATCACCCAACCATGACCTTGCGCTCCCTGCTTCGCTCCAGCCTGCTCCTGGCCCTGTCACTGGGGGCCGCCCAGGCCTTCGCCGAGGCCACCCGCTATCCATTGACGATCACCAGCTGCAACCGCGAAGTGACCTTCAAGCAAGCACCGAAACACGCCCTCAGCCATGACATCAACATGACCCAGATGATGCTCGCCCTGGGGCTCAAATCGCACATGGTGGGCTATAGCGGGATCAGCGGCTGGAAGGCCGTGACCCCGCAGATGAGCGCCCTGCTGGACGGCCTGCCGGAGCTGGCGGCCAAGTACCCGTCGGTGGAGACCCTGCTCAATGCCAACGTCGACTTCCTGTTCGCCGGCTGGGACTACGGCATGCGCGTCGGCGGCGACCTCACGCCGCAGACCCTGGCGCCCCTGGGCATCAACGTCTACGAGCTGACCGAATCCTGCGCCTTCGTGATGAAACGCCCGGCCGCCAGTCTCGACGACACCTACAACGACCTGCGCAACCTGGGCCGGATCTTCGACGTGCAGGACCGCGCCAATGCCCTGATCGCCCAGATGCAGGAGCAGGTGGCCCAGGTGCAACAGGACCTGCCCACGGAAAAACCCCGGGTGTTCCTCTACGACAGCGGCGAAGACCGGGCCATGACCTCGGGCCGCCTCGGCATGCCCCAGGCGCTGATCGATGCCGCCGGCGGGCGCAACATCCTCGAAGACGTCGAGGCCAGCTGGACCCGCATCAACTGGGAGACCGTGGTCGAGCGCAACCCGCAAGTAATCGTCATCGTCGACTACAGCGAAGTCACCGCCGAGCAGAAGCAGCAGTTCCTGCTGGATAACCCGGCGCTGCAAGGGGTCGACGCGATCAAGAACCAGCGCTTCATCGTCATCCCCTACGTGCAGGCCACACCGAGCATCGACAACGTGCTGGCGGTGGAAACCCTGGCCAAGGGTTTCCACGGCGAATGAGCAAGCATCGCTACAACTGGCTGCTGCTGATCCTCGGTGCCCTGCTCCTGGTTTCCTGCGTGCTGTCCCTGGGCTTCGGCCCGGCGCGGGTGCCGGTGGACGTGGTGGGTCGCATCCTGCTGCACAAGACCCTGGGCCTGGGCGCGGTGGACTGGAGCCCCGGCCAGGAACATATCGTCTGGTTGATCCGCGTGCCGCGCATGCTCCTGGGCGCCCTGGTAGGCGCCGGGCTGGCGCTGATCGGCGCGGTGCTGCAAGCGGTGACCCGCAACCCGCTGGCCGACCCGCACCTGCTGGGCGTCACCTCCGGCGCCACCCTGGGCGCGGTGATCGTGGTCCTGCACGTGGGGCAAGTCATCGGCCTGCTGACCTTGCCCCTGGCCGCCTTCATTGGCGCCGTGGCGAGCATGATCCTGGTGCTGGGCATCGCCGCCCGCAGCGGTCGACTGGACAGCGATCGCTTGCTGCTGTGCGGGGTGGCGGTGTCGTTCGTGATGATGGCGGTGGCCAACCTGCTGCTGTTCATGGGAGACCACCGGGCCAGTTCGGCGGTGATGTTCTGGATGCTCGGCGGCCTGGGCCTGGCGCGCTGGGAGCTGCTGGCGCTTCCCGCGGCCAGCGTGCTGCTCGGGTTGTTGCTGCTGCTGGGCATGGCCCGCCCGCTGAACGCCCTGATGGCCGGCGAACAGACTGCCGTGACCCTCGGCCTGAACGCGCGCAACGTGCGCCTGAAGGTGTTCCTGATCGCCTCGCTGATGACCGGGGTGCTGGTGTCCATCAGCGGCTCCATCGGTTTCGTCGGGCTGATGGTGCCGCACATCGCCCGGCGCCTGGTGGGCGCCGAACACCGTCGGCTGCTGCCGGTGTGCGTGCTGCTGGGTAGCCTGTTCCTGGTGTGGGTGGATGTGGCCGCACGGACCCTGATCGCCCCCGAGGACCTGCCCATCGGCGTGGCCACCGCGGCCATCGGCGGGCTGTTCTTCATCGGCCTGATGCGCCGGCGCTGAGTGCAGTTGTAGGAGCGAGGCTTGCCCGCGATAGCGGTGTACCTGATGCGCCGCCATCGCGGGCAAGCCTCGCTCCTACACTTACCGCACACGGCCGCCAGCAGCACCAACCAAGCGCATTCGCCCGCACCAAAGACTCCCCACGGCCCCGCGATGGTGCGCCCGCCACCGCTCTTCCCTCCTCGTATCGCGGGTTTCGCGGCCCTTGGCCAACCCGGCACACCCCTTGCAAAACACCCTTCACTCGTTCGCATCTGCCTCTTAAAAAATCAAGAGCTCCTGGAGATCGCACAATGAAGCGTCGTAGCTTGCTCAAGGCTTTCACCCTTTCGGCCTCTCTGGCCGCGATGGGCATGACCTGGACCGCCCAGGCCGCCGAGACCATCAAGGTGGGGATTCTGCATTCGCTGTCGGGCACCATGGCGATCTCCGAGACCTCGCTCAAGGACATGGCGCTGATGACCATCGACCAGATCAATGCCAAGGGCGGGGTCAACGGCAAGCAACTGGAAGCGGTGGTGGTGGACCCCGCCTCCAACTGGCCGCTGTTCGCCGAGAAGGGCCGCCAGTTGCTGACCCAGGACAAGGTGGCGGTGGTGTTCGGCTGCTGGACTTCAGTGTCGCGCAAGTCGGTGCTGCCGGTGTTCGAGGAGCTCAATGGCCTGCTGTTCTACCCGGTGCAATACGAAGGCGAGGAAATGTCGCCCAACGTCTTCTACACCGGCGCCGCACCGAACCAGCAGGCGATCCCGGCGGTGGAATACCTGATGAGCGAGGACGGCGGCAGCGCCAAGCGCTTCTTCCTCCTGGGCACCGACTACGTCTACCCGCGCACCACCAACAAGATCCTGCGTTCGTTCCTGCACGCCAAAGGCGTGGCCGACAAGGATATCGAAGAGGTCTATACCCCGTTCGGCCACAGCGACTACCAGACCATTGTCGCCAGCATCAAGAAGTTCGCCGCCGGCGGCAGGACCGCCGTGATCTCCACGGTCAACGGCGACTCCAACGTGCCCTTCTACAAGGAGCTGGCCAACCAGGGCCTCAAGGCGACCGAGGTGCCGGTGGTGGCGTTCTCGGTGGGCGAGGAAGAACTGCGCGGCATCGACACCAAGCCGCTGGTGGGCAACCTGGCGGCGTGGAACTACTTCGAATCGGTGGAGAACCCGGTGAACCAGAAGTTCGTCGCCGACTGGAAAGCCTACGCCAAGGCCAAGGGCCTGCCGGGCGCCGACAAGGCAGTGACCAACGACCCGATGGAAGCCACCTACGTGGGCATCCACCTGTGGGCCCAGGCGGTTGAGAAGGCCCAGTCCACCGACGTCGACAAGGTCCGCGAGGCCCTGGCCGGGCAGACCTTCGCCGCCCCTTCGGGCTACACCCTGACCATGGACAAGACCAACCACCACCTGCACAAGCCGGTAATGATCGGCGAGATCCAGCCCGACGGTCAGTTCAACGTGGTCTGGCAGACCGAAGGACCGGTCCGCGCCCAGCCCTGGAGCCCCTTCATCCCGGGCAACGACAAGAAGCCGGACTACGCGGTCAAGAGCAACTGAGCAGGACGTCATGT
This sequence comes from Pseudomonas sp. L5B5, assembly GCF_020520285.1. Taxonomy (NCBI): domain Bacteria; kingdom Pseudomonadati; phylum Pseudomonadota; class Gammaproteobacteria; order Pseudomonadales; family Pseudomonadaceae; genus Pseudomonas; species Pseudomonas sp. L5B5. Next base: position 3,475,918 of record NZ_CP084742.1, read on the forward strand.
AGGAGCGAGGCTTGCCCGCGATGGGGATGCACCTGATCCAACGCGGTCGCGAGCAAGCTTCGCTCCTACAAGGTTCTCTGTCGTATTCAAGGACGTGACCATGTCACTGTATCGCCTGTTCCTGGTCTGCTTGCTGTCACTACCGATCGCCGCCCATGCCGGCGACGCCGAAGACTTCATCGCCGCCAATCCCACGCAACAGGCCAAGCTCCTGGAAAGCTGGGCCGCACAGCCTGATCCAGCACGCCTGGAAGTGCTGCTGAACCTGCAGCAGGGCCGCCTGGGTGATGGCGGTACCAAGCCTCTGCGTCTGAACAACCGCCTGCGCGGCCTGGTCGATGTCGCCCTGGCCAATCATCAGCTGTTGGCGGCTGATCCGGGCACGCGCCTGGCCGCCGCCCGGCAATTGCAGAAAAGCGCCAAGCCGGCGCAATTGAAATTCCTCGATGCCCGACTGGCCGCCGAGCAAGACCCCGGTGTCCACGACGCCTTGAGCCTGGCCCTGGCCAACCTGCAACTGGCGGACAGCACACCGGCCGTGCGCCTGGCTGCCGTGCGCCTGCTGGGCGAAACCGGTGAGCCGCTGGCCCGCACCCGCCTTGAAGCCCTGCTGGAACCCGGCGTCGAAGCCGATGCCGGGGTACACACCGCTGCCGAAACCAGCCTGGCCCAGGTCAAGCGCAAGCTGCTGGTGGGCGAAGTGCTGGGCCAGGCCTTCAGCGGCCTGTCGCTGGGCTCGATCCTCCTGCTGGCGGCCCTGGGGCTGGCCATCACCTTCGGCCTCCTGGGGGTGATCAACATGGCCCATGGCGAGATGCTGATGCTCGGTGCCTACGCCACCTACGGGGTGCAGTTGCTGTTCCAGCGCTACCTGCCCCAGGCCATCGAGTACTACCCGTTGCTGGCCCTGCCAGTGGCATTCCTGGTCACGGCCGGGATCGGCATGGCCCTGGAACGCAGCATCATCCGCCATCTTTATGGGCGCCCGCTGGAAACCCTGCTGGCCACCTGGGGCATCAGCCTGATCCTGATCCAGACGGTGCGCCTGCTGTTCGGCGCCCAGAACGTCGAGGTGGCGAACCCGTCCTGGCTCTCCGGCGGCATCCAGGTGCTGCCCAACCTGGTGCTGCCCTACAACCGCCTGGTGATCATCGCCTTCGCCCTGGCGGTGGTGCTGCTGACCTGGCTGCTGCTGAACAGGACGCGCCTGGGGCTGAACGTGCGTGCGGTGACCCAGAACCGCAGCATGGCCGCTTGTTGCGGGGTGCCCACTGGCCGGGTGGACATGCTCGCCTTCGGCCTGGGGTCGGGCATCGCCGGCCTGGGCGGCGTGGCCCTCAGCCAGATCGGCAACGTCGGCCCGGAACTGGGCCAGGGCTACATCATCGATTCGTTTCTGGTGGTGGTGGCAGGCGGTGTCGGGCAACTGGCGGGCAGCATCATGGCGGCCTTCGGCCTGGGGGTCGCGAACAAGATTCTCGAGCCTGCGATCGGCGCCGTGCTGGGCAAGATCCTGATCCTGGCGCTGATCATTCTGTTTATCCAGAAGCGCCCCCAAGGGCTCTTCGCATTGAAAGGACGGGTGATCGACTGATGAACCAGCCTCTCTTGGTCACGGCCACCCAAAAGGCCGGCCCGAAAGTCACGATTGCCCTCGGCGCAACGGTGCTTGCGCTGTTGATCGCCCTGGCGCTGCTCTCGCTGCTACCGGCGGACAACCCGCTGCAGGTCTCGGCCTACACCCTGACCCTGGTGGGCAAGATCCTCTGCTACGCCATCGTCGCCCTGGCCCTGGACCTGGTCTGGGGTTATGCCGGGCTGCTGTCCCTGGGCCACGGCCTGTTCTTCGCCCTGGGCGGCTACGCCATGGGCATGTACCTGATGCGCCAGGCCGCCGGGGACGGCCTGCCGGCCTTCATGACGTTCCTGTCGTGGAACGAGCTGCCCTGGTACTGGGCCGGCACCGACCATTTCCTCTGGGCCTTGTGCCTGGTGGTACTGGCCCCCGGGCTGCTGGCCCTGTTGTTCGGTTTCTTCGCCTTCCGCTCGCGGATCAAGGGCGTGTACTTCTCGATCATGACCCAGGCCCTGACCTTCGCCGCGATGTTGCTGTTCTTTCGCAACGAGACCGGTTTTGGCGGCAACAACGGCTTCACCAGCTTTCGCAGCATCCTGGGTTTCGGCATCACCGAGCCCGGCACCCGGGCCGTGCTGTTCCTGGCCACGGTGCTATTGCTGGTGGCCAGCCTGTACCTGGGCTGGCGCCTGGCCCAAAGCAAGTTCGGCCGGGTCCTGACGGCGCTGCGCGACGCCGAGAATCGCCTGATGTTCTGCGGCTACGACCCACGAGGCTTCAAGCTCTTCGTCTGGGTCCTGAGCGCCGTGCTGTGCGGCCTGGCCGGGGCCCTGTACGTGCCCCAGGTGGGCATCATCAACCCCAGCGAAATGTCCCCGACCAACTCCATCGAAGCCGCGGTGTGGGTGGCCCTGGGCGGGCGCGGCACGCTGATCGGCCCGCTGCTGGGGGCCGGCGTGGTCAACGGCATGAAGAGCTGGTTCACCGTGGCCTTCCCCGAATACTGGCTGTTCTTTCTCGGTGCGCTGTTCATCGGGGTGACCCTGTACCTGCCCAAGGGCGTGATCGGCCTGCTGAACAAACGAGGTGAACAATGAGAGTCACAGCGACGGCGGCCTTCATGCTCGAACCCATTCTCGACACCAACAAGGACGCCGGCACCAGCCGCGATGCCATCGGCCTCGGCCAGGCTGCGGGCAAGGGCCTCAACACCCGCCACGGCACCATCCTGACCCTGGAGGACATCAACGTCAGCTTCGATGGCTTCAAGGCCCTCAACGACCTGAACCTGTACATCGGCGTTGGCGAGTTGCGCTGCATCATCGGCCCCAACGGCGCCGGCAAGACCACCCTGATGGACGTGATCACCGGCAAGACCCGACCCTCTCAGGGCAAGGCCTGGTTCGGCGAAACCCTGGACCTGACCCAGATGAGCGAAGTGCAGATCGCCCAGGCCGGGATCGGCCGCAAGTTCCAGAAGCCCACGGTGTTCGAGGCCCTGAGCGTGTTCGAGAACCTGGAGCTGGCGCAGCACACCGACAAGTCGGTGTGGGCCAGCCTGCGGGCCAGGCTCTGCGGCGAGCAGAAAGATCGCATCGACGACGTGCTGGAGACCATTCGCCTGACGGCCTCGGCGAAACGCCCGGCCGGCTTGCTGTCCCACGGCCAGAAGCAGTTCCTGGAGATCGGCATGCTGCTGGTGCAGGAACCGCAACTGCTGTTGCTCGATGAACCGGTGGCGGGCATGACCGATGCCGAGACCGAGTTCACCGCCGAGCTGTTCAAGCGCCTGGCGGGCGAGCATTCGCTGATGGTGGTGGAGCACGACATGGGCTTTGTCGGCTCGATTGCCGACCACGTCACCGTGCTGCACCAGGGCAGCGTGCTGGCCGAGGGCTCCCTGGAGCAGGTGCAGGAAAATCCACGGGTGATCGAGGTCTACCTCGGCCGCTGATCCACCCACCCCTCACTGTAGCCGCTGCCGCAGGCTGCGATCGGCCTCGAAGAGGACGCGCTCTGCAAGGCCTATGAAGGTCCTGCGGACCTTGTCACAGGCTGCGGCAGCGGCTACAGGTCATTGAAGGAGATCGGACATGCTACAGGTACGCAAGCTGCACCAGTACTACGGCGGGAGCCACATCCTGCGCGGGCTTTCGTTCGAGGCCAGGGTCGGCGAAGTCACTTGCCTGCTCGGGCGCAACGGGGTGGGCAAGACCACGTTGCTCAAGTGCCTGATGGGCCTGCTGCCAGCCAGAGAGGGCGCGATCACCTGGGAAGGCCGGGGCATCACCGGCGACAAGCCGCACCAGCGAGTCCATGCCGGGATCGCCTATGTGCCCCAGGGCCGGGAGATCTTCGCCCGCCTGACGGTGGAGGAGAACCTGCTGATGGGCCTCTCACGCTTCGGCGCGGCAGAAGCCCGGGAGGTGCCGGCCTTCATCTACGAGCTGTTCCCGGTACTGCAGCAGATGAAGCAACGCCGCGGTGGCGACCTGTCCGGCGGCCAGCAGCAACAGCTGGCCATTGGCCGGGCCCTGGCCAGCCGCCCGCGCTTGCTGATTCTCGACGAGCCCACCGAAGGCATCCAGCCGTCGGTGATCAAGGAGATCGGCACGGTGATCCGCCAGTTGGCAGCCCGGGGCGACATGGCGATCCTGCTGGTGGAGCAATTCTATGATTTTGCCGCCGAGCTGGCCGACCAGTACCTGGTGATGTCCCGTGGGGAAATCATTCAGCAGGGCCGCGGCGAAAATATGCAGGCCGACGGTGTACACGGCCTGGTTAGGATCTAATCTGTAGCCTGCTAACAATAACGACCCAGCATGAACTCATCTGCCACCACCGCCCTGTTCACTCCCAGCTGGCATGCCGAGCTGGAACTGGCCTATGCCCATGCAGGCGGCGCGACGCGCCCGGTCCTGCGCCGCCACCAGGGCCCACTGCGGGTGCAGAAGCACCTGTACGCCGAAGGCCCGGATGTCTGCCAGCACATCATCGTCCACCCGCCCGGCGGCATTGCCGGGGGTGACCGGCTGGCTATCCACGCCCGTGTCGACACCGGCGCCTGGGCGCAACTGACCAGCCCCGGGGCGGCCAAGTGGTACCGCGCCAATGGCCCCGCCAGCCAGCGCCTGGAGTTGCAGGTCGCGCCGGGGGCGACCCTGGAGTGGCTGCCCCAGGAGACCATCGTGTTCAGTGCCGCCCAGGCCGAGCTGACCACCTGCATCGAGCTGCAGGGTGATGCCCGAGTGTGCTACTGGGACATCATTGCCCTGGGGCGCCCTGCCAGTGGCGAGCGCTTCGCCCAGGGGTACTTGCAGGCCCACCTGGACATCCGTCGCGATGGTCGGCCGCTGTGGCACGAGCGCCAGCGCATCGAGGGCGACGACGGCCTGCTGGAGTCTCCCGTGGGCCTGGACGGCCACCCGGTCTTCGCCACGTTGCTGATCACCGGCCAAGCCGAAGATGACCTGCTGGAGCGTTGCCGCGCCCTGCAACACCCGGTGCGCGGCGACCTGACACAACTGCCGGGCTTGCTGCTGGCCCGCTGCCTGGCCAGCGAGGCGCTGCACGCCCGGGCCTGGCTGATCGACCTGTGGCACCTGCTGCGCCCGGCCCTGCTGGGGCGGCCGGCCGTACCACCGAGGATCTGGAACACATGAACCGCCCGCTCTTTTCCAACTGCCCAACGACGGACTGCCCACCATGGACCTGACCCCTCGCGAAAAAGACAAGCTGTTGATCTTCACCGCCGGCCTGGTGGCCGAACGGCGCCTGGCCCGCGGCCTCAAGCTCAACTACCCGGAAGCCATGGCCTATATCTCCGCGGCGCTGCTGGAAGGCGCCCGGGACGGCCGCACCGTGGCCGAACTGATGCACTACGGCACCACGTTGCTCAGCCGCGAGCAGGTGATGGACGGTATCCCCGAGATGATCCCGGACATCCAGGTAGAAGCCACCTTCGTCGACGGCACCAAACTGGTCACCGTCCACCAACCCATCGCCTGAGGCCGCGCCATGACGTATCAGATCCGCGACGCGCTGCATGCCGACCTGCCGGCGATCCGCGACATCTACAACGACGCCGTGCTCAATACCACGGCGATCTGGAACGACAGCCCGGTGGACCTGGGCAACCGCCAGGCCTGGTTCAGCGCCCGCCAGGCCCAGGGTTATCCGATCCTGGTGATTGTCGACGCCAAGGAGCAGGTGCTCGGCTACGCTTCCTTCGGCGACTGGCGGCCCTTCGATGGCTTTCGCCACACGGTCGAGCACTCGGTCTACGTACGCAGCGACCAGCGCGGCAACGGCCTGGGCCCGCAACTGATGGCAGTGCTGTTCGAACGCGCCCGCGCCTGCCACAAGCATGTGCTGGTGGCCGCCATCGAAAGCGCCAACACCGCCTCGATCCGCCTCCATGAACGCCTGGGGTTCATCACGACCGGGCAGATGCCGCAGGTGGGCACCAAGTTCGGACGCTGGCTGGACCTGACCTTCATGCAACTGACCCTCAACCCCGGGGCCCAGCCACCGGTTCCTCACAAGGAGTGACACTTCGATGAACGCCGCCCAACTGCGACGAGTCCATGGAGAAAGTTTTGCCCACTACCGCCTGGGCTTGATCGAACTGCTGTTCGACTCGGTGCAGCATGGCGCCTCCGTCGGCTTCATGGCCGACCTGGACGATAGCCAGGCCAGGGACTACCTCGCCAGCGTGCAAGCGGGCGTCGAAGACGGCAGCCTGTTGCTGTGGGTGGTGGTCGAGGACGAGAGGGTCCTGGCCAGTGTGCAACTGGCGCTGTGCATGAAGGCCAACGGGCGCAACCGCGCCGAGGTGCAGAAGCTCCAGGTGCTGTACAGCGCCCGGCGCCGCGGCCTGGGCCAGCAGTTGATGAACGTCCTGGAGCAGGCCGCGCGCCATCTCAAGCGCGGATTGCTGTACCTGGACACCGAGGCTGGCTCACCTGCCGAGGCGTTCTACCGCACCCTGGGTTACACCCGGGTGGGCGAGCTGCCCAACTACTGCCAGAGCCCGGACGGCACCTATACCCCCACTGCCATCTACTTCAAGACCCTGGACCAACCCCTATGATCCCCGGCCAGTACCAGATCCAGCCCGGCGATATCGAGCTGAACGCCGGGCGTCGCACCCTGACCCTGAAGGTGGCCAACAGCGGCGACCGGCCGATCCAGGTCGGTTCGCACTACCACTTCTTCGAAACCAACGACGCCCTGGTGTTCGACCGTGCCGCCAGCCGCGGCATGCGCCTGAACATCGCCGCCGGCACCGCGGTGCGCTTCGAGCCGGGGCAGACCCGCGAGGTGGAGCTGGTGGATCTGGCCGGTCAGCGCCGGGTGTTCGGTTTTGCCGGACGGGTCATGGGCGACCTTTGAGGTGGGTTGCCTGTTCTGACGCCATCGCGGGCAAGCCTCGCTCCTACAGGGGCGATCAACTGTAGGAGCGAGGCTTGCCCGCGATAAAATCCAATTGAATCCCAAGGCCAGTACATGAAGATTTCAAGACAAGCCTATGCCGACATGTTCGGCCCCACGGTGGGCGACAAGGTCCGACTGGCCGATACCGAGCTGTGGATCGAGGTCGAGAAGGACTTCACCACCTACGGTGAAGAGGTGAAGTTTGGCGGCGGCAAGGTGATCCGCGACGGCATGGGCCAGGGCCAGCTGCTGGCGGCCGAGGTGGTGGACACCTTGATCACCAACGCGCTGATCATCGATCACTGGGGCATCGTCAAGGCCGATGTCGGCTTGAAGGACGGGCGCATCGCGGGCATCGGCAAGGCCGGCAATCCGGACATCCAGCCCGATGTGACCATCGCCATCGGTGCCAGCACCGAAGTCATCGCCGGCGAAGGCATGATCCTCACCGCCGGGGGCATCGACACCCATATCCACTTCATCTGCCCGCAGCAGATCGAAGAGGCGCTGATGAGCGGCGTCACCACCATGATCGGTGGCGGCACGGGACCTGCCACCGGGACCAACGCCACCACCTGCACCTCCGGGCCCTGGCACATGGCGCGCATGCTCCAGGCCGCCGACGCCTTCCCGATGAACATCGGCTTTACCGGCAAGGGCAACGCCAGCCTGCCGGAACCGCTGGCGGAACAGGTGCGGGCCGGGGCGATCGGCCTCAAGTTGCACGAGGACTGGGGCAGCACCCCGGCGAGCATCGACAACTGCCTGAGCGTGGCCGACGAATACGATGTACAGGTGGCGATCCACACCGACACCCTGAACGAATCCGGCTTCGTCGAAACCACCCTGGAGGCGTTCAAGGGCCGCACCATCCACACCTATCACACCGAAGGCGCCGGTGGTGGCCACGCGCCGGACATCATCAGGGCCTGTGGCCTGGCCAACGTGCTGCCCAGCTCCACCAACCCGACCCGGCCCTTCACCCGCAACACCATCGACGAACACCTGGACATGCTCATGGTCTGCCATCACCTGGACCCGAGCATCGCCGAGGACGTGGCCTTCGCCGAGAGCCGCATCCGCCGGGAAACCATCGCCGCCGAGGACATCCTCCACGACCTCGGGGCATTCTCGATGATCAGCTCCGACAGCCAGGCCATGGGCCGGGTCGGCGAAGTGGTGACCCGCACCTGGCAAACCGCCGACAAGATGCACAAACAGCGTGGCCCCTTGCCGGGGGATGGACCGGGCAACAGCAACTTCCGGGTCAAGCGCTACATTGCCAAGTACACCATCAACCCGGCCATCACCCATGGCATCAGCCATGAAGTGGGCTCCATCGAAGTGGGCAAATGGGCCGACCTGGTGCTCTGGCGGCCGGCGTTCTTCGGGGTCAAGCCAAGCCTGATCCTCAAGGGCGGGGCCATTGCCGCCAGCCTGATGGGCGATGCCAATGCCTCGATCCCGACGCCACAACCGGTGCACTACCGACCGATGTTCGCCAGCTTTGCCGGCAGCCGCCACGCCACCAGCCTGACGTTCATCAGCCAGGCCGCACTGGAGGCCGGGGTGCCGGAACAATTGGGGCTGAAAAAACGCATCGCCGTGGTCAAGGGCTGTCGCAACGTGCGCAAGGGCGACCTGATCCACAACGACTACCTGCCGGACATCGAAGTCGACCCGCAGACCTACCAGGTCAAGGCCGATGGCGTGTTGCTGTGGTGCGAGCCGGCGGACGTGCTCCCCATGGCCCAGCGCTACTTCCTGTTCTAGCACCGTAGCCGCTGTCGAGCGCCAGCGAGGCTGCGCACGGGCGCGCAGCGGCCGCAAGAGAGGGGGACTGGCGAGGACTGCGTCCCCGGTCGCAGCTTCGCTGGTGCTCAGCAGCGGCTACAGGGATCGCGAAACGGCAAGCAGCGGGTCAGTCCACCAGCAAGCGGCCCAGACGCTGCTTGAGCATCTGGTTTTCGGCGCGCAGCTGCTGCACTTCATCGAGCAGGTCCAGCGCCAGGGCGACACCCTCCCATTCCAGCTCCAGGTCGCGGCGCAACTTCGCCGCGCGCTTGGCCAGGGCCAGTTCATGATCGGTGAATCGCCACTCCCGGGGCGCCCGGCCCTGAGGTTCGAGGATGCCGTGTTCGACGATCTCGATCACGTAGGCCGCCGACAAGTCGGCCACTTCACAGAATTCTTCCATGTCCAGCTGAACGATCAGGGTGCTCATGATCAGCGCCTCCTAGTGTCGAATCAGAAATGTTCCCGTGGGTCGAACGCCGCCTTCTTCGCCAGTTCCTGCCACAAGACCTTGACGTCATCGCTGGTGTGCTTGGGCATCACCGCCTTGAGCTGCACGAACAGGTAGCCGCGCTGGCCGGCCTTGTTCAACAGGCCATGGCCCTTGGCACGCATGCGCTGGCCGTTCTGGCTACCGGCAGGCACCTTGAGGTTGATCTTGCCGGTCAGGGTCGGCACCGCGACTTCGGTGCCCAGCGCCAGCTCCCAGGGTGCCAGCGGCAGGGTGATGATCAGGTCCTCGCCCTCGACATCGAACTTGGGATGAGGCGCGAAGCGGATCGTCAGGTACAGGTCGCCATTGGCCCCACCCCCGACACCCGGCGCGCCCTGGCCCTTGAGACGGATACGCTCGCCATCGGTGACACCGGCCGGGATCTTCACGTTCAGGCTCTTGCTGGTGTTGCTCACATGCTGGCCCGAAGCGTTGTACTGCGGCACCTGGAAACTGATCTTCTTGGATTCGGTCGACAGGGTTTCCTCAAGAAAGATCGGCAGTTCCATTTCCACATCCTGTCCGCGACGGCCGCTGCTGCGACGCTGTTCCGGGCCGCCGAATCCTGGCCCCCGGTTACCAAAGATCGAACTGAAGAAGTCCGAGAAATCCCCGCCGCCATCGCCGCCGAAGCCACCACGGCTCTGCCAGCCTGGCGGGCCCTGGAACGGCTGGCCATGCTGGCCGTACTTGCGCAAGTCGTCGTACTCGGCGCGCTTGTCGGCACTTTTCAGTGCCTCGTAGGCTTCCGAGGCGTCCTTGAACTTGGCCTCGGCATCCTTTTCCTTACTGACGTCGGGGTGGTACTTGCGCGCCAGCTTGCGATAGGCGGCCTTGATCGCCTTGTCGTCCGCCGTCGGCTCCACGCCGAGAATCTTGTAATAGTCTTTGAAGTCCATCGAGGGAATCACCATCCGTTATCAAAGTCGCGCGGCGTGCAGCCCAGCATGCTCGGTCTGGCAGCATGGGGATTGACCAGTCTCAATCCTCTGACTGAACGGCGCATCAGAAGTTTATCGGCAGCTACCGGCGGATCTTGTGACCTCTTGGGTGGCTGCCAGGCTCATGCCTGCAAGTTTGGGGGTCAAGGATAGTCTTTCAAGGCAACCGGGGGACGAATTAGCAGACATCCGGCCTTTGCAACGACCGAGGACTGGCGTACGCTGCGCGGCCGTTTTTTTGACCGGAACTGAAAGACATGAACAACGCCTCCCCGGCCCGCGGCTGCGGCATCGATTTCGGCACCTCCAACTCCACCGTCGGCTGGCTGCGCCCCGGACAGGAGACGCTGATCGCCCTGGAGGACGACAAGATCACGTTGCCGTCGGTGGTGTTCTTCAATATCGAGGAACGTCGTCCGGTCTATGGCCGCCTGGCCCTGCACGAGTACCTGGAGGGCTACGAAGGTCGCCTGATGCGCTCGCTGAAGAGCCTGCTGGGCTCCAAGCTGATCAAGCACGACACCAGCGTGCTGGGCACCGCGATGCCGTTCAAGGACCTGCTGGGGCTGTTCATCGGTCAGCTCAAGAATCGCGCCGAAGCCACCGCTGGTCGGGAATTCACCGAAGTGGTGCTGGGCCGCCCGGTGTTCTTCGTCGACGACGACCAGGCCGCCGACCAGGAGGCCGAAGACACCCTGGTGGAGGTCGCCCGCAAGCTCGGCTTCAAGGATGTGTCCTTCCAGTACGAACCCATTGCCGCAGCCTTCGACTACGAGTCCAGCATCGAGCGTGAAGAGCTGGTGCTGATCGTCGACATCGGCGGCGGTACCTCGGACTTCTCCCTGGTGCGCCTGTCTCCCGAGCGCCGTGGGGTCGACGATCGCCACGACGACATTCTCGCCACCGGTGGCGTGCACGTGGGCGGTACCGACTTCGACAAGCAGTTGTCGCTGTCCGGCGTGATGCCGTTGTTCGGTTATGGCAGCCGGATGAAGAGCGGCGCCTACATGCCCACCAGCCACCACATGAACCTGGCGACCTGGCACACCATCAACTCGGTGTACTCGCAGAAATCCCAGCTGGCCCTGGGCAGCATGCGCTACGACATCGAGGACACTGGCGGCATCGACCGTCTGTTCAAGCTGATCGAGCAGCGTGCCGGCCACTGGCTGGCCATGGAAGTGGAAGAGACCAAGATCCAGCTGACCCACGCCGACCACCGCCTGGTGCCCCTGGACCGTATCGAGCGCGACCTGAGCATCGACCTGACACGGGCCCTGTTCGAGTCGTCGATCGACAACCTGCTCGAGCGTATCCGCAACAGCGTCACCCAGTTGCTCGGCAACGCCAATGTCACTGTCGGTCAGGTCGACACGGTGTTCTTCACGGGCGGCTCCAGCGGCATTCCAGCCCTGCGCCAGAGCGTGGCGGCGATGCTGCCCAATGCCCGGCACGTGGAAGGCAACATCTTTGGCAGCATCGGCAGCGGCCTGGCGATCGAAGCCAAGAAGCGCTACGGCTGACCCCATCCAACGCTCGCACCCCAGGGATGGGGGAACTTCACAAGGAACCGAAACGATGACCCTGTACAAATTGTTGCCCCTGCTGGGCGCCCTGTTGCTGGCCGGCTGCAAGGAAGATTTCATGTCCCTGCAGTTCGAGCGGCCCGTGGGTTATCAGAACCACCAGATTCACTCCAACGTCAGCACGTTGCTCACAGAGGCGATCCGCTCACGCGGCATCGCCCCTGAGCGGATCGTGCTGGAGCTGGATGAACAAGACACCCGGATCATCCACCTGGCCCTCGACGGCGAGTTGAGCACTGAACAGCGGACGGCCTTGCGCGCCCTGTTCGACGATATCCTCAAGGCTCGCGCGGCCAGCAGCATGGCCGTCGACCTGACACTCCAGGCGCAGCCCGGGGCTGCCACCGCGCAGCCGATTCCCCTGGAGCTGGCCATCACGCCCGAGGTGCAGCTTTCGGCTCGCTACCAATACCTCGACCGGGCCATAGGCCTGTTCAACCAGAGCGGGGTTCCGGTGCAGATCATCTGTAGCATCGAGGGGCAATTGAACGGCGAGCTGCCCTTCAAGGGGCTGAGCGTGCGCCAGATCCCCGAGCAATCGCCCGAGCATGCCTACCTCAATTACCGCACCCAGAACTTCCAGAGAAAGACCATGCGGGTGCTGATGCAGGTCAAGGACGCCCAACTGCGCGAGAGCATGAGCAAAGGCGAGATTCGCCTGTGGAGTGAAGAGCAGATCGTCGACGACCTGCTGCGGACCAAGCTGCAATTGTCGATTGAAATCGGCAACCTGGGCGACCAGGTGCTGGCCGCCGACTTCAGTGCCGACAGTCGCCAGGATGCCTGGACCAGCGAATGTGCGAAGAAGATCGAACAGCTGGGCCGACCGTTCTCCTTCCATGTCGGTTCAGGCCTGGATCGCTTGCTGGCGGTCAGCTATCAGGATGCCGACCGCCGTTGAAGCCGGGCATGACTCAGACCAGGCCCACCTGCTTCAACTCGCTTTTCAGGTAGGCGTAGTAGATCGGCCCTGCCACCACCCCGGGCAGGCCGAACGCCGCCTCGAACACCAGCATCGCCAGCAGCAGCTCCCAGGACTTGGCACTGATCTGCCCGCCGACGATCCGCGCGTTGAGGAAGTATTCCAGCTTGTGGATGAAGATCAGGTAGCCCAGCGCGGCCACCGCCACCCAGATCGACAGTGACAGCCCGACAATGGTGATCAGGGTGTTGGAGATCAGGTTGCCGATCACCGGCAGCAGGCCCAGCAGGAAGGTCAGCACGATCAGGGTCTTGGTCAGCGGCAGCTTGACCCCGAACATCGGCAGGACCAGCGCCAGGAAGATCCCGGTGAAGAAGGTGTTGAGCAGGGAGATCTTGATCTGCGCGAAGACGATGTTGCGAAAGGCTTGCACCAGCAGGTGCAGGCGGTCGAACAACGCCGCCGCCAGAGGCTTGCGCTTGGTCAGGTCGGGGATGCGCTGCAGGGCGATGATCGCCCCCAGGACCATGCCGATCAGCAGCGTCACGAACATGTGCGCCGCGTCCTTGCCCACCAGTTGCAGCTCGCTCAGGTGCTTGCTGGCCCAGGCGCCGATGGCGGCCTGGAACTCTGCGGCACTGGCCGGCAGGTACGAATCGAGGAACGGCGGCAACTGGCCCCGCGCCTTGTCCACTACCACCATGAACTTGCCCAGCGAGGCGCCGGGATTCTCGGCTTCATGCAGCAGGAAACTGATGGCGCCGGCGAACAGCAGGGTCAGCAGGCTGACCACCAGGGTGCCGAGCAGGGCCACCGCCAGCCAGCGCGCGCGCCGGCCCTCGATCAGTCGCTGCAGTTGCGGGGTAAGCATATTCACCAGTTCGAACACCAGCAGCCCCGCCAGCAGGCTCGGTAGCAGCCGCAACGGCAAGGCCAGCAGCAGCCCGCCAAAGATGATGATCCAACTGATGAACAACAGATGACGCTGTGAAAACGTTGGCATATAGCCTCAAGACGGACAGCGGGAAAAGACCGGCAGTCTGCCAGCCTTCACCCCGCAGGAATAGTGGCAGGCGCCGCAAGGGCACGGGCTTACAGGGTACTTGAGTGTCGTGACGGATGAAGGTTCAGTCGGCCCTGGCCTGGGGCAGCGGGGCTCGAAGGTCGGGCAGCGGCACGTCGTAGCCGCAGTAGTGCAGGTGAGTCAGGGTCAGGCGCTTGTCGGGATAGTCATCCCCCCATCTGAGGTTTTGGTCGTAGCGCGATTTGATGTGGGCACAGAACCCCTGGAGATCGGCCCGTGCCTTGGCCAGCACCGGCGCCGGCAAGGGGTTGATCCTCAGGCTCTGGAAGAACGGCACGATGAATACCTGGTCCAGGTCGTAACCCTTGCTCCCCAAGGGCAAGCGCTGGCCTGCATGCACATAGAACGGCTGTTGCAGGCCGCTCTCCTGCTCCCAGCACCAGTACTTGACCTTGTCCTCGAGGATGCCAACCGCTGTCCCTTCCCAACGTTCGTAGGAGCGCAGGCATTGATAACCCTGCATGCTCACCCAGTCGAGCCTGCTGGGCTTGATGCCGGTATGGGAGGGCAGCGCCTGCCTGGCCAGCAGATCCTCAAGAAAGGCCTGCTTCGGATAGAGCAGGCCATCCGCCCGGCCATCGAGAAAGCTGTTGACCTTCATGTAGAGCGCAGAAGCCGTCACCTGGATGTTGCCGTAGGTGAAAACTCCCGACGTTCCTACAGAAAGCTCATCACGGCGCTTGTCCAGATAGAACCCTGGAGAGGAAGTTGCGCATTGTGCTTGCCGGTACGGCAGCGGCAGGTCGAAGGAGTAGCGCTGCAGCGAAGTGATCCGCTGCGATGCCTCCTGGCACAGCAGACGAGCCGCGGAGTGCTCATTTTCATAGGTCCAGGGTTTGCTGCTGCCGCAGCCACCGCTCGCCAGCAGAACCAGGCCGGTCGCGCCGAGCCTGAAACAGGCCCCTGCCAGCCTCGTCCCACGGACCGGGTTCATCATTGATACTTGCTGATGAACGAGTACCTGAGCCCCGCTGCCTCGGCGAGGGTCTGCATCTGCCGGGACTGCTCTGGCTCACCGACGAAGAACAGCCAGACCCCGGGGTAGCGCTGCTCGCTCAGCGCCCCTCCGACGATGGCCTGGTCCAGGGCCGGGTTGGCGCCGACGATCAGCACCCGCCCCGCCTGGCTGGCAGAAGCCGTGGCGAACAGTCCACGCACATTGAGACGCTCGCTGGCGCCGCCTGCCGCGATCACCACACGGTCGGCCAACAGGCCGTGGCTGTTGATCTGCGTGACCAGCAACGACAAGGGCCGGTCACTGGCGGCTCCGTCCTGGCGTACCAGGGCCGCGACCTCCGCCAGAACCTCGTCCTGGCTCTTCTGCGCCGGCTGCGAGGCGCAGCCGCCCAAGGCCAGGAGCAAGCAGGCGATGACCCAATATTTGTGCATGTTCATTTCCTTGTGCTGTCGGGTGGCGCAGGGACCTGGAGGTCGGGTAGCGGCACGTCGTAGCCGCAGTAGTGCAGGCGGGTCAGGGTCAGGCGCTTGTCGGGATAATCGCTGCCCCAGGCGCTGCCCCGGTCATAACGAGCCTTGCCGCGGGCACAGACCGCCTGCAATCGGCTTTGTGCCTGGGCCAGGGTCGAGGGCGCCAGGCGCTTGATCTGCAAACTGGCGAAGAACGGCAGGATAAAGGTCTGGTCCAGGTCGTAGCCCTTGGCCCCCAACGCCAGGCGTTGCCCGGCGTGTACGTAGAACGGTTGGCCCAGGCCGCTTTCCCCTTCCCAGCACCAGTACCTGACCTCATCTTCCTGCAGCCCCACTGCCGCGCCCTGCCAGTGCTCATGGAAACGCAGGCACTGATAACCGCCCCGGGTGACCCACTCCACCTCGCGTGGCCTTGCTCCACTACCGGGCAACGCCAGTGCAGCCAGCTTGGCCTGGAGAAAGGCGTCCCGGGGGTACATCAACCCATAACCTTCTCCGTCGAGAAAGCTGCTGACCTTCATGTACAGCGACGACGCCGATACCTGGACATCGCCGTAGGCGAAAGTGCCCGAGGTAGCGACCGACAAGCTGTCGCTGATTCGGTCGTAGGAGAAACCGCCCATCTGCGCACTGCATTCGGCATGCCGGAAGGGCTCCGGCAGGTCGAAGGAAAAACGCTGGGGCAAGGTCACCCGCTGAGATCCTTCGCTGCACAGCATGCGCTGCTCGGTGCGTCGTTCCTGCGGCTTGGCGGGGAGGTTCAGGCACCCTCCGAGCAGCAATGCCAGCCCCACCACCACACCTTGACTGCCCCTCATCTGCGGATAGTGTCCTTGCCATTGGCATCGATGAACGTAGGTTCAATGTACCGGGGATTTTTCTTGAACTGGTCCTGCAGCGCATTGGGCGCATTACCGCACATGCCCTTGGCAACACACAGATAGTTCGAGTGCGGGCTGTCCACTCCCATCAACGAGGTGCTGGTCGCCAGCGAACCGAAGAAGCGAGCCACCGGGTCGGACGAGTGAGTGAAATTCTGCCCCAGCAAGTCTGACACAGTGTCGGTCACCGGCAACATGCCGAAGAACGTCTTGGACCCCGGACGGTTGACCTGGAAGAACGAGCCGTTGCCGATATCGAATCCGGCGGCATCGGCGGCTTCGAAGAAGCTCTTGGAACCCACCGGTGCCCCCGACAGCTGAATGCTGCCCGCCTGGCCATTGAGCTTGAAGTCCAGGCCGGAAATCGCCCGGTAGGTCAACAGACCGCCCTGGCTGTGGCCGGCAACGTCCAGCTTGTACTCATCCTTGATCCCGGCCTGGAAGAAATCGTGCAACTGCTGGGCGTTGCCAGAGCGCACCGTCCCACCCAGCGCCACATCCCACAGCGACTCGACCAAGTCGCCAAGAATCCCGTGCTCGGGGTTGTAGGCCTGCATGAAGGAATCGGAGCCGGTCTGCATCGCACCGTTGACCAGCGCCGCCATCAGCGAGTTCTGGATGCCGTTGGTGAACACCGCACCATCACCATCGGGACGCTCGATCTCCATCAGTTTCTGCACGCTCTCGATCATCGGTTTGCCAGACAAGGGGTCCACCTTGATGGTCTTGCCGTCGGACTCGTACTGGTACTTGGTCTCGACCCGATAGAAGCGCATGTCGCCCGTGATCAAGGCCGGCACCTGGGTGATCAGGCCGCCATGGTTCTCGACGCCAGGCATGACGCCACCGGTGTACTTGCCAGCCTTGTCGAGCACGGTTTCCAGGAGCCCGGGAATCCAGGCCAACGGCAGCAACGACGGGTTGTCGGCCACTACCTGGTCCGCCGCCTTGCTCAGGTCGCCAAACTGGGTGAAGAGACCCGAGGTATTCTTGCCATAGTTCTTCATCCCCTCCTTCCACTGGTTCAGGGTCTGGATCGGATGGCTCACCGAGTCCAGGGATGACTGCGAGACATACAGGTCGGTGCGCCGCTCCTTGTCCTTGGTGATCTCATAGGCCCGTGACAGGTCACGGTTCAGGCCGGCAGTGGAATCCTGGCCGGTCCGGGCATCGTCGCGCACGGTGATGGTGCCGGTGCCCACCGTGGCACGCACCTCCTGCTCCCGCTCCTTGCGATAGTTGTAGCCGCTGACGCTCCAGCCGGAACTGCCAGTCTTGCCCCGACCTTCCAGGCTCTTGTCGGTGGTGAAGGCCACGTCCTTGCCGCCGGTGGACTTGGCTCCATCGCCAGGCCCCCAGCCGAAGGTGCCACCGGCGTTCAGGTAATAGCTGTGCTCCTTGTCTTGCCCGGCGATATCGCGAAAGCCCAGGGTGCCGGTGTCCAGCTTGAGCTTGCCGTTGTCGGCGGCAAGCAGCGAACCGTCGAGCTGGGTGTGCTTCTCGGTGCGGATATCCACACCGTTCTGGCCGGTGATGCTGGTCTGCTCCTGTACCCAGTTGGTCTTGCCCGTGGTCTTGCCCAGCCCCAGGGAGCCGCTGACGCTGCCTCCGCCGGCCAGGCCGATGCTCACGGTGACGCTGGCGTCCATCTGCTTGCCGCTGGCCTTGCCGGTATCCGGCACCGAAGACACCGTCAGGTCACCGCCCACCCGGCCAATGACTTCTCCCCCACGCAGGGTGGCACCGGCCACCGTGGTGTCCTTGCCGCTGCTGAAGCGCAGTTGGTCGCCGGCGACCAGGTGCGCGTTCTGCTGTGCCAGGCCTTCGCGTTCCAGCTTGCCCTTGCCCATGTCGACACTGGCGTAGACCGAGACAAAGTCCTTGCCGCCCAAGGCCAGCCCCACTTCACCGCCGCCACTGTGGCGCTTTGATTCACTGCTGGAATCGTTCTCTGCGGCGCGGATGGTCAGGTCCTTGCCGGCGCTGAGGTCGATGTCGCGCCCGGTCTGCACCTGCGTCCCCACCAGGGTCAGGTTCTCCCGGGCCTCGAGGCTGACGTCACGCCCGGCCAGCAACACCGATGGCGTGCTGGTGCCCTGGCTCATCTGCTCGCTGGCGGTGCCGTTGCTGCCGCCGATCCCGGCGCGGGCACTGCCGCCGCCACTCTGGCCATTGATCCCGCCCTGGCTGCGGTTGCTCTGTTGCTCCGTCGCCACCGAGCCACGGGCCACATCGACGACGATGTCGCGGCCCACCATGGAGATATCGCGCCCGGCATCGAAATGCCCGCCACGAATGCTGATGTCATTGCCGGCCACGGCGCTGATATCGCGGCCCGCTCCCAGGCTGCTCGGGCTGTTGCCGTGGGTCTCCTGGCGCGAACTGGTGGACTGGCTGGCCGAGCCCAGGTGGGTGGCGGCGGTCGGCCCCGAAGTGAACTGGTTGATGGCATCCACGGTGCTCAGCACGCTGGAGGTCTTGCTGACCCCGTCCTCGCCCTTGCCCGTGCCTTTGAGGGCATCCATGGTGTTGCCGAAGTTGTGGCTGACATTGACCGTCAGGCCATTGCGATCCCGACTTTTACTGCGCTCCTCGATGCTGGTTTCCTTGCCGGCGTCGATGTTGATGTCGTGCCCGGCCTGCAGGTTGACATCACGCTTGGCGTCCACCCGCGAGCCTTCCAGGGTCAGGTCACGACCGGCCTTGATGGTCGCATCCTGGCCGGCCAGCAACTGGCTCGACGCTACCGTCTCCTGGGCATTGCGGGATTTTTCCTTGAGGCTTTCATGGCCGAGGAACGCGGTGACGCCATTGCGATCGCTGGACAGGGACAAGCCGGTGTGTTTCTCCGATTTCCAGTGGCTCTGATCCTGGCTATTGCTGCCGGCCAGGACGTTCACGTCGCGCCCAGCGCCGACATTTAGGTCGTGCACGGCCGCCGCCGTGCTGCCGATCATGTTGACGTCACGTGCGGCTTGCAGGGTGGTGTCGCGTCCGGCGCTGACCACACTTCCGACACTCTGGCTCTGCAAGTGCTCCTGCCCGGATTTTTTCCCCGAGGCGACCGAGATGAAACCGCCGGAGCTGGAGAGCCCGACCTTGCTCTTGTACTTCTCGCTATGGCTGCTGGAAGTGTTGGCGGCATCCATCAGGTTGATATCGCCATTCTTGTCCACCAGACCGGCGCGCACTTCGGCGTCGCGCTTGGCCTCGATGGAGCTGGCCGAAAGGTTGACGTTGGTCCCGGCGATCAGCACCGCATCGTTGCCGGCACTGAGCTCGCTGCCCACCTGGGTGGTGCTGCTGGAGGTGCGGCTGGTGCCGCTCTTGCTCAGGCCGAAACTGCCTTTCTTCTTCTGGCTGTAGGCACTGTCCTGATGTTCCTGGGCCGACACCACGCTGACATCCCGGGTCGCGCCCACCAGCAGGTCGTTGCCGGCCTTGAGCTCGCTGCCGACCACGGTGACGTCACGCCCGCCATTGAGGCTGATGCGTCCGTCCTTGTCCTGGCTGACGTTGACCATCAGGTCATGCCCGGCACTGATTTCGGAGGCGACGTTAGTGGTCGAGGAATCGCTGCTGCGGGTGGTCTTGCTTTTGCCCCAGGAGCCCTTTTTCTTCTGTTGGAAGGTCGAGGAATGTTCATCCTGCGCCGAGGCGATGACCATGTCGCGCTTGGCCTCCAGGGAGAGGTCATGGCCAGCGCCGACCTTGCTGGCGACCACCGCCAGGTCGCGCCCGGCCTCCAGTTGTAGGTTGCCGCCAGCACTCACGCTGGAGCCCAGGGTCTGCACCGTGTCGTTGGTCACCAGGCCCCGGCGGATGGCGCTCTGGGTGAAGGTGTGGTCCTGCACCGCCAGCAGGTCGATATCCCGGCCGGCGCTGAGCTTGGCATCGCCGGCACTGGCGATCTGGCCCTTGTTGGTCAGGTCGCGTCCGGCACTGAGGTCCAGTGTCTGCCGTGCGCTGACCTGGCTGCCCTGGTCGAGGATGGTCCGGCTGCCCGAGCCATACCCTACCGCCACGGCCGTGCGGTCGTTGAGAATGTCGCCCTTGATGGCGCTGACGCTGACCTGGTTGCCACGGATCTCTCCGGCCAGGGCGTTGCGCACGCTGTCCTGGGCCATCAGGCTGACGCGCTCGTTGGCTTCGATCAGGCCGCCCTGGTACAGGTTGCCCCCGGCGTTCACCGTCAGGTCATGGCTGGCGCGCAAAGTGCCGACGTTGCTCAGGTCGCCACCGGCGACCAGGTTCATGTCCCGGCCCTGCACCAGGCTGCCGCCCCGCAGGTTGCGACTGTCCGCCTGGGCCAGGTACAGCACCGGCACCAGCACTTGCTCGCCCTGCACTTGGCGGGTTTCCATCCACACGATGTCGTGGGTCAGCGAAGCCACCTGCGCCGCAGTCAGGGACACGCCGACACTGAGGTTCAACTGGTCCCGGGAGGCGATGGCGTTGTCCATCAGGTAGCGATACTGGTCGTAGTCGCTGGTCAGTCCGGCCGCCAGGAAGCGCTGCCCGGTCTGGGCCAGTACCGCATCACGGATCATCCGGGTCTCGTAGAGACCATCGCCCAGGCGGCGCCAGGTCTTGTCATCGTTGTAGTTCAAGTGGCCCAGCATGTAGTCCGAGCTCATGAACCGCGACAGGTCGGTGAAGGTCGGGTTGGTCTCGATCAGGTAGCGCCCCTGGGGGTTCTGGCTCTTGACGAACAAGCCGTACTCGCCCTGGGGCACACGGAAGCTCGATAGCGCGGTGGGGTCTACTGCGGCGAACGGCACGCCGGAGAAGTCCACCGGGACGAAGCTGACCTGGGTCGTGCCGTCGGCCGCGACCCGTTCGATGCGCTGCACATCCTTGGCCACCTGGTTGGCGGCGGCGGAGCTTTGCGCGTTGACCGTGATCACCTGGCCGCCCACCTGGGACACGTTGTTGTTCAGCGATTGACCGGTGAGCTGGGACCGGGTCTGGTCATTCAGCACACCGTTCTCCAGGTTGCCGCTGACCTGCAGGTTCAGGTGTTCACCGGCCTGCAGGGTTGCCGCGTAGGCGGTCTGGCTACCTGGCCGGACCACGGTGTGGGGTGCCAGCTGCGGATACCGGGTCAGCAGGTTGGGCAGCGGGGCCTGCTGGTCCGGCGCGCGGTTCGCGTTGCTCGCATTCCAGGCGTCGACCGCCCTCAGGGTTGCGCGGAACGAGCCTTTTTTCACCCCCAGCAAGTAGTAGGTGTTGGTCTCGATCCGCTGGTCCAGGGTCAGGCCACGGTTATAGAAGTTGTTGGCCGTGACCGAGGTGTTGCGGTTGGCGGCGATCAGGCTCTGCTTGTTCTCCACCGTGTCGGCGGTGATGGTCAGGTTGCGGTTGGACACCAGCCGGGCGGCGGCCGCGTGATCGTCCATGACGTCCTGGTAGGTGGTGTTGACGATGAACGTACCGGTGTGGTGTCCGCCGGAGCAGTCGGTGCAATTGACCTCGATAAAGCGCTTGGCAAGGCTCTGGCGGGTCTTGTACCAGTCCATGGCGTTCTCCAGCGTCGCCATGTCGAGGGTCATGTCGCCCTCGCTCTCGATGGTCCCGGAGCGGTTGCTGAGCAGGCTCGCCCGGCCGCCGTTCAGCGCCGCGAAACTCAGGTTGCCGCCACTGTAGATGTCACCGTAGCTGTTGCTCAGGCTGTTGCCCCGCAGGAGCATGTCGGCCCCACTGTAGATCAGGGTGTCGGCGCCGGTGGTGATGCCGTTGGCGGAACGCAGTTGCAGTTGCCCCAGGGCGCCCAGGGTGCCGCGGTTGGTGATCTGCGCCGCCGAGGCATAGAGGTTCTGGCTGGCAATCAGCCGGCCCAGGTTGTCCAGGGTGCCACGCAGGTTCAGCTCGGTATCGCCGCCACTGGCGATGCGCCCGCCATTCTGGTTCAGGTCGCCGGCACCGACGGTCAGCTTGCCCCGGGACGACAGCAGGCCGCTGTTGTTCAGGTTGCCGCCCAGGTCCAGGGTCAGGTTGCCGTCGCTGGCCAGCTCGCCGGCGTTGTTCAGGGTCGCGGCGCCCAGGCGCAGGCCACTGGCGCTGGCGATGCGGTCGCCGGCATTGAGGGTGAGGTCGCCGCCGGTGCTCAGGTCCAGCGTGCCGTTGAGCTGCATCAGGCCGCTGCGCTCCACCGCGCCGATGTCCCAGTCGCCACGGCCCAGGCCGGTGATACGCCCCTGATAACCGGATAGCGCACCCAGGTCGAGCTTGAACAGGCCCGTGCCGGCGTGCTCGATGCCACCACCGATGTTGCTCAGTTGCCCGGCACTCAGCGCCAGGGCGCTGGACCCCAGGGCCAGGGAGCCGCCCTGGTTGTTCAGGACACCCCCCAGGGTGATCCGGCTCTGCTCGCCAGCCAGCGCCCGGACACGCCCGCCAGCGCTGTTGTCGAGGCTGCCGCCGACCAGCAGCAAGGAACCGGCCGACTCCACCAGGCCTCCCTGGTTGTAGAGGTTGGCCGCTGCATTCAGGTCCAGCTGCCGCGCACTGATCTCGCCGCCCTGGCGGTTGTCCAGGACCTGCCCGGAGCTGTTGAGCAAGCCGTTGGCGTAGAGCTTGCCGGCCTGGTTGGTCAGGCGGTCCACCACTAGCTTGAGCGTGCCGGCCTGGCTGCTGATCAGCCCGGCCTTGCCGCTCAGGGCACTGTTGTCCAGGACCCCGGCGGTCACGCCCACGGAGGCTCCTTGTACGGTGCCGCCCTGGTTGTCGAGGGTGCCCTGGCCGAGGGCGATCTCGCCATGGCTGTCCTTGGCCAGGATCAGTCCCTGGCGGTTGTTCAGGCTGCCAGCCACCAGGCTCAAGCCATCGGCGCCCGCCAGCAGTTGCCCCTGGCGGTTGTCCAGGGTCGTGCCCTGGACATCCAGGCGCTTGCCCTTGAGGGTGCCGCCCTGGTTATCGAGAAGCGCCAACTGGCTGGCCCGCAACTTCTGCTCACCGGCATCGAGGGTGCCGCCGCGGTTGTCCAGCACGCCGTTGTGCAGGTCCAGTTCCACGCCGCCCGCCTTGGCCACCACCGCGCCCTTGGCACTGTTGTCCAGGCCGGCCGCATCGATCCCGACGCTGTTACCCAGCAACACCCCAGCGCTGTTGTCCAACTGGCCGCCGTTGAGCTGCAAGTGGCCATCGCTTTGCAGGCGACCCTGGCTGTTGAGCAACTGGCCCTGGGTGGCACCGTCGGCCTTGAGGGTCAGCCTCAGGCCATCGCTGCCTGCTGCCAGCAGGCCGGTTTCACGGTTGTCCAGGCGCTGGGCGCCGACGGTCAGTCGGTCCCCCACCAGTTGTCCGCCGCGGTTATCCAGCAGGCCATGGCTGATGACCTGCACCTGGTTGCCCACGACCACGCCCCCACGGTTGGTCAGCCCGCCGGTCTTGAGCTCGACGTCGCCGCGCTTGGCCTGCAGGTGCCCCAGGGCGTTGTTCAGGTGCTGCGCGACAGTCAGCGTCAGCTTGCCAGTCTCGGCGCTCACCACACCGCCCTGGTTCTGGCCAAGGCTGTCGAGGGTCGCGTCCACTTCATTGCCGATGACCTGGCCCTGGTTGTTCGCCAGGTCCCGGGCCACCAGCAGCAAGTGGGCCTTGCCTTGCAGCAGCCCGCCCTGGTTGTCGATATCGGTGGTGTGCAGTTCCAGGCGGTCGGCATCCAGGGTGCCACCCTGGTTGTCGAGCTTGCCGGCGCTGGCAACGACCAATTGTGGAGCGACCAGGGTGCCGTTGCGGTTGTCGACGCTGGCGGCCTTGAGGTCGATCAGCGAGGTGGCCTGGAGCTGGCCGCTGGCGTTGGCCAGGTCTTGTTCGAGGTCCAGGTGCAACGCGCCGCTCTCGGCGCTGACCAGGCCCTTCTGGCTGTTATCCAGGCGCTTGCCGGTCACCGTGACCTGGTCGGCGAGCAGCTTGCCGCCCTGGTTGAGCAATTCGCCGCCCGAGGTCTTCAGCAGGGTCTGGGCCTGGAGACGGCCGCCCGTGTTGTCGAGCTGCTGGCCGATGGTGAAGGTCGCATCGCCCTGGCTGGCGCCGATCAGGCCGTGCTGGTTGTCCAGGCGCGCGGCGCTGATGTCGACCTGGTCGGCGATCATCGAGCCGTTCTGGTTGCTCACTTCGCGGGCGTTGAGGGTCAGGTCGGCGCCGGCCACTTCCAGGCGGCCGCCGTTGTTGTTCAGGCTATCGAGGGTCAGGTTCGCGGCCTGCCGGTCGCCAAAGCGGATCAGCCCGCCGAAGTTGGCGATGGCCGGGGTGTTGAGTACCAGCTCGGCCTGAGCCAGCACCCGGGCGTCGGCGCCCTGGTTGATCAGGCGTGCGGTCTTGACCTCGACCTTGGGGCCCTGGATCACGCCGCCCTGATTGTTCAGGGCCTGGCGCGCCGTGAGTTCGAGGTTGCGGCTGGCCAGGACGTTGCCACGGTTCTCCAGGTTGCCGGCGACCACCTTGAGCTCGCCGTGGTCATTGCGACTGTTGTCGGCATTGACGCCGGCCTCGATGATGCCGTGGTTGACCAGTTGCGCAGCGTCCACCACTTCTACCCGGTCCCGGGCCGCCAGGCTGGTGCGCACCTGGACCTGCTCACTGGCCTGCAAGGTCGCCTCGGTGCCGGCGTAGGCCTTGCCCTTGAGATCGATGTCCGTGGCCTTCACGGCAATGGCCTGATTGGCGCTGATGCCGGCCATCGTGACCTTGCCGTTGGCGTCGATCTGGATGTCACCGGTGCTGGCGGCCATGTCCCCGGACATGTTCACGCCCACGCCCTTCTCCGTGCCTACCAGGCGAATCGCCCCGGCATACATGCCCCCCAGCGCCGAGCTGTCGATGGCCAGCTCCGGCTTGGCCTCGGCGTCGCCATCATGGGCCGTGACGCTCAGGTCGTCGGCCTTGACGTCGTTGCGCCCGGTGATGACGTTGAGTTTCTTGGCGTAGAGATTGGCATTGAGCTTGGCGCTGCGAGTGATCAGGTCGAACTGGTCGATGTTGCTGGCATTGAGCCCGGACCCTTCGATGGTGATGTCGCCCCCATCGACCTGGAACCGGTCGAGCCTCTGGCCTTCGATCACCGGCTTGCCGGTGGTCAGGGTCGCCCGTGGGGTGTTGATGAAGCCGCAGCCATTGCACGTGATGCCATGGGGGTTGGCGACGATGACCCGGGCCGCCTGGCCGGCGACCTCGGTATAACCGGCCAGCTTGCTGCGGTTGCTGCCGGTGACTTCGTTGAGGATGACCTGCGCCGCCTGGCCCTGCAGGTTGGGGTTGCCCAGGATGTAGCCGCCCAGTTGGGTGTGCTGCGTCGCGCCAGTGGCGTTGTTGAGGATCAGGCCGTTGCTGCCGACGTTGTACTCGCTGAACTTGTTATGGGACAAGCCGCTGCCGTTGGCTGCATTGATGTTGACCACCGGCACGCCGTTGCCGGCCGCACCAATGGACGCGTTGCCGCCGGCGGCCGGGTCCAGGGCCAGGTCGGCAGCGACGCTGACGATCGGGTTGAGGAACAGGATTCCCGAAAGCGACAAGGCAATGCATTGGGCAAAGGGCTTGCGTACGTCCATGTGCAAATCATCCATCCACTAACGTTTGAGTAAGGTCAGAAGAACAGGTCTACCCGGAAGTACACCGGGTGTTCTCGCCTCTCGATAATTGCCGGCCGCTCCAGGGAGCGGGCGAAACTGACCGACGCAGCCAGGTACTGGCCACGGGCACTGAGTTCGATGGCGTTGCCACTCAAGCGCCCCTTGGCGTCCTTGTTGTAGCGGTCGCCCTTGATCGCCCCGACGTCATAGGCAAAGGCCAGGCCGTACTCCTGGACGAAGGGCTGCAGCGCCGACCAGGTCACGGCCCGGCGCCAGCGCAACTGGTTGCGCCAGTAGCCGCCGCTGTTGCCGGAGAGGGTCTGGTCCTGGAAGCCGCGTACCGAGTTGATGCCACCCAGGCTGATGCGCTGGGGGCTGAAGAGCACGTCCTCGCTGCGCTGCCCGGTGGCCATGCTGTCGAAGCTGAAGTTTTCGTTCCACAGGCGAAAGGGCTGCAGGTAGCTCAGGGTCAGGCTGTACTTGTTGTAGCGGGCCACCGGTTCGCTGCCGTGGGGATGGCCGCCGCCCTGGGCATCCAGGGCGCCAATGCCTTGCTGCCAGCCGATGTCGGCGTTGACCAGGGCATTGCCGATGCGTCGTCCGTGGTTGAAGCCCAGCTGGCTTTCAGTGATGCGGTTGCTGGAGACATCGATCAGGTTGTCGTCGATGTAGTTGCGGGTTCGCAGGTGGCTGATGCCCAGGCTCATGCCCGTCTTGCTGAGGTTGTCCCGGTGCAGCACGCGCTCGGCCCGCCACTGCTGGCTCTTGCTCTGGCCGTCCATGGCGAAGTTGAAACCCGTGGCGTCGTTGCGGGTGCGGTAGTAGCTCTGGCTGTAGGAGTAATTGAAGGTCCACCAGCCCCAGGGCAGGCTGTAGAACAGGCTCTGGTTGTCGGAATGACGCCAGCGGTCACTGACTGCGTCCTGGTTGGCTCGCAGGCTCAACTGGTCCGCCAGCCCGAGCGGGCTGTCCCAGTCCAGGCCGAGGCCCATCTGCTGTTCGCCGGTGCTCTTGTCACCGTTGTTGTTGCGGGTTGCCGACAGCCGCCAGGGTTTGAGCCGCTGGCCCTTGAGCCCCATGCGACTGTCACCGAGCTGGTCGCCCGGGGCCAGTTCCAGCTCGACCTGGCGCGATGGCAGGCGGGTCAGCTGGTCTACCAGTTGCTCCAGTTCCCGCAGGTTCAGCACCTCGCCAGTAGTGCCGGGAAAGGCCATGGCCAGCTCCCGGGAGCTGGCCAGGGAAGAACTGTCCAGGCTCTCCAGCCGGCCTTCGACCACCACGATCGTCAGTTGACCGGAGGCCAGCTCCTGGGCCGGCAGGTAGGCGCGGGTGGTGACGTAGCCCAGTTGCAGGTAGTGGTGGGTGATGGCCTTGAGCAGGGTGTTGATCTGCGCGACCGACAGGCATTGGTCGCGATAAGGCGCTATCAGACGCTCCTGGTCGTCAGCACTGAGGTGCTCAGCGCCCTTGAGGACCACTGTCCTGATGGTGAAGCAGCGTTGTTCACCAGGCTGGGGGACAGGCTCGGCAGGCAGGGTCTTGCCAGGCAGTTGCTGGAGTTCATCGAGGCGCCGTTGCTGTTCCTGCAACAATTGCTGCTGCCGATCGCGAATCAGGTCGCGGTCGCCCGGCGTCTGGAAAGGCGCGGCGGCAACGACAAAAGAACCAGATAGAGCACAAAACGCTACAACAGGCTTTAACCAGCCAAGACGCGGCATGCTGTCATTCCCTTGAAACAGACACGAGGGCGTGTCCGTATGGCGCATCCAGGCGCCTGTTTTCGAAGGGGATAAAGTCTAAATGTAAATAAGATTAGCCTTATAAAAACCGACGAACGGTCGAAACATACGTATCCAATTGAAACAATTGCCTTTTTT
This sequence comes from Pseudomonas sp. L5B5, assembly GCF_020520285.1. NCBI lineage: Bacteria > Pseudomonadati > Pseudomonadota > Gammaproteobacteria > Pseudomonadales > Pseudomonadaceae > Pseudomonas > Pseudomonas sp. L5B5. The sequence continues at coordinate 3,503,508 of NZ_CP084742.1, forward strand.
CTCGCTGAAAAACCGTCAGGTATCGAGGAGGGCCAGGATGGGCTGTGGCTCGGCACCTCGCCCTCATCGATCCAGGTTCACTTTTTCTTCAGGCAGTCGCTCATGAAGGTCTTGCGCGCGTCACCCTTGAGCGCCTTGGCCGTGGCGTCGGCGTTGCACGACTTCATTCTTTCCTGGGGGGTAGTGGGGGTCGCAGCGGCAGCCGGGGCGGCCTTGAGGCAGGTGCTCATGAAGGCTTTGCGTTCGTCGCCCTTGAGGCTCTTGGTGGTGGCTTCGGCGTTACAGGTGGTCATCTTGTTCTGCTGGGCGGTGGCGGCAAAGCCCTGGGAGCAAAGCAGCAGGCCCACCATCAGCAGCGGGATACGCAACATCTTCATGGAGTTTTCTCCTGGTCACCGCACCGATGGGTACGGCCTCCCAGGCAGTGTAGACAAAGCCTGTTACACCTTCACCTGTTCTGCAGGCCGGCCCGGCGGTACTGCTCGGGTGTGCAACCGGCCTGGCGCTGGAACATCGCGATGAATGCCGAGGCGGTGCTGTAGCCCATGTCGAAGGCGATCTCCTGGATGCTCCGCGGACTCTCCAGCGCCTGGATCGCGGCCAGGAAACGCTGGCGCTGGCGCCACTCGCCGAAGCTCATGCCCAGCTCGCGGACAAACTGCCGGGCCAGGGTCCGTTCGCTGACGTGGGCCTGTTGCGCCCAGTAGGCCAGAGGCCGGTTGTTGCTCGGCTCGGCCTGCAGGGCCTGGAGTACCCGCAGCAAGTCAGGGCTGCTGGCGTACGGCAGGAAGCAGTCATGCACCGGGGCCTGGCGCAGTTGATCCAGCAGGACCTGGGCCAGGCGCTGGTCGGCCTCGCCCTCGGGGACCTGCACGTCCCGGGCAGCGAAGTCCTTGAGGATCGCCTTGAGGATCTCGCTGATGCTCAAGGTACAGCCTTGCTGCGGCAGGTCGTGGCACAGCTCCGGGGCCAGCAGCACCGCCCGGTAGTTGATCGGCTGGCTGGTGTAGAAACTGTGGGCGATGTGCGGCGGCACCCAGACTGCGTACTGCGGCGGCGACATGAAGCGCTGGCCGGCGATCTCCATGTGCATCACGCCATGGGCCGAATACTCCAGGCAGCCCCAGGGGTGACGATGCTCGAGGGCATGGCTGTGGGCGGCGAAGTCGGCATAACGGAAGTACACGGGCGCTGGCAGGCCGTGGAAATCCAGGAGGTCGATGTGCTTTTTGCTCATGCTTGTCCGGATGCAAGGGCGGGTTGTCTGGTTCGCAGTATAGGCATTGATCCGGACAGGAGGATAATCACCCCTCATTCACTTCCTGGCTGTTTCCATGCAATACGCTTATCCATTACTGGCCGTCTTCATCTGGGCCGGCAATACCGTGGTCAACAAGCTCGCCGTGGGCGCGATCAACCCAGCGGAAATCGGTTTCTATCGCTGGCTGCTGGCGGGCTTGCTGTTCACCCCGTTCATGCTCGGGCCGGTGCGGCGCCACTGGCCACAGATCCGCCCGAACCTGGGGCGGATCTTCATCCTCGGCGTGCTGGGCATGGCGGTCTACCAGAGCCTGGCCTACTTCGCCGCCATCCAGACCTCGGCCACCAACATGGGCATCATCCTTTCGCTGATGCCGCTGATGTCCCTGGCCATGGCCATTGCAGTCCTGGGCCAGCGCCTGACCGCCGGGGCCCTGGTAGGCGCGGTGCTGTCCTTCGCCGGGGTGCTGGTGGTGGTGTCCTCCGGGAGCCTGGCCAGCCTGCTGCAGCACGGGGTCAACCTGGGTGACGCGATGATGCTGGTCGCCACGCTGGCCTATGCGATCTACAGCACCTTGCTGAAGAAATGGCAGCTGCGCCTGCCGCCCCTGGTGCTGTTGTACCTGCAGGTGCTGGTGGCGGTACTGGTGCTGCTTCCGTTGTTCCTGGCCTCGCCGAAGGTGGGCCCGACCCTGCAGAACATTCCCCTGGTGCTCTACGCCTGCCTGCTGGCATCGATGGTCGCGCCACTGGCGTGGATGCAGGCGGTGGTGCGCCTGGGACCGAGCCGGACCACGCTGTTCTTCAACCTGCTGCCGCTGGTCACCGCGCTGATCGCCGCCGTGGTACTGCACGAACAACTGGCCTGGTTCCACCTGGTGGGCGGGATCTTGACCCTGGGCGGCGTGGTGCTGTCCGAACGCTGGACCCAGGTGCTGGGGTCGCGGCCGCGCGAAGCCTGACCACTGCCCCGGCTCAGAGCCCGGCCGCCTTGAGGCGCCGGGCATGTTCGACGAACAGGCGGATCGGCTCGGCGCCCTTGCCCACCAGCCCGAACGACTGGTTGACGATGTCGAAGTGGTCCAGAGGGTAGTCATCGCCGATGACCAGCCCCAGGTGCGAGCTGTAGCGCCCCACCATGCCGTCGCACTGCCCGGCCTCGCGCACGAAGGTCCGGGCGAACAGTCGACAGCTGCGGCTGGAGCCGTCCAGCAGGTTCCAGCCGCGATTGGTCTTGCCCGGCTGCAACGTGCCAGACCAGGAGTAGTAGCGCACGCCACCGACCTCCTGCGCACCGTGCCCGCCCCAGGTCGGTGGCAACCCCTGGGGATACTGGCGATTGAACAGGGCCACGCCCTCGGTGGTCAGCGACTGGTGCGAAGCATGGATGTCGGCCGGCAGCCTGGGCCCGCGATAACCGGTTTCCAGCAGGGTCATCAAGGCCGAGATTGTGCGCAGCAGCAGGCTCAGCATGCGCCCGCGCAAGCTGTGCGCCGGCGAGTGCCGTTGCAGGTAGTCCGCCAGTTCGGAGCCATGGTTGGGGCCTGCCACCGACGTTACCGAGGCCACCCAGTCCGCACGCCTGGCCGCCGCATAGCGGGCGGTGAGCGCGCCCTGGCTGTGGCCGATCAGGTTGACCCGGGCGGCACCGGTCTGCTCCATGATCCGCTGGATCTGCACCAGCAGTTGCTCGCCGCGCACCTCGCTGGAGTTGAGCGGCGAGACCTGTACCGCAAATACCTGGGCGCCTCCCTGGCGCAACGCCGGGAGGATTCCATACCAGTAGGGGTACAGCAGCAGGCGGACAAAACCGAGCATGCCAGGCACCAGCACCAGGGGATAACGCGTGGCAAGCTCTTGGGACATGGGGACATCCTTGTGCGGGCGATGGGTCAGGCTCAACGCTAGACCATAACCACGGGCGTCGTCAGTCCTCGTGACAGTTTGGCGACCGTCCCATGACAGCCCTCAGCTCCCTTGCTTGAGGCCGACCACTCCCACCACGATCAGCCCCACCGAGATCAGCTTGACCGGCGTCAGGCTCTCTCCCAGCAGTGCGAAACCCAGCAGCACCGTGCCCAGTGAGCCGATGGCGGTCCAGATCGGGTACGCCACGCTGACCGGCAGCTCGCGCAGCGCCAAGGTCAGGAAGTAGATCCCGCCCAGCGCCGCCGCCACGGTCAGCAGCGACGGCCAGGGGCGGGTGAAACCTTCGGCGTACTTCATGCCCATGGCGAACACGACCTCGAAGATCGCAGCCAGCAACAGCAATCCCCAGGCCATGGGCGTGCCTCAGAAATGCCGGGCCAGCGCCAGCAGTTGCTGCTGGGCCTGGGCGCAAGACTGCTGGAACCGCTCGGGCGCCGACTCCTCGCCTTCGGCCGCGATCACCGTGACATCCTCGATCCCCAGGAAGCCCAGGGCCGTGCGCAACCAGCGATCGGCATGGTTCTGCGCCTCATGCTCGCCTCCCGGGCCAAAGCCGCCACTGCCACGAGTGGTGATGATCAGCACTTTCTTGCCCTGCACCAGCGGCTGGTAGCAGGCCTCGCCGGTATCCAGCTGGGTGTTGAAGGTCAGGCCCAGGCGCACGACGTGATCAACCCAGGCCTTGAGCCCGCTGGGCACGCTGAAGTTGTACATGGGCGCCGAGATCACCAGGCGCTGATGGTCGAACAGCTCGTCCACCAGCTCGTCGCTCAAGGCCAGGTCGGCCTGCATCGATAATGACCGGGCCTCGGGCTCTGGATAAAACGCCGCAGCAATGAATGTCTCGCCGATGTGGGGCAATGCCCCCCGCCCGACCTCCCGACGGGTCGACCGACCTTGTGGGTTGGACACTTGCCAGGCCTGCAGGAATGACTCGGCCAGGCGCCGGCTGTGGGATCGTTCGCCCCGGGGACTACCATGAACTACAAGAACTTTATTCATCTTAATTCTCTCATGCGCTAGGACGTCGACGGTCTTGAAGCCCCGTCGATTTCGCGCTAAATCTAGATTCAGCGGAATTCGGCAACAAACGAATTAAAATCCATTCAGATGAATTCATCTCAGCCATGGAGCGTTAAATGTTCGCCCACCTGCCTCTCACTGCCTTGCGCACCTTCGAGTCCGCAGCGCGCCTGTTGAGCTTCAAGGAGGCGGCCGAAGACCTATCGGTGACGCCAACGGCGGTCTCCCACCAGATCCGCAGCCTGGAACACTGGCTGGGGGTGCCGCTGTTCGAGCGCCTGCCGCGCCAGGTACGCCTGACCAGCGCCGGCGATCGCTTGTTCCACAGCGTGCACGGTGCCTTGCTGGACGTCGCGCAGAGCGTCGACACCCTGCGCCCCACGCCGAGCAACGCGCAGCTGACGGTCTCCACCACCGCCGCCTTCGCCGCCTTGTGGCTGGTGCCGCGCCTGGGACGCTTCTACGCTCGGCATCCGGGCATCAACCTGCGCCTGGACACTCAGTGCGAGGTGGTGGACCTGCAACAGGACGCCAGCATCGATGTGGCGATCCGCTACAGCCAGGACAGCTACCTGAACCTGCATGGCCTGTGCCTGTTCGACGAGCGTTTCGCGGTCTATGGCGCACCGCAGCAGGTGGCGCTGGCCAGCCAGCAACGGCCGGCCTTGATCAGTGTGCACTGGCGCAATTCCAGGCTGTATGCCGATGGTTGGCAGGCCTGGTGCGCCCAGGCCGGGGAAAGCTGGCTCGATGACCCATCACGGGTACGTTCCTACGACGAAGAGCAATACGCCCTGCAGGCAGCCATCGCCGGCCAGGGCCTGGTACTGGCCAGCAATATCCTGGTATCGCAAAGCGTGGCCAGCGGCCTGTTGCAGGCTTACCGGCCGCAGATCCAGGTCGCCGGCTCGGGCTACAGCGCCCTGTGCGTTCCCGGGCGCGAGCGGCATCCGCCGGTTCGGGCCTTCCTCCAGTGGCTGCAGCAGGAGGCGCTGCTGGACGGGCATCCACTGCCGGGGCGCAGTTGACGATCCATTGCCTTGCCACCTGGCACATTCGATAAAACTTTTTGCCCGCCGCGCAACTCACACCTTAGGTAGCGACCGGGCCGGCAGAGCCTGGCGTCAATCGGATCAGCCTCCAGGAGATCGAGATGAGCGACATGCAGTTGTCTGATGTGAACACCCTGCGCGAACGGGCCCGCAGTCATGTGGAGAATGGCGCAGTGACCGAGGGCTACAGCGCCGATCGCGAACAGGTACTACGCCTGCTCAATGAATCGCTGGCCACCGAACTGGTCTGCGTTTTGCGCTACAAGCGCCACTACTTCATGGCCAGCGGCCTCAAGGCCAGCGTCGCGGCCGATGAGTTCCTCGAACATGCCACCCAGGAAGCCGAGCATGCCGACAAGCTGGCCGAACGCATCGTCCAGCTTGGCGGCGAGCCGGAGTTCGACCCCGACCTGCTGTCCAAGCACTCCCATGCCCAGTACGTGGCCGGCGATACGTTGAAGGAAATGGTCTACGAAGACCTGGTGGCCGAGCGGATCGCCATCGACAGCTACCGCGAGATCATCCGCTTCATCGGTGACAAGGACCCGACCACCCGCCGCTTGTTCGAAGAGATCCTGGCCCAGGAAGAAGAACACGCCGACGACATGGCGGACATTCTCAACGACCTGTAACACCCTTCCCCACGTCTGCTCCTGCCTACGCAGGAGCAGACGCTTGTGAACAGCCTCTTACCTTGTCGGTTTCACGGTCACCGGTGCCTTGCCCGAGCGCATCTGCTGCAGCAGCGGCGCGCACTGGTTGGGCTCGTCGCCGCTGGGCGCCACCAGTGCCAGCAAGCCCGCCGCCGGACCGGCAATCACCCCCAGCGCCACCATCCCGGCACCGCGCAGCACCAGGGGCACAGCCTTGACCCCGGCACTGGGCTTGATGAACTTGCCCTGCACATAGAGCGGCGAACGCAGTGAGAACAGCCGCAGGCCCTTGGACTCGGGGGTGATGGTCAGGTCAAGTTGCTCGGTGGCCATGTTGGCAGTGCCATCGATGTAGATGATGGCGTTCTCGGTGTCGAAGACGAACAGCCGCGAGGTGGCCAGGCCGGTCTTGATGTCGAAGTCGGCGGCCGCGCAGTTGATCTTCACGTCCTTGTCGCCGAACAGTTTGCCGACCACATAATTGCCGACGTTGAGCCCGGCGATCTCCATCAGGCTGCGACTGATGGCGCCATCGTTGATCAGCATCTTCAGATCGCCGTTGGCACTGCCCAGCAGGGCCGCCACCGAGTTGCCGCGCCCGGCGATATCGGCGTCGCCATTGAGCTCGCCAAAGCTGGTCTTCATCGGTTCGAAGGTCGGGAACAGTTGCTTGAGCTTGAAGTTGCGCGCCGTCAGCCGGGCTCGTCCTTCCATGGGCGAGGTGTGGCCATTGAGGCGCACCTGGGCATCGAGCTTGCCGCCGGCCACGCCAAAACGCAGGGGCTCCAGGCTGAGCTGGCCATCGTTGAGCACCAGGTGGGTGTAGAGATCGGTGAACGGCAACTCGGCGCTGTGGACGATGCGCTTGCCGGTGAATTCCACGTCGGCGTCCATGTCGCGCCAGCGCTCGGTACGAAACTCTTCCACGGGCAGCACCCTGTCCGCCGGCTGCTTGCTGTCGCCTCCCCGAGCCTTCTGCTGGGCATTGGAGTCGGCGCCGATCAGCGGCGCCAGATCGCTCATCAACAGCTGGTTGGACACCAGCGCGCCACTGAGCTTGGGCCGTGGCTGGCTGGCCACGTAGGTCAGGTTGCCGTGGATGTCGCTGTCGCCGATCTTGCCGTTGAAGTCCCGGTAGCTGAAGGTCGCGCCCGCTGGATCATGCAGCTTGGCAGTCAAGTGGCCATCGGTGGAATACGGCGGCGAGTCCGGCAGGGTCACCCCGGTCAGCGGATAGAGATTGCCCAGGCTGGTGCCCGCCAGTTTCAGGCGCAGGTCCAGGGCGCCCAGGTTCAGCGGATCGGTCAGGCTGCCCCGCAGCTCCACCTTGGTGTCGCCGATCTGAGCCTGGGCCTGCAGCGGAAACGGCTTGCGGGCGTCCTGCAAGGCCAGCAGGCCACCGATCTTGCCGGTGCCGGCGAGCTTCTGCCCGTGGTACTGGCCCTTGACCTTGAGGGCAAAGGCATAGGCCTGGGGTTCGGCGCCTTTCTCGGCGACCTTTTTCGCCTCGCTCTCGCCGACGATGTCGCTGAACGGGATCGGCTTGCCAAGCAATTCCACCTGCAGGTCCAGCTGGGTCTTGAGGCTTCGGTCATCCAGGGTCACGTGGCCCTTGTCGAAGCCGATGGCGCCAATGTCCACCGTCCAGTTGGAAGGCTCGGCGTCGGGGTCCTTGGGATCGAACGTGAAGGTCCAGTTGGCGCGACCGTCCGCCAGGCGCTGCAACGCGGCGTCCGGCTCGGTGAGGTCGATGCGCGGAATGCTCACCCGCTGCGCCAGCAGGGCCAGGGGCGAGATCCGCAGTTCAACCCGCTTGAGGCTGGCCATCTGCGGTGCCTTGGACCAGTCCGGGTTGCCCAGGGTCAGGTCCTGGGCCACCACGTGGGGCCAGGGCACCCAGGCCCGCCAGCCGCCCTCGTCGGGCTCGCGCTGCCAGACGACTGACAAGTCGCCATTGATCGCGAACGGCCGATGCAGCTCCTCGGACACCTTGGCATTGAGGGTTGGCTTGATCCGGTTCCAGTCGAAAAAGGCAATCACCAGTACCAGCACGGCCAGCAGCAGGATCAGACCGAACGAGGTCCAGGCGAGAATTTTACGAGTGCGCATCATTGCACGAGGCTCCTTAAGACAACTGAGCGTCGAACCACGACGCATCGATGAAAAACCGGCGCAAAACCACCGGCTGTGAAACTAGGACTGGCAAAGCGCCCACAGGTTTGATCGGAAAGGCCGACCTAGCGAAAAACCCGTCATTGCTGCCCACTTGGACAGCCTTGTGTTACCGACTTCCGCCCTTCCATGGAGCATGAGTGAGTCGAAACTACCCACCGCAGTGCACGCCCCCAGAAGCCAGGAAGCCCGGGCTAGAGCCCCAGCGGCAAACAATCAATTCCGTTGATTATCATCATTGTGTTTATGAACTTTTATATCGATTTTGTGGCGGTAACATTAGCTCCGTACCCAATTTTTCGCCCTCCCAAGGAGCACCCCCTCATGAAACGCCACATCCTGTTGAGCCTGACTTTATCCATCCTGGCCGCCAACGCCTTCGCCCTGCCTGCTGCCGAGCAAGCCACTCCACAGGTCCAGGCCAGCCATAGCAGCGTGTTCACCCAGACCCTGGCCGAAGGTGGCTCGGATCGCCTGATCGAACGCAACAAAGTCGCCGCCGATGGTTATGATCGCACCCCACAAGGCCAGAAAGTCGCCGAAGATGGCTACGACCGTACTCCACAAGGTCAAAACGTAGCCGAACGCGGTCGCGATCGCCTGGAAGAGAAAGGCCTGGTCGAAGACGGCTACAGCCGCACTCCACAGGGCCAGACCGTAGCCGAAGGCGGCCGTGATCGCCTCGAAGAGAAAGGCCTGGTCGAAGATGGCTACAGCCGCACTCCACAAGGCCAGACCGTAGCCGAAGGCGGCCGTGATCGCCTGGAAGAGAAAGGCCTGGTCGAAGATGGCTACAGCCGCACCCCACAGGGCCAGACTGTTGCCGAAGGCGGTGCCGATCGCCTGGCAGAACGCCACCAAGCTGCGAGCTGAGGCCATGCTGGCCCAGAAAAAAGCCCGGTCCCTGGATCGGGCTTTGACTTTTCAGGGGGCTAGACTTTCCCCCTTGCCTGCACTGGCTTGATGCCAGTTCGACTCGAGCAAAGTTGATTTGCTAGAGTGCGTCGCTCACCTTGAGCAAAGAATTGCCCTTCAGATGCTGCCCCGCGCCGAACAGAAGCAACAGACCCGCAATGCCCTGATGGATGCTGCACGGCATCTGATGGAAGGTGGCCGCGGCTTTGGCAGCCTGAGCCTGCGGGAGGTGGCAAAAGCCGCCGGCATCGTGCCCACCGGGTTCTACCGACACTTCAGTGACATGGACCAACTGGGCCTGGAACTGGTCAGCGAGGTAGGCCAGACCTTCCGCGAAACCCTCCGCCTGGTCCGTCATAACGAGTTCGTCATGGGCGGCATCATCGATGCTTCTGTGCGCATCTTCCTTGACGTGGTGGAAGCCAAGCGCGTGCAGTTCCTGTTTCTTGCTCGCGAACAATATGGTGGCTCGCTGTCGGTGCGCCAGGCCATCGCCAGCCTGCGGGAAAACATCAGCTCGGACCTGGCCGCCGACCTGGCACTGATGCCCAAGCTACAGCACCTCAATGCCGCCGACTTCAGCGTCATGGCCGACCTGGTCGTCAAGAGCGTGTTCGCCACCCTGCCGGACATTATCGACCCACCCGTCCAGGCCCTGCCCGAACACCTCACACCCCAGGCGAAGATCACCCAGCAACTGCGCTTCGTGTTCATTGGGCTCAAGCACTGGAACGGCTTGGGCAGCACCGAGTAACCCTCCCCCCAGCCTTGCCAAGCCACCTGCGTCCGCTCTGCAGCGGGTCTTTGCACCTGCCCGCCAGACGGGCACCGGTTTGCGGCAAAAACATTTGCAGCGCACCAAGTCAGTGCTATAAATCAGCTCGACGCATTAATTTGTAACAAGATGCAACAAGAGGTACCCCTTTTCCAGGCGCAGTTACAGGGGTTTTTCCTTTCTTGCGGGCGATTGGCAAGGCCCTTGCTCTGGCTTGTGCATCGCTCATGGCTGGAAGCTTTCCGATGCTGGTGATCCACCGCCGAACCGCCCCACAGGCCACCTGGTCCGTAGAACTGCACCTGACCTACGAGGCGCGCAGCAAAAGTCGCCTGCGCTGTTTCAGCGCCGAGGGCGAAGACGTCGGTCTGTTCCTCGAACGGGGCCAGCCCCCCCTGCATGATGGCGAGTTCCTGGTCGCCGAGGACGGCCGCATCGTCAGGGTCTGCGCTCGCCCCGAGCCCCTGCTGCATGTCACCTGCGGCAATGCCCTGGAACTGACTCGCGCCGCTTATCACCTGGGTAACCGCCATGTGGCCTTGCAAATCGGTGACGGCTGGCTACGGCTGCTGGACGACTACGTGCTCAAGGCCATGCTCGAGCAACTGGGGGCCAGTACCAGCACCCTCCAAGCCCCTTTCCAACCCGAGCATGGCGCCTATGGCGGCGGCCACCATCATTCGCGCCACAGCGACGAAGACTTCAACTACCCGCCGCGTCTGCACCAGTTCGGCGTTCGCTCATGAACCCGGCCTGGGCCCTGCTGCGCCTGGCCAGCCCCCAACTGCCAATTGGCGGCTACAGCTATTCCCAGGGCCTGGAGATGGCGGTGGAGCAGCAGCGGGTCCAGGATCCGGAGAGTGCCCGACGCTGGATCGGCGATCAGTTGCTGCTCAATCTGGCGCGCTTCGAGGCCCCGCTGTTATGGGCCCATTGCCGGTCTGCGGCCGAGCAGGACTGGGAGCGCCTGCACCTGCTGTGCGACGAGCATCGCGCCAGCCGCGAAACTCGCGAGCTGTACCTGGAGAGCCGGCAAATGGGGTACTCCCTCAAGCAATTGCTCGAAGGCCTGCCGGAACTGGATGCCGGTGCCCGTCAGGTGCTGGCGCGACAAGAAGAACCACACCTGGCCCTGGGCTGGGCCCTGGCAGCCCGTGCCTGGCAGATCAGTCCCGAGGACGCCCTGGCGGCGTGGCTCTGGAGCTGGCTGGAGAACCAGCTGACCGTGCTGATGAAGACCCTGCCACTTGGCCAGCAAGCCGCCCAGCGCCTGACCAGCCAACTGCTGCCGTTGCTGCAACAAGCCCAGCATTCCGCCGTCACCCTCGATCCCGACCACTACGGCAGCGCCGCCTTCGGCCTGTCCCTGGCGAGCATGGCCCATGAGCGCCAGTACAGCCGACTGTTTCGTTCCTAAGGGCCCCTCATTTTGGAGAAGCACATGAACACACAACCCTTGCGCGTTGGCATCGGCGGCCCGGTGGGCTCCGGCAAGACCGCCCTGACCCTGGCCCTGTGCCTGGCCCTGCGCGACCGCTACAACCTGGCGGTAGTGACCAACGACATCTACACCCGCGAAGACGCCGACTTCCTGGTACGCAACCAGGCCCTGGCACCGGAGCGAATCATTGGCGTGGAGACCGGCGGCTGCCCGCACACGGCCATACGCGAGGACGCCTCGATCAATCTGGAGGCCGTGGATCAGTTGAATCGACGCTTCCCGGGGCTGGACCTGATCCTGGTGGAGTCCGGCGGCGACAACTTGTCCGCCACCTTCAGCCCTGAACTCTCGGACCTCACCCTCTATGTGATCGATGTCTCGGCTGGCGACAAGCTGCCCCGCAAGGGCGGCCCGGGCATCTGCAAATCCGACCTGCTGGTGATCAACAAGATCGACCTGGCACCGCTGGTCGGCGCCTCCCTGGACCTGATGAACAGCGACACCCAGCGCATGCGCGGCGACAAGCCCTTTGTGTTCAGCAACCAGAAGACCGGCCAGGGCCTGGCGGACATCATCGCCTTCATCGAACGCCAGGGCCTGCTGAGCGCAGCCTGAGCCCAACCTCGACACTCGAAAAGGACAGCGACCCATGACCTTCAAACGCATCCTCGGGGCCCTGGCCCTGCTGCTGGCTCCCACACTGGCCCTGGCCCATCCCGGCCACGGCGACAACGGCCTGGTGGCCGGGATCAGCCATCCCATCGGCGGCCTCGATCACCTGCTGGCGATGGTAGCCGTGGGCTTGTGGGCCGCCCAGCAGCAAGGCGCAGCACGCTGGGCGCTGCCCTGCACTTTCGTCGGCACCATGCTGGTGGGCGGCCTGCTGGGCTTTGCCGGCCTGGAATTGCCGGCGCTAGAGAGCGGCATTGCGGCCTCGGTGCTGGCCCTGGGCCTGGCAGTGGCCCTCGCGGTGCGTCCGCCGCTGCCGCTGGCCATGACGGCGACCGCGCTGTTCGCCTTGTTCCACGGCGTGGCCCACGGCCTGGAACTGCCGGAGATGTCCAGCCCCTGGGCCTATGCCGCCGGGTTCGTTGCTGCCACCGCCGCCCTGCACACTGCCGGTTATGCCGTGGTCCGCATGCTGCCCCAGGCCGCCGCGCCCCTGGTGCGCATGGCGGGCGCAGCCTCTGCCGCCGCCGGTGTGTGGCTGCTGGCCGGTTGAACGGCTCTCCTGCGCCAGCCGCTCCGCGCGGCTGCGACGCAGGGGCAATAGGCACAGCCTTCTCTGCTACCATGTCGCACATTCAAACCTGCCGTTAGAAGACGCCAGCCAATGCTCGATGTATCCCGCCCCACCCCCTCACCAGACTCCAATGCTGTGTTCCAGGCCGTGCACCAGCATTTCCATGAGGTGGTCGTCCCCCTGTGGCTGGGGCCGGGCTGGAACCCGCAACTGGCACTGCCCTTCGAGGCGCTGGATGGCGAACATCGACCGCTGCCGGCACAGCGCTATCGGGCCATGGCCTGCGCCCGACAGCTGTATGTGTTTTCCCAACTGATCGGCGATGCCTCCGCTCCCTACGCCGAGGCGCGCGCCGCCGCGTTGTTCCGTTCCCTGCAACGGCATTTCCATGATGCCGAGCATGGCGGGTGGTTCTACAGCATCGATCCGGCAGGGGCACCGCTGGATCGGCGCAAGGATCTCTACACCCACGCCTTCATCGTGTTCGCCTGTGCCCATTACTGGGCCAAGGTCCGCGAACCGCTGGTGGAGTCGGCCCTCAACGCGGCCCTGGAAGTCGTGGCCCGGCGCTTTGCCCAGGGCGACGGTCTCTACGAAGCCTGCCTCGACGAGAACTGGGCGCTGCTGGGCACAGGCCCCCTGCAGAACCCATCGATGCACCTGGCCGAAGCCTTCCTCGCCACCCTGGCAGCCCGGGACGATGCATCGGTGCAAGCGGCACTGCTCGAGCTGTGCCAGGCCATGCAGCGACACTTCATCGAGCCGCAGCATGGCGTGATGATGGAGAAACCCCTCGGGGCTGTGGATAACTGGTTCGAGCCGGGGCACCAGTTCGAATGGTATTTCCTGCTCGCCTCGTCACCGCTGCTGCGTGACAGTGCCCTGCATGCCTCCCTGGAGCGGGCATTCGCCTTTACCGAACAACTGGGTGTGGATCCACAGAGCGGCGCGGTATGCGCCATGCTCGAACTGCCACCCCACATGCCGCCCAAGGATGCCACCCAGCGCATCTGGGCCCAGGCCGAATACCTGCGCGCCCTGACCCTGCGCCCGGATGGCCAGGCGTCCCTGGCGCGCCAGCTGCAGGTATTGCACGACAACTTCCTGCATGCTGGCGGCTGGCATGAGTGCCTGGACGCAAGCGGCGCGGTCAGCCGCCGGGACATGCCCTCGACCACGCCTTACCATCTGGCCACCTGTTATCACGGGCTGGCGAGCTACTTCAGCTGAAGGCCCTGCCTGGCCTGCGAGCCGGTCAGGCAATCCATTTGCGATCCCCGGTGAAGCTGATGGTCAGCCAGCGAGTGGCATCGGCCCCGCCCAACTGGCTGGAAATATCTTCGCGCAGGCGATCCAGGATCGCCACATTGCCCAGCGGGTAGTCCACTGGCAGCACCACGTGAATCTCGATGAAGCGCGCCCGGCCGTGCTTCTGCACGTAGCTGACATAGTCATCGAACCCATGGGTGGCCTTGGCCCGCTCCATGACCTCGCGCACGGTCTCGTCCAGCTGGTCCGGGGCAATGCCAAGTACCTCGCGCAAGGCCGGACGCAGGATCTTCAGGGCTGGCGCCAGCATGCTCAGGGCCAGCACGATCAGGATCAGCGGATCGACATAGACGGCCCACTGGCCATGCCCGTAGTGCTTGAGCAGCAGCGCGCTGACAAAACTCACCAGCAGCCCCACCGACAGCATGGCGTCCACCAGCCAGCTGATGTTGTCGAACTGGATCAGCGACGACTTGAGCTTGCGGTTGCGATGACGCACGTAGAAGAAGTAGGCGAACTCAACCACGGTGAACACCGCGGCATAGACGATCACCAGGCCCAGTTCGATCTCTCGGCCGCCGTTGATGATGCCGAACACCCCATTGAGAAAGGCATAGATGGCGATCAGCAGCAGGAAGCTGCCCTCGATCAGCAACACCATGGGCTCCAGGTGCCAGAAGCCGAACTGGAAGCGCTGGTTGCCCGGTTTGGTCAGCAGCCTGGCCGTGATCAGCATCAGGACCTTGATGAAGGTAGCGATCAGGGAAAAGAAACCATCGAACAGGATGGATTGGGCGCCAGAAACAAAACCCGTGACGATACCGGCGATCGCCACGACGAACATCAGTACGGTCGATTGTTTGAGCAGGGCCTGCTCACCTCGGTTACTCACGATTCCTCCCACGGAACTTGGAAAACACCGCCTCGATGACGGCGGCAATACAAATTTAGGGGAGGAATTCTAGCGCGCCTCGGGTTCGACAAGCTGAAACGAATCAGCTCATGTATTTCCGAGTACGACCGGCTTCACTACGAAGCTGTGGATAACGGCTGTCGAAAAGGACGTGGTCTTGAGCGCCCAGGAAGGTCCTGCGGACCTTGGCGCAGCTTCGCCAGTCCAGCAGCGGCTTGTATCTCGACTATCGCGTCTACACACGCGATAGTTCTCGACTGATCATCGAGGAAGAGGAATGAAGCCGGGCAGCGGCTAAGGCCTTGAGCTTGCACTGTAGATTGAGCTCCTCCTCTTCAACCTCACTCGCTAAGTCCGAACGGTATCCTGGGCCCTGCATCGCATGGTAGCTCGCATCAACAAGGCTGAGACCGAGTGACGGATGATCCTTAACCTGCGCATCCGAGGAGGAGAATATGTCTAACGTAATCGGGATCGATATCGCCAAGAACACATTCGATGTCGCCACCCCTCTGCCCAATGGCAAGTACCGCACACGCGGCAAGATTCCCAACAAAGCCGAAGGCTTCGCCCAGCTCGACCAGTGGCTCAAGTTGCATGCGCAACCCAGCGCCAGGGTTGTCATGGAAGCCACCAGCGTTTATCACGAAGCCCTGGCAGAGCACCTCTACCACCAGGGTTACGAGGTCATCGTGGTCAACCCGGCCCGGGTCCATTACTTCAAGAAAAGCGAAGGAATCAACTACAAGACCGACAAGGTGGACGCCAAGCTGCTGGCCGCCTTTGCCCAGGCCAAGCACGAGTCGCCCTTGATGCCGTGGGCACCGGAGCCTGTGGCGATCCGCCGGCTACGGGTCCTGCTGCGACGCCTGGACGACCTGCAGGAGATGCTGCAGATGGAACGTAATCGCCAGGAAGTGGCGGATACGGTGGTTCAGGAATCGATCCAGTCGCACATCATCCACATCGAAAAGGACATCGCCCAGACCCGCCAGATGATCAAGCAGCATGTCGACGATGATCCCGACTTACGGGGCAAGCGGGATCTCCTGTTAAGCATCGACGGTATTGGCGAGAAGACCGCGTCAGTGATCCTGGCCGAACTGGGCGATCTCAAGGAGTTTCGTAGCGCCCGGGCCGTGGTCTCGTTTGCGGGGTTGAATCCACAGCTGGCCGAATCCGGCAAATTCAAGGGCCGCACGCTGATCAGCAAGGCTGGTTCGGGGCGTATCCGCCGAGCGTTGTACTTGCCCGGCATCACCGCCATGAACATGAGTGAGCCGCTCATGGCGATGAAAGAGCGCCTGCGGGCCAAAGGTAAAGCGGGCAAACAGATCGTCTGCGCGGTGATGCGCAAGATGCTGCATATCGTGTTTGGCGTGCTCAAATCGGGTCATCCTTATGACCCGAAATTGGCGCTTGCCCGGTAACGGGCAAGACGGTATCTACAGGAGTACGGCGCGCTGCCCGCGGAGGGACTGGCGCCGGCTACCGATTGACGGATCAGGCCTTGGCGTTGCGATCGATGGCGAAGCCGGCCCAGGACTGGCTGACCGGCATCAGTTCCAGGCTGTTGATGTTGACGTGGGCCGGGGTGTTCATGACCCAGAATATGGTGTCGGCGATGTCCTGGGGCTGGATCGGCTCGGCACCGGCGTAAGTCGCGTCATAGCGGGCCTGGTCGCCATTGAAGCGCACCAGCGAGAACTCGCTCTCGCACAGGCCCGGCTCGATGTTGGTCACCCGCACGCCGGTGCCCTGCAGGTCGCAACGCAGGCTCAGGGAGAACTGTTTGACGAAAGCCTTGGTGCCGCCATACACGTGGCTGCCCGGATACGGATAGTTGCCCGCGACGGATCCGAGATTGACGATCCCGGCACCACGGCCATGGGCGATCAGGCGGGGCAGCAACAGACGGGTGCTGTACATCAGGCCCTTGATGTTGGTGTCCACCATGGTGTCCCAATCGTCCAGTGCGCACTGGGGCGCAGGGTCCGCGCCCAGGGCCAGGCCGGCGTTGTTGATCAGGCCGCGCAGCTTGGCGAAGGATGGCGGCAGATTGGCGATGGCCTCTTCCATGGCCTTGCGGTCCCGGACGTCAAGGACCAGGCCGTGGACTTCGGTCTGCCTGGAGAGCTCCGCGCACAGGGCGTCGAGACGATCCTGGCGACGGCCGGTCAGCACCAGCGACCAGCCGGCCTCGGCAAAACGCCGGGCACAGGCTTCACCAAAACCGGAAGTCGCGCCGGTGATGAACAGAGTGGAAGTCATGGTGTTCTCCTTGCTGGGGGCGGGCTGGCAGGTTGATAAAAAACGTTTCGCAGCATGCCCGGGCCAGCCCCGGGCGGCAACCAGACCTTTGCCCTGCCCATCCTGTGCGAGAGCAACCGGCAATGACAGGCGCTCCTCCGAGAAGGCTGTACAAAAAATGTTCACATGCAGCATAACCACGGCCTGCGCGGGCTGTAGCCAGGTGCACGCACCTTATCCACAGGCCGGTCCACAGTCTTTGGGGGCAACTGCGAATCACGCGAGACCGCTATCCACAAGGCGTGGGCAGCCGCGGGCAAAGTTTTTTGCTTGACCTGGGCCGGCAGTCCGTGCCGTCACGTGCAGAAAAGATGACCGGACGGTCAAACACCATAAGGCCAGAGGCCAGCAATTACGCTGCCCGGGGCGCTCTTTCCAGAGTTTAGTCACAGACTTATCCACAGCTTTATCCAGGGCTGCGGCAGCTGCTTGCTGCGACAATAAAAAGGTTGACAAAAGCGGCCTCAAGTTAGGCAAAAATCCATGATCAAAAAACAACCAATTGCTTGCAGGCCACGTATTCAAAGGCTTCCAGCCAGCTACTCCCACGTTACCCACAGCCCGCTCCACAGCAAACGGGGACAAATCAAAACGGTGGAAAAACAACTATTTGCGGCGTCTTTATGCCGCGTTTTGACAGCTTGTCCAGGATGTTTTCCACAATTGTCGGACGCACGCTTGCACCGACGTATCACCAGGCCTCAATCCGGAGCCGAGTGTACGGGTGTGGATAAAAAAGCCCCGCCGACGCGAACCGACAGGGCCTTTCCATCCACGGTGCAATCAGTGGCCGCCCAGGTAAGCGTTACGCACCTCCTCGTTGACCAGCAGTTCCTTGCCTGTGCCGCTCAGGCGGATCTCGCCATTGACCATCACGTAGGCGCGGTCGGACAGCTTGAGGGCGTGGTTGGCATTCTGCTCCACCAGGAAGATGGTCATGCCGGTGGCCGCCAGCTCCCGCAAGGTGGAGAAGATCTGCTTCACCACGATCGGCGCCAGGCCCAGGCTCGGCTCGTCCAGCAGCAACAGCTTGGGCCGGCTCATCAGCGCCCGGGCGATGGCCAGCATCTGCTGCTCGCCGCCGGACATGGTCATGGCCCGTTGAGTACGCCGTTCCTTGAGCCTGGGGAACAGCTCGAACATGCGCTGCATGTCTTCGCTGGCGTACTGGTCACCGATGGGAATGGTGCCCATCAGCAGGTTCTCCTCCACGGTCATGTCGGGGAATACCCGGCGCCCTTCCGGGGACTGGGCGATGCCGTTGGAGGCGATGTAGTGGGACGACTTGTGGGTGATGTCCACACCGCGATAGAGGATCTGCCCTGACTCGGCCCGGGGCTGGCCGAAGATCGACATCAGCAGGGTCGACTTGCCGGCCCCGTTGGAGCCGATCAGGCTCACGGTTTCCCCTTCGTTGATGTGCAGCGAGACCTTCTTCAGGGCCTGGATCGGCCCGTAGTACACGTCCAGGTCCTTGAGCTCGAGGATCGGTTGAGTCATGCCAGTTCCTCTTCGTCGGCACCCAGGTAGGCGGCGATCACTTTCGGGTCGTTGCGGATCGCCTCCGGCCCGCCTTCGGCGATCACATTGCCGTGGTCGAGCACCACGATGTGGTCGGAAATGCTCATCACCATGCCCATGTCATGTTCGATCAGCACCACGGTCAGATCGTGCTCGTCGCGCAGCAGCCGGATCATCGCGCTCAGCGCCTCGGTTTCCTGCGGGTTGAGGCCGGCGGCCGGTTCGTCGAGGCAGATGATCTGCGGCCGCGTGCACATGGCCCGGGCGATCTCCAGGCGGCGCTGCTGGCCGTAGGACAGTTCGCCAGCCAGGCGGTTGGCGCAGTCCACCAGGTCCACCACTTCCAGCCAGTAGAAGGCCTGGTCCAGGGCGTCGCTTTCTGCCTGGCGATACCCCTTGGTATTGAGCACGCCTGCCAGCAGGTTGCGGTTGACCCACATGTGCTGGGCCACCAGCAGGTTCTCCACCACCGACATTTCCCGAAACAGCCGGATGTTCTGGAAGGTTCGCGCCAGGCCGGCGCGGTTCACCAGGTGGGTGCCGCCGAACATCTTGTAGTACAGGCGGCTCATGAAGCTTTTGGGCGACACGAAGTCGCTGGCCCGAAACGGCTCGCCCAGCAGCTTGATGACGTCGGTTTGCCGGCCCCGGGTATCGAGTGCGATGCGCCCGCCGGACGCCTTGTAGAAACCGGTCAGGCAGTTGAACACCGTGGTCTTGCCGGCACCGTTGGGACCGATCAGGGCGAAGATCGAGTTGCGCTTGACCTTGAGGCTGACGTCACTGAGGGCCTTGATGCCACCAAAGTGCATCATCAGGTTCTCGACCGAAAGAATGTATTCGCTCATGGCGCGCTCCTCTGGGTCAAAACGCCTTTGCGCGGGGTCACCCCTGTGCGGCTGATGCGGATCAGGCCACGCGGGCGCCAGATCATCATCAACACCATGAGGATGCCGAACAGCAGCACCCGGTATTCGGAGAAGCTGCGCAGCAACTCCGGCGCCACGGTGAGCACGAAGGCGGCGATCACCACCCCCACGGTGGAACCCATGCCCCCCAGCACCACGATGGCAAGGATCAGCGCCGACTCGAAGAAGGTGAAGGACGAGGGGTTGACGAAGCCCTGGTAGCTGGCGAAGAACACCCCGGCCAGGCCGGCAGTGGAGGCCCCGATGGTAAAGGCCGAGAGTTTCACCAGCACATGGTTCAGGCCCATGGCGCGGCAGGCGATCTCGTCCTCACGCAGGGCTTCCCAGGCCCGGCCGACCGGCATGCGGGTCAGCCGGTGCTTGATGTAGAGCACCAGCAGCACCACCAGAAACAGCACGATGTAGATGAACAGGAATTTCAGGTTGGGGTTGTAGTCCATGCCGAAGAATTCGTGGAACGGCACCCCGCCGTCCTTGGCCTTGCGGCCGAACTCCAGGCCCAGGAAGGTTGGCGACGGTACCGGCATGCCATTGGGGCCGCCGGTGAAGGACAGCCAGTTGTTGAGTACCAGGCGGATGATCTCGCCAAAACCCAGGGTCACGATGGCCAGGTAGTCGCCGTGCATTCGCAGCACCGGGAAACCCAATATGCACCCCGCCAGCGCAGCAGCGATGGCCGCCAGGGGCAGCACGCTCCAGAAGCCCAGGCCCAGGTACTGGTAACCCAGGGCCAGGCCATAGGCACCGATGGCGTAGAACGCCACGTAGCCCAGGTCCAGCAGCCCGGCCAGCCCCACCACGATGTTCAGCCCCAGGCCCAGCAGCACGTAGATCAGGCCGAGGATCACCACCGTCAGCAGGTACTTGTTGGCGAAGAAGGGGAACACGATGGCGATCACGATCAACGCCGGGATGATCCAGCGCAGCCGCGACTTGTAGTCCGGCGCCAGCACGTGCACGCCGGAGCCTGTGCTTTCGAACCCCTGGAGAATCTTCAAGCCCTTCGGGGTCTGCAGGAACAGGCTCATGGCCAGGCGACCGGCCATCACAATAGCCACCAGCCAGGCGACCCGGGTCGGTTCCAGGTTGAAGCTGTAGCCATCGAGCACCACGCCCACGATGGGGCCGAACACGATCAGCGAGATCAGCCCGGCGAGCACGGCGTCGATGACGCTTTTCTTGATATCGATCGGTTTATTGGCAGCAGACATACTTACACCTTCGCCACGAGTGGGCGACCCAGCAGGCCTTGGGGACGGAAGATCAGGATCAGCACCAGCAGCGAGAAACTGAACACGTCTTTGTAGTCGGAGTTGATCAAGCCGGAGAACAGCGACTCGGAGATGCCGAGGATGATCCCGCCGAGCATCGCCCCGGGCAGCGAGCCGATACCCCCGAGCACTGCGGCAGTGAAAGCCTTGATGCCGATGACGAAGCCGGCGTAGAAGTCGAAGGTGCCGTAGTTCATGGTGATCAGCACCCCGGCCAGGGCGGCCATGGCCGCGCCGATGACAAACACGTAGGAGATCACCCGGTCGGTGTTGATCCCCAGGATCGAGGCCATCTTGCGGTCCTGCTGGGTGGCCCGGCACATCCGTCCGAGCTTGGTGTACTTGATGATGTAGGTCAGCAGCGCCATGCCGGCGAAAGCCGCCACCAGGATGAAGATCTTGGTGTAGGTGAGCTGCACGAAACCGCTGCCGATATCGACCTTCCAGGCGCCGGCCAGCAGCGTGGGCACGCCCTGCTGCTTGGCGCCCTGGCTGATCTGCGCATAGTTCTGCAGGATCAGCGAAATGCCGATGGCGCTGATCAGCGGTGCCAGGCGAGTGGAGTTGCGCAGGGGCTTGTAGGCGACACGCTCGATGACCCAGCCGTAGATCCCCGTGACCACGACGGTGAAGATCAGGGTGCCGAGAATGAGTAGCGGGAAGGATTCGATGCCGAAGTAGGCCAGCAGGGCCAGACTGATTGCCGCGAGGTAGGCGGAAATCATGTAAACCTCGCCGTGGGCGAAGTTGATCATGCCGATGATGCCATAGACCATTGTGTAGCCGATGGCGATCAGACCGTAGACGGACCCGAGGGTCAGTCCATTGATCAGTTGCTGCAGGAAAATACCATCCATAACGCAATCTCACGGACTTGAGAGACAGCACTGGGCGTCAACGCCGGACAGGGGGCACCGGTCCGCGCAACACGTCCGTTGTGCAGCTCTACGAGAAAAGGCAAGTACTGCACGAGTACGGACCGGCTCCCCGAAGGGACTCCGGCCCGCGCGGACTCATGTCACTTCTGTTTTTCCAGCTGGTGGTACTTGCCGTCCTTGTCCCACTGATAGACCACGTAGTCGGAGACCTTCAGGTCGCCCTTGGCATCCCAGGTCTTCTCGCCCATCACGGTTTTCACCGGATTGGCCTTGAGCCACTTGGCAGCGTCCTCGCCCTTGTTGGACTTGGCACCGCCGAAGCCGGCAGCCAGCGCCTGGATCGAGGCGTAGGCATACAGGGTGTAGCCCTCAGGCTCGGTACCGGCCTTGCGGAAGGCATCCACCACGGCCTTGCTGTCCGGCAGCAGGCGGGGGTCGGCGCCGAAGGTCATGTACACGCCATCGACGTACTGCGGGCCACCGGCGGTGGTCACCAGTTCGTCGGTGACGATGCCGTCGTCGGACATGAACTTGACGTCCTTCAGGCCCTGTTCGCGCAGCTGGCGCACCAGCGGGCCGGCTTCCGGGTGCAGGCCGCCGAAGTACACCACGTCGGCACCGGCGGCGCGGATCTTGGTGACCACGGCGCTGAAGTCCTTCTCGCCGCGAGTCAGGCCCTCGTACAGTACCGGGGCCACGCCACGCTTGGTCAGCTGCGCCTTGGTGGCATCCGCCAGGCCCTGGCCGTAGGTGTCCTTGTCGTGCAGCACCACGACCTTCTTGCCCTTGAGCACATCGACGATGTAGTCGCCGGCCACCACGCCCTGCTGGTCGTCACGCCCGCACATGCGGAACATCGCCGACAGGCCGCGCTCGGTGACCTGGGGGTTGGTGGAGCCCGGGGTGATGGCAATCACTCCGGCGTCGCTGTACACCTCGGAAGCCGGGATGGTCGACGAGGAGCAGAAGTGTCCGACCACGCCGGCCACCTTGTCCTGGTCCACCAGGCGGTTGGCGACCGCGACCGCCTGCTTCGGCTCGCAAGCGTCGTCGCCCTTGACCAGGACGATCTTCTCGCCGTTGACCCCACCCTTGGCATTGATTTCGTCAGCCGCTGCCTGTGCACCCTTCATGTACTGCTCGCCAAATGCCGCGTTGGCGCCTGTCATGGGACCCGCTACGCCGATCTTGAGGTCGGCTTGAGCAAACGCAGAAACACCCAGCGCAGTTGCCACTGCGAGGGCCAGGAAGCCTTTTTTGTAAAACGTCTGGGACATGAGGTGATGCTCCAAGGTTTTTTAGTTGGCACTGCGACTTACATCAATGCTCAGAGCAAGCGCCGTGCCAGTGGTTTTTTATTCTTAGAAAAGTCGCTGTCTTATTGTTATTTCGACTGTTTCGAGCCCATTTTCATTGGGCGTGCAACCGTCTAAACCGCGGAAGGTAAAACCCTGTTTTCCAGTGGGCGCAACCCACACGTGCCATCATTGCAACCGCGACACAATTCAACGTGCAACCCTCTTGTAACAGCCCGCGTCACCGAACTGCACACTGCTGGTGCTCAACTGCTACGAGCCGCACCATTACAGGCTAGTCGCTGCATCGAAAAGCGTCGTCCGCGGCTGCGCATTTCCTCATTCAGATAACGATTCGCAGGCACTGGCCGGCGTGGTAGAGGGAGAATCCGGCCTCGTACAGGCAACTGCGCAGCCCCGCGCCAGACAGCGGCTGCATGGGCGCGAAGGGGATCGGCAGAGCCTGCGGATCGCCGTTGCACAGGTAGTCGGCAAATGCCTTGCCCACCACGGTCCCGGTGGTCACCCCGCGGCCGTTGTAGCCGGTGACGGCCACCAGGCCCGGGGCCGGCTCGAACAGGCGCATCAGGTGATCGGGGGTGAAGGCGATGCAGCCGGTCCAGGTGCACTCCCACTCCACCGGCTTGAGGTAGGGAAAATAGTGCTGCTGCACCCGGTCGGCCCAGGCCTTGAGGAACCACAGGGGTTTCTGGTTGCCATTGCCCAGGCTCCCCAGCAACAGCCTGCCGTCGGCATCCCGACGGATGCTGCTCAGGACCTGGCGGGTATCCCAGGAGCCCTGGCCTCCCGGCAGGATCTGTTGGGCCGCCTCTTCAGTCAGCGGCGCCGAGGCCACCTGGTAGTAGTAGCCGGGGAAGAAGTTGCGTCTGAGCTCGGTCCAGTCGCCTTCGGTGTAGGCGTTCGAGGCGATCACCACCTGCTCGGCCAGCACCGAACCCTGCTCGGTCTGTACCGACCAGCGCTGGCCCTGGCGCTCCAGGCGAGTCACCGGGGAATGGTCGAACAACCGGCCGCCCAGATCGGCCGCTGCCTTGGCCAGGCCACTGACATAGGCCATCGGATTGATCGTTCCGGCCCGGCGGTCGAGCAGGGCGGCAGCGATCTGCCGGGTCCCGGTGGCGGCCTCACAGGCCGCCCCGGTGAGCAGTTCCACCGGCGCGCCACGGCGTTTCCATTGCTGTTCGCGGCTGCGCAGGTCAGCCTCGCCACGGGCGTTGTGGGCCATGTGCAAGGTGCCTTCGCGGCGCAGCTGGCAATCGATGCGGTACTTGTCCACCAGGCTGAACACCAGGGAGGGTGCCGCGCCAAGCATGCGATTGAGCTGGCTGCCCACCTGCTCGCCAAAACCGGCCTCGATCTCGTCCGGGGGAATCCACATGCCGGCATTCACCAGGCCAACGTTGCGCCCCGAGCCGCCCTGCCCGGCACGCCGGGCCTCCACCACGCATACCCGCTTGCCCTGCTCCAGCAAATGCACCGCCGCCGACAAGCCGGTGAAGCCGGCGCCGATGATGCACACATCCGCCGTCTGTTCGCCCTTGAGTGGTGCGTGGTCAGGTCTTTGCGGAGTCAGTTGTTCCCATAGACATTGTTCTTGTAGTGCCATCGCCAACTCCGAAATCAACCCGCCTGTAGATCTGCAGAACCCCGTAGCCGCGCTGCCGCAGGCTGCGACAAGGCCCGAAGGGCCTTGCGGCGGCCTGAAGAGCACGGGCTCCTCGCGGCCGATCGCAGCCGTTGATGGCGACCTTCAATCGAAGGTAACGCCCTGGGCCAGCGGCAACTCCCGGGAGTAGTTGACGGTGTTGGTCTGGCGCCGCATGTAGCCACGCCAGGCATCAGAGCCCGACTCGCGACCACCGCCGGTTTCCTTCTCGCCCCCGAAGGCGCCGCCGATCTCCGCGCCACTGGGGCCGATGTTGACGTTGGCAATCCCGCAGTCGCTGCCCACTGCCGACATGAAACGCTCGGCCTCGCGCACATCGGTGGTGAAGATGCACGAGGACAGCCCCTGGGGCACGGCGTTGTTCAGGCGCAGCGCTTCTTCGAAGTCGTCGTAGCCGATCACATACAGGATCGGGGCAAAGGTCTCGCTGCACACCACATCGCTCTGCTCGGGCATTTCGACGATGGCGGGCGAGACGTAATAGGCGTTGGGGAACTGGTCCTGCAACTGGCGCTGGCCGCCGAACACCCGGCCCCCCTCACTCAAGGCCTGCTCCAGGGCATCCTGCATGGCCTCGAAGCTGTGCCTGTCGATCAGCGGACCGATCAGGTTGCCTTGCAGCGGATGGCCGATGCGCACCTTGGCATAGGCGGCCTTGAGGCGAGTGACGATCTCCTCCTTCACCGACTCGTGGGCGATCAACCGGCGCAAGGTAGTGCAGCGCTGGCCGGCGGTGCCCACGGCGCTGAACAGGATGGCGCGCACGGCCATGTCCAGGTCGGCGCTGGGCCCCAGGATCATGGCGTTGTTGCCACCCAGTTCGAGAATGCTGCGGGCAAAGCGCGCGGCGACCTTGGGCGCCACTTCACGGCCCATGCGGGTGCTGCCGGTGGCACTGACCAGGGCCACGCGGGGGTCGTCCACCAGGGCGGCACCCGCCTCACGGCCACCGATGATCACCTGGCTCAGGTATTCGGGGGCATCGTGGAAGTTCTTCAGCACGCGCTCCAGCAAGGCATGGCAGGCCAGGGCGGTCAGCGGAGTCTTTTCCGAAGGTTTCCAGATCACCGGGTTACCGCAGACCAGGGCCAGGGCGGTGTTCCAGGACCAGACCGCCACCGGGAAGTTGAAGGCGCTGATCACTCCCACCACCCCCAGCGGATGCCAGGTCTCGCGCATGTGGTGGCCCGGACGCTCGGAGGCGATGGTCAGGCCGTAGAGCTGGCGTGACAGGCCAACGGCGAAGTCGCAGATGTCGATCATCTCCTGCACCTCCCCCAGGCCCTCCTGGGTGATCTTGCCGGCCTCCCAGGACACCAGTTCGCCAAGGTCGGCCTTGTGTTCACGCAACACCTCGCCGAATTGCCGTACCAGCTCGCCGCGCCGGGGCGCCGGCACATTGCGCCAAAGGGCGAATGCATGCTCGGCGCGACTGACCTGCTGCTCCACTTCGGCGGCGCCCTGCCAGTTCACTGCAGCGATCCGACTGCCGTCGATGGGCGAATGCACAGGGTGTGCGCCCGACTGGTACAGGGCCGGGTTCACGCCCAGACGATCAAGCAATGCGGCAACCATGGGTGACTCCTTACAGGTGGCAAGCGAAAGATCCAGACCGCCACGGCGATCTTCGAGACCTGTAGTTGTAGCTGGCCGCAGACTTGCCAACAAACGACCTTTAAGCGAGATATCATTCCGTTTATTCATGCTGAGCCGGCTTCCAGCACCGATAAGAACAAGGACACGCCATGCTGAACAAACGCTACCTGCCGTCGATCACCGCCCTGCAGTGTTTCGAGGCCGTGACCCGGCACCTGAGCTTCACCCGCGCGGCCGAGGAGTTGAACCTGACCCAGAGCGCGGTGAGCAAGCAAGTGGCGCAGCTGGAAGAGCTGCTGCAGCACTTGTTGTTCCGCCGTGTGCGACGACGCCTGCAACTGACCCCGGCTGGCGACCTGTACCTGGTGGAGGTGCGCAAGATCCTCACCCAGGTGGAAATGTCCACCCACTACCTGCGTTCCTACGGCGGCGAGACCGAAGTGCTGCGAGTCTCCACGCCCTATACCTTCGGCGCGCGCTGGCTGGTGCCAAGGCTCAAGGGCTGGCGCCTGCGTCATCCGCATATCCACCTGGACCTGTGCAACGAACAGGAGCCCGATGAGCTGCTCCAGGGCCACAGCGACCTGGCGTTCTACTTCGGCCAGGGCGCCCGCCCCGGCACCGAAAGCCTGAAGCTGTTCAGCGAGGAATTGGTCGCCGTCTGCGCCCCCGACAGCCTGCCTGCCGCCCCCCTGACCGATCCGCGGCAGCTGACCGACCTGGTGCTGCTGCAAAATGCCTCGCGCCCCCAGGGCTGGCACGAATGGTTCGACCAGCAGGGCTACCACACCGAGCACAGCTACCACGGCCCGCGCTTCGAGACCTTCTACATGTGCATCCGCGCAGCCCAGGTCGGTTGCGGCGTGGCCCTGCTGCCACGGTTCCTGGTGGAGGAAGAACTGGCCGAGGGCAAGCTGGTGATCGCCTGGGAATACGCCATGCCCAGCCAGGATGCCTATTACCTGGCCTACCCCGAGCACGCGGCGGAAGTACCCAAGGTCCGGGATTTCGTGCGCTGGATGCTGGAGCGGATCGAGCAGTAGCCAAGCGACATCCATCTTCGGGCGAAAAAACACTGGCAAAGCCCGGGACGTCTATGCGCCACTAGCGCCTTCATTGAAAGAGCTGAGCGCCGCACCTGTCAGTCGCGGCCAGCATGGAGATTCCCGTTATGAGCGAGAGTGTGTTTGCCGATCGCATCGTGCAGAACCTGCTCGACACCGACTTCTACAAACTGACCATGATGCAGGCGGTGCTGCACAACTACCCCAATGTCGAGGTGGAATGGGAGTTTCGTTGCCGTAACAGCGAAGACCTGCGGCCCTACCTGCCGGAGATCCGCTACCAGTTCGAACGCCTGGCGGAGTTGAGCCTGAGCGCCGACCAACTGGGGTTTCTCGAACGCATCAGCTTCCTCAAGCCGGATTTCCTGCGCTTTCTCGGGCTGTTCCGCTTCAACCTGCGCTATGTGCATACCGGTATCGAGAACGGCGAGCTGTTCATCCGCCTGCGCGGTCCCTGGCTGCACGTGATCCTGTTCGAAGTGCCGATGCTGGCCATCATCAGCGAAGTGCGCAATCGCTACCGCTACCGGGAGACCCAGCTGGTACAGGCCCGCGAACAGCTGTACCGCAAGTTCGACTGGCTGACGGCCAACGCCAGCAGCGAGGAACTGTCCGAACTGCAAGTGGCGGATTTTGGCACCCGCCGACGCTTCTCCTACCGGGTCCAGGAAGAAGTGGTGAATGTGCTCAAGCATGATTTCCCCGGGCGGTTCGTCGGCACCAGCAACGTGCACCTGTCCCGGGAGCTGGACATGAAACCCCTGGGCACCATGGCCCACGAGTGGATCATGGCCCACCAGCAGCTGGGCCCACGACTGATCGACAGCCAGATCGCCGCCCTCGACTGCTGGGTCCGCGAGTACCGGGGCCTGCTGGGCATCGCCCTGACCGACTGCATCACCACCGATGCCTTCCTCGGCGACTTCGACCTGTTCTTCGCCAAGCTGTTCGACGGCCTGCGCCATGACTCGGGGGACCCGATCCTCTGGGCGGAAAAGGCCATCGCCCACTATCACCAGCTGGGCATCGACCCGATGAGCAAGACGCTGGTGTTCTCCGACAGCCTGACACTGCCCCGCTCCCTGGAAATCTTCCGGGCACTGCGC
Organism: Pseudomonas sp. L5B5; assembly: GCF_020520285.1. NCBI lineage: Bacteria > Pseudomonadati > Pseudomonadota > Gammaproteobacteria > Pseudomonadales > Pseudomonadaceae > Pseudomonas > Pseudomonas sp. L5B5. Next base: position 3,531,810 of record NZ_CP084742.1, read on the forward strand.
GGGCGAATCAACGTCAGCTTCGGCATCGGTACCAACCTGACGTGTGACATTCCCGGTGTCGAGCCGATGAGCATCGTGCTTAAAATGGCCGCCTGCAATGGCCAGCCCGTCGCCAAGATCTCCGACGAAGCGGGCAAGACCCACTGCAAGGATCCGAACTTCGTCGCCTATTTGCGCCACGTTTTCCAAGTACCTGCCCAACCTGGCAAGGAGTGAATCATGCAAGCCGTACAGCGTGAGATTGCGCAGCAGCTCAAGGTCCAAGCACCTTTTCCCGACCACGCTGCCCTGGAAGCGGAAGTCGCCCGGCGTATCCGCTTCATCCAGGACTGCCTGGTCAAATCCGGCCTCAAGACCCTGGTGCTGGGCATCAGCGGCGGTGTCGATTCGCTGACCGCGGGCCTGCTGGCCCAGCGCGCCATGACTGAACTGCGTGCCAGCAGCGGCGACCCGCACTACCGCTTCATCGCCGTGCGCCTGCCCTACGAGACCCAGTTCGACGAGCACGACGCCCAGGCCGCGGTGGACTTCATCAACCCCGACGAGCGCCATGCCGTGAACATCGGCCCGGCGGTCAAGGCCCTGGCCAATGAGGTGATGGCCTTCGAAGGCCAGCACGCAGTGTCCCGCGACTTCGTGCTGGGCAATACCAAGGCACGGATGCGCATGGTCGCCCAGTACACCATCGCCGGCGCCGCCCAGGGTCTGGTGATCGGCACCGACCACGCCGCCGAAGCGGTGATGGGGTTCTTCACCAAGTTCGGCGACGGCGCCTGCGACCTGGCGCCCCTGAGTGGCCTGGTGAAAAACCAGGTACGGGCCATTGCCCGGTATTTCGGGGCCCCCGAGTCACTGGTGGAGAAGATCCCCACCGCCGATCTCGAGGACCTGTCACCTGGCAAGCCCGACGAAGCCTCCCACGGCGTCACCTATGCCGAGATCGATGCCTTCCTGCACGGCCAGCCGGTACGCGAGGAAGCGTTCCGGATCATCTGCGATACCTACCGCAAGACGCACCACAAGCGGGTCATGCCCTTCGCCCCCTGAGCCGTGTCCAGGCACAAAAAAAGCGCCCCGAGGGGCGCTTTTCCGTTGCAGCCGGGCCTGAGGATTACTTCAGGACCACAGCGCCTTTCATCATCGAGTTGTGGCCAGGGAACGAGCAGAAGAACTGATAGCTTTCGCCAGCAGTCAGCTTCGATACGTCGAAGGTCACCGAATCCTTTTCACCGGCACCGATGATCTTGGTGTGGGCGATGACGCGGGTGTCGCCTTCCTTCAGGTAGCTCTTGTCGATGCCTGCGGCCATGCCGTCGGCAGCGATGCCTGCCATGTCTGCGGTCTTGCTCAGTACCCAGTTATGACCCATGACGTTCTTTGGCAAGCTGCCGGAGTGAGTCAGGTTCACGGTGAAGGTCTTGCAGCTCTTGTCGATGGTGATTTCCTTGGTGTTGAAGGACATCTGATCGGTAGAGTCGACGTCGACCTTGCATTCAGCGGCCATCAGTTGGCTGCTGGCCAGAGTCAACAGGGATACTGCAACGAGTTTGGCAAACATGGTGAATCTCCAAGGCAGGGTTTAACAAAGTCCATCTGAATCCATGGGTGGCAAGACTGCCTGAATTTCTCGCAACTGCCTATGATTTGCATCAAGAAACTGTATACAACTCTCTGCTATCAGGCCGATCGAAACAATCAAGCAGCCAGCTGCTGGAGCTGTCCCTAGAATCGCGGCCATCCCCCAACCGGAGTCTGGATCATGTCGCTCAACAGCCTGTTTCGCAGCTTGCTCGCCGCCTACGCCTGTGGCGCCAGCGGCACCCATGAAACCCCGCAACGCGACGCCTAGTGCTTGGACTGAGCTCCCGGAGCCTTTACCCTGAGGCGATCTATGAGCTGGGAGCAAGACATGCCGTTAACTTCAGTCTGTGTATTCTGTGGCGCCAGCGCCGGCGCCAATCCTGCCTACCGTGAAGCCGCCGAGGCCATGGGCCGGGCCATCGCCGAACGCAAGCTGACCCTGGTCTACGGCGGTGGTGCAGTGGGCCTGATGGGCATTGTCGCCGATGCAGCGATGGCCGCTGGCGGGGAAGTCGTGGGCATCATTCCGCAAAGCCTGAAAGACATCGAGATTGGCCACAACGGCCTGACCCGCCTGGAAGTGGTGGATGGCATGCATGCCCGCAAGGCGCGCATGGCCGAGCTCAGCGATGCCTTCATCGCCCTGCCCGGCGGCCTGGGCACCCTGGAGGAGCTGTTCGAAGTCTGGACCTGGGGTCAGCTGGGCTATCACCGCAAGCCCCTGGGACTGCTGGAGGTGAATGGCTTCTACGAAAAACTCGGCGGTTTCCTCGACCATATCGTCGATGAAGGCTTCGTCCGTCAGCAGCACCGCGACATGCTGCAGATCAACCAGTCGCCAACCGGCTTGCTGGATGCCCTGGACGCCTGGCGGCCCTCGGTCGCAGCCAAATGGACCGACGCCAAGCCCAGCTGAACCTGCCAGGCGCGCCGAGGCTCGCGCCGGGGCGCTTGCTGCTCGCCTGCACCTGAGAAATCCTGCGCCCTGACAGCAAGACGCCAGCTTCACAGCTGGCGTCTTGTGGTTTCAGCGCGGCACCACCGGCTTGCGGGTCGGCTTCTTGCCTTTGCCCTTGGTCGCCTCGGCGCGCTCCTTGGCGGCCTGCTTGTTGCGGGCAAATGCCGCGGCCTTGGCCTCTTCGCGCTTGTCCCAGGCATTGCCGCCATCACTGCCACGCGGCGGCAGCCCGGTGTGTTGGGTCAAGATCCGCGTGTCCTTGGCCACCTTATGGCTGCCGGCAGGTGTAGAGTTCTTGCGCCGAGCGCTCTGATAGCTGTCGGCGGACGGCTGGTGCGCCGGGATCAACTGGTTCTTGCCCGGACCAATCAGGTCGCCACGCCCCATGCGCAGCAACGCCTCGCGCAGCATTGGCCAACCCTTGGGGTCGTGATAACGCAGGAACGCCTTGTGCAACCGGCGCTGCTCCTCGCTCTTGACGATGGTCACCGAGTCGCTCTTGTAGGTGACCTTGCGCAACGGGTTCTTGCCCGAATGGTACATCGCCGTGGCGCTGGCCATCGGCGAGGGGTAGAAGGCCTGCACCTGGTCAGCGCGGAAGCCATTGCCCTTGAGCCAGAGGGCCAGGTTCATCATGTCTTCATCGGTGGTGCCCGGGTGAGCGGCGATGAAGTACGGAATCAGGTACTGCTCCTTCCCTGCTTCCTTGGAGTACTTCTCGAACATCCGCTTGAACCGGTCATAGGTACCGATGCCCGGCTTCATCATCTGGTTCAGAGGCCCCTCCTCGGTATGTTCCGGGGCGATCTTCAAGTAACCACCGACGTGGTGGGTCACCAGCTCCTTGACGTACTCCGGCGATTCCACCGCCAGGTCATAGCGCAGGCCCGAAGCGATGAGGATCTTCTTCACCCCTGGCAGGGCGCGAGCGCTGCGGTACAGCTGGATCAGCGAAGAGTGATCGGTATTCAGGTTCGGGCAGATGCCGGGGAACACGCAGGAAGGCTTGCGGCACGCAGACTCGATTTCCGGGCTCTTGCAAGCAATGCGGTACATGTTGGCGGTCGGGCCACCCAGGTCGGAGATCACCCCGGTAAAACCCGGAACCTTGTCGCGAATTTCTTCGATCTCGCGGATGATCGACTCTTCGGAGCGGTTCTGGATGATCCGTCCTTCGTGCTCGGTGATCGAGCAGAAGGTACAGCCACCAAAACAGCCACGCATGATGTTCACCGAGAACCGGATCATGTCGTAGGCCGGGATTTTCTCCTTGCCATAGACCGGGTGCGGAATGCGCTGATAAGGCATGCCGAACACGTAGTCCATTTCCTCGGTAGTCATGGGAATGGGTGGCGGATTGAACCAGACATCCTGCTCGCCGTGCTTCTGCACCATGGCGCGAGCGTTGCCCGGGTTGGTCTCCAGATGCAGCACGCGGTTGGCGTGCGCGTAGAGAACCGGATCGTTACGCACCTTTTCCATGGATGGCAGGCGGATCACGGTCTTGTCCCGGGTCATCTTCGGACTGGCCAGGATCTGCACGACCTTGGCTTCGTTCGGATCCTCCTCAGGGCCTTTTTCCTGCTCGATGGCGCAGGCGGCAGTGTCCTGGGTGTTGACGTAGGGGTTGATGATCTTGTCGATCTTGCCCGGACGATCGATGCGAGTGGAGTCCACTTCGTACCAGTCCTTGGGCGTATCACGACGGATGAACGCGGTTCCGCGCACGTCGGTGATGTCTTCGATCTTCTGGCCGTAGGACAGTCGCTGGGCCACTTCGACGATGGCCCGCTCGGCGTTGCCGTAGAGCAGGATGTCGGCACAGGCATCGATCAGGATCGAGTTGCGGACCCGGTCCTGCCAGTAGTCATAGTGAGCAATGCGGCGCAGGGAGGCCTCGATGCCGCCCAGGATGATCGGCACATGCTTGTAGGCTTCCTTGCAGCGCTGGCTGTACACCAGGCTGGCGCGATCGGGGCGCTTGCCTGCCAGGCCGCCCGGAGTGTAGGCGTCGTCGGAGCGGACTTTCTTGTCGGCGGTGTAACGGTTGATCATCGAGTCCATGTTGCCGGCCGCCACGCCGAAGAACAGGTTCGGCTCGCCGAGCTTCATGAAGTCGTCTTTGGACTGCCAGTTGGGCTGGGCAATGATTCCGACGCGAAAGCCCTGGGCTTCCAGCAGCCGCCCAATGATCGCCATGCCAAACGACGGGTGATCGACGTAGGCATCGCCGGTCACGATGATGATGTCGCAGGAATCCCAGCCGAGCTGATCCATCTCCTCCCTGCTCATGGGCAGGAACGGTGCCGGCCCGAAACATTCGGCCCAGTACTTTGGATAGTCGAATAACGGCTTGGCTGCTTGCATGTCGATGACCGGTGTTGGCGCAGATTAGGACGCGCTGAATGACAGGGAAATTCGCGGGCGCGGAATATAGCACAAAAAATGACCAATTCCGACTGCGCCAGTCGGAATTCACGGCTAAGACAATTCACGTCGCGGGAGCTTGCTCCCGCTCGCCTGCGCAACAGGCTCAGAGTCGGGGCTGACAATGTATCTGGAGCAAGGCGCCGGCCGGCTTCGGCGCCACTGTGCGACCCAGCGGGAGCAAGCTCCCTCGCCACAGCGTGGCGCCGTTATTCGTCGTCGTCGAAGTTGTAGCTGCCCGGGGCGAGGTTCTCGAAACGCGTGTACTTGCCGATGAAGGCCAGGCGAATGAAGCCAATGGGGCCGTTCCGCTGCTTGCCGATGATGATCTCGGCAATGCCCTTGTGCTCGGTCTCCGGGTGGTACACCTCGTCCCGGTACACGAACATGATGACGTCGGCGTCCTGCTCGATCGCTCCGGATTCACGCAAGTCGGAGTTCACCGGTCGCTTGTTGGGGCGCTGTTCCAGGGAACGGTTGAGCTGGGAGAGGGCCACCACCGGACAGTTGAATTCCTTGGCCAGCGCCTTGAGGGAACGGGAGATCTCGGAAATCTCGTTGGTTCGGTTGTCACCGCTGGAACCCGGGATCTGCATCAGCTGCAGGTAATCGATCATGATCAGGCCGATATCGCCGTGCTCGCGTACCAGGCGCCGGGTGCGCGCACGCATCTCCGAAGGGCTGATGCCTGCGGTGTCGTCGATGAACAGCTTGCGGTCGTTGAGCAGGTTGACTGCTGAAGTCAGGCGCGGCCAGTCGTCATCCTCCAGCTGACCGGAACGGACCTTGGTCTGGTCGATCCGGCCGAGCGAGGACAGCATACGCATGATCAGCGATTCGCCTGGCATCTCGAGGGAGTACACCAGCACCGCCTTGTCGCTGCGCAGCACCGCATTTTCCACCAGGTTCATGGCGAAGGTGGTCTTACCCATGGAAGGACGGCCGGCAACGATGATCAGGTCCGCGGGCTGCAGGCCACTGGTCTTCTCGTCGAGGTCGGTGTAGCCGGTGGACAGGCCGGTAATGGCGTTGTCCGTGTTGAACAGGGTGTCGATACGGTCGATGGCCTTGGTCAGCAGGTCATTGACCCCCACCGGGCCGCCAGTCTTGGGCCGGGCCTCGGCAATCTGGAAGATCTGCCGCTCGGCCTCGTCGAGGATCTCGGCGGCGGTACGGCCTTCAGGGTTGAAGGCGCTGTCGGCAATTTCAGTGCTGATGCCGATCAACTGCCGCAAGGTCGCGCGCTCGCGGACGATCTGCGCATAGGCCTTGATGTTGGCCACGGACGGGGTGTTTTTTGCCAACTCGCCGAGATACCCCAGGCCGCCGACCTGGGAGGTCTGGCCTTCCTTGTCCAACTGCTCGGACAAGGTAACCACGTCGATCGGCATGTTCTGATCGGCCAGCTTGGCGATCGCACGAAAGATCAGGCGGTGGTCATGCCGATAGAAGTCGCCGTCGGAGACTTGATCCAGCACCCGCTCCCAGGCGTTGTTGTCCAGCATCAGACCACCGAGCACGGCCTGTTCGGCCTCGATGGAGTGCGGCGGCACCTTCAGGGCAGCGGTTTGCAGATCGTATTGCTCGGGGACGGAAATATCGTTCATGGCCACTTGGAATTCTAGGAACGGGAAATCAGGATCGGCAGAAAGACAAAGGGCACGACCTGTGAACAGGATCGTGCCCGATGTTAACCGTCAGCCACACAAGGTGCCAGACGATTTGGTACTGCTTAAGCAGCCACCACGACAACGCGTACGGTTGCTTCGACTTCAGCGTGCAGGTGCACGGCTACGTCGAATTCACCTACGTTGCGGATAGTGCCGTTCGGCAGACGAACTTCGCTTTTTGCAACTTCAACGCCGGAGGCGGTCAGTGCATCAGCGATGTCGTGGGTGCCGATCGAACCGAACAGCTTGCCTTCGTCACCGGCGGTGGCAGTGATGGTCACTTCCAGCTCGGCCAGTTGGGCAGCGCGGCTTTCAGCCGAAGCTTTACGGTCTGCAGCCAGTTTTTCCAGCTCGGCACGACGCTCTTCGAACGCAGCCAGGTTGGCAGCGGTAGCAGCGGTGGCTTTGCCGTAAGGCAGCAGGTAGTTACGACCGTAACCAGCCTTAACGTTCACTTTGTCGCCCAGGTTGCCCAGGTTGGCGACTTTTTCCAGAAGGATCAGTTGCATGTGAAAATCCTCTTAACTTTTAACCTTCACCGTTCGCAGAGTCGTTGTCAGCGTCTTTCGGCGCCAAACGACCGCGAAAATCAACCAGACTGTCGACAATGGCCAAGACCACGAGCAACGGATAGATCAGCTGCATGAACGGCAGCATCGTGACGTACAACCCCACCAGCCAGAATCTGGCCAGTCGCCCTTGCGCCACCAGCCCGTGAATCAGGGCCAGACCGGCGAATGCCAGCGGTACACTGCACATCGGCGTGAGCATGGCCAGTTGGGGTCCGAAATTCGGCCCGACCAGCATGCACGCCAGCAGCAACATCGCTGGTCCAAGGGGGATTCTGATGGCGCGAAACTCGCGACCAAAACCACCCGGGTTATACATCACAGCCTGCCAGTAACGCCCGAGAATCAGGCTCAGCACACTGATGGCTTGCAGCAAGGCCGCTATCAGGCCGGTCAGGATCGGTGCGATCAGCGTGGCGAGACGAGCCCGCTCTTCAACCGACAACTGCTGGTAGACCTCACCCAAGGCCATCGGCAGGATCTTGATCAGTTCCTGCGACAGCGCTTCGATCTGAGGGCGGAATGCCGCACCCAGGACCCCAGCAAACACCAACCCCATCGCTATGCTGACCAGCAGCACGCGGTTCCAGGATTCGCTTGCGCGCAAAACCAGCGCAAGACTCGAAGATCCCAGCAGCACCAGAAGTGCTCGCGGATCATCGAACGTCAGCCACCAGAGCAAAGCTGGCAGCACTCCCAGAGCCAGGACACCAATGGCGCCCTGCAATCCGCGCCGCAGCAGCACAAGGCTTGCAGCGGCAGCACCCAACCAATACAACAACGGCAATGCCGAACAGCCAGCCACTACCAGAGTGGCCTGCACACGACCGCGCATGATGAACTCAGCTAAGGCGCGCATGCATTCAATCCCTTACTACTTGTCGACTGCCCGGTCTCAGCGGCCGTGGCTGTCGGTGTAGGCCAGCAGGGCCAGGAAGCGGGCGCGCTTGATAGCGGTGGCCAGCTGACGCTGATAACGAGCTTTGGTACCGGTGATGCGGCTTGGAACGATTTTGCCGGTCTCGGATACGTAGGCTTTCAGAGTGTTGAGATCTTTGTAATCGATCTCCTTCACGTCTTCAGCGGTGAAGCGGCAGAATTTACGACGACGGAAGAAACGTGCCATGTAATTGGCTCCTCAAAAGGTCCGTGGATTACTCGTCAGCGTTATCGCTGTTGTCGCTGTCATTGCTGTCGTCGCCATCGGCGCTGTCAGCATGCTCAGGACGGTCGCGACGCTCACGGCGCTCACTGCGGTTTTCTTCGGCCTTGAGCATCTCGGATTGGCCAGTGATGGCTTCTTCGCGACGGATGACCAGGTTACGGATCACTGCATCGTTGTAACGGAAGTTGTCTTCCAGCTCAGCCAGGGCTTTGCCAGTGCACTCAACGTTCAGCATCACGTAGTGAGCCTTGTGAACATTGTTGATTGCGTAGGCCAGTTGACGACGGCCCCAGTCTTCCAGACGGTGGATTTTGCCGCCGTCTTCTTCGATCAGCTTGGTGTAACGCTCAACCATGCCACCGACTTGCTCGCTTTGATCCGGGTGGACCAAAAAGATGATTTCGTAATGACGCATGAATGCTCCTTACGGGTTGTAGCCTGCCGCCTATAAGCGGTCAGACAAGGAGTGAATGACACTTGTGTGTCTTGCCATAGATAGGCACATATGCGCCTGCCGTCACGGCAAGGGGCGCAATTGTAGAGAAGGGGGAACAGCGGCGCAAGGCAATTGGTGATTATTTGAACAACAGCGGCAAGCCATGGGCATCAAGCGGCAAGCAGGAGCACTCGCCGCCCATGACCTGCCGCATGCTTGCTATTTGCGAGCAGCCTTGGCCTTGGCGCCGCGCTGGCGCATGGCTTCGAACAGGCATACGCCCGTGGCCACGGAGACGTTGAGACTGCTGACGCTACCTGCCATGGGCAGGCGCACCAGGTAATCGCAGTGCTCACGAGTCAGACGCCGCATGCCCTTGCCCTCGGCCCCCATGATGATGATGGTCGGCCCGGTCAGGTCCTGGTCGTACAACTCCTGTTCGGCCTCACCGGCAGTGCCGACGATCCACAGGCCGCGCTGCTGGAGTTTTTCCAGGGTGCGTGCAAGGTTGGTCACCGCCACCAGCGGGATCACTTCGGCGGCGCCACAGGCGACTTTGCGCACGGTCGGGGTCAGGGTCGCCGACTTGTCCTTGGGCACCAGCACGGCCAGGGCGCCCGCGGCATCGGCGGTGCGCAGGCAGGCTCCGAGGTTGTGCGGATCGGTCACACCATCGAGCACCAGCAACAGCGGCGCGCCTTCGGTGCGATCCAGCAGCTCATCGAGCATGGCTTCGCCCCACACCTGGCTGGGACTGACTTCCGCCACAACACCCTGGTGCACGCCTTCGACCCAGGCGTCCATTTCCCGACGCTCGGCCTGGCCGACAGCGACGCGACTCTGCGCTGCCAGATCCAGCAGCACCTGAACCCGTGGATCACTACGCCCTTCCGCCAACCAGATCTGCTTGACTCGCTTGGGGTGGTGACGCAGCAACGCTTCCACAGCATGTACGCCGTAGATTTTTTCCAACTGACTCATGACTTGGCCTTAGGTTTACGCGCCCCACCACTCTTTGCGCCGGAACTGGAGCCCGCCTTGGGCGGCCCCTTGCGGTGCTTGGTGGGCTTTGCAGGCTTATCGAAGGACGATTTGCCGGACTTTGCACCCGAAGCCTTGCCACCAGCCTTGGCCTCAGCTAGCAGGGCTTGCTTCATTTCCCGACTCTTGCGCACTTCAGCGTTTTTCGCTGCGGCATCGCTGGGACGGTAAGCCTCCGCCACCTTTTCCTTGGCGGAACTGCGCCGGGGAGCCTTGGCGGGCGCAGAGGATTCCACCACCTTGCTCGCTGGCACATCGGCCGCGCCACGCTTCTTGCGCCCGACAGGAGCGCTGATGGTTTTTTCCGCCATCTCGAAGTCGATCTTGCGCTCGTCCAGGTCGACCCGCATGACCCGCACTTCCACCGTGTCACCCAGACGGAAGCTGCGACCGGTGCGCTCGCCCGCCAGACGGTGATGCACGGGATCGAAGTGGTAGTAATCGCCCGGCAAGGCCGTGACGTGCACCAGGCCCTCGACGTAGATGTCAGTCAATTCGACGAACAAACCAAAACCGGTCACCGCGGTAATCACGCCCGGGAAGGACTCGCCCACGCGATCCTTCATGAACTCGCACTTGAGCCAGTTGACTACATCGCGTGTAGCTTCGTCGGCACGGCGCTCGCTCATCGAGCACTGCTCGCCAAGCTGCTCCAGGGCCGCTTCGTCGTAGGGATAGATACGCGCTTTCGGAATGGTCATCGCCCCGGCGCGGCGCACGTGTGGCGTGTCCTGCTTGGAGTGGATGACGCTGCGGATCGCCCGGTGGGTCAGCAGGTCCGGATAACGACGAATCGGCGAAGTGAAGTGGGTGTAGGCCTCGTAATTCAGGCCGAAGTGACCCTGGTTGTCGGCGCTGTACACCGCCTGGCTCAACGAGCGCAGCATCACGGTCTGGATCAGGTGGTAGTCCGGACGGTCCTTGATCTTCTCCAGCAGTGCCTGGTAGTCCTTCGGCGTCGGACCTTCCTTGCCCTTGTGCAGGGACAGGCCGAGCTCACCAAGGAAGGTGCGCAGTTTTTCCAGACGCTCCGGCGGCGGACCGTCGTGCACCCGGTAAAGGGCCGGAATCTCATGCTTCTTGAGGAACTCGGCGGTGGCAACGTTGGCCGCCAGCATGCACTCCTCGATCAGCTTGTGGGCATCGTTGCGGGTGGTCGGGCGAATTTCGGCGATCTTGCGTTCGGAACCGAAGATGATTCGGGTTTCCTGGGTCTCGAAATCGATGGCGCCGCGAGTATGACGGGCACCCAGCAAGACCTTGTACAACGCGTACAACTGCTTGAGGTGCGGCACCACATCGGCGTATTCGCCGCGCAGCTGCTTGGCATCGCTGGTCTTGGGGTGCTCAAGCAGGGTGCTGACCTTGTTGTAGGTCAGGCGCGCCTTGGAATGGATCACCGCCTCGTAGAACTGGTAGTCGGTCATCTCGCCGGATTTGGATATGGTCATTTCACAGACCATGGCCAGGCGGTCGACCTTGGGGTTCAGCGAGCAAAGGCCGTTGGACAGCTGCTCGGGCAACATGGGGATTACCCGCTCAGGGAAATACACCGAGTTACCACGCACCTGGGCTTCGGCGTCCAGGGCAGAACCGATCTTCACGTAGCTGGAGACATCGGCGATCGCCACATAGAGCTTCCAGCCACCGCCGAACAGGCGCAGCTTGCCCGGCTTGGCCTCACAGAAAACCGCGTCGTCGAAGTCGCGAGCATCTTCACCGTCGATAGTGACGAAAGGCAGGTCACGCAGGTCGATGCGCTTCTCTTTGTCCTTTTCTTCCACTTCGGGCTTGAGCTTGCCAGCTTCCTTGAGCACGGCCTCTGGCCAGACATGAGGAATATCGTAGGTGCGCAGGGCCACATCGATTTCCATGCCTGGGGCCATGTAGTTGCCCACCACCTCCACCACGTCGCCTTGCGGCTGGAAGCGCGGCGTCGGCCAGTGGGTGATCTTCACCTCGACGAACTGACCAATCTTGGCATTGGCATTGCGCCCCGGCGTCACCAGCACTTCCTGCTGGATCTTCGGGTTGTCCGCAACCACAAAGCCGATGCCGCCTTCCTCGAAATAACGACCAACGATGCTCTCATGGGCACGTGACACCACTTCGACGATCACGCCTTCGCGACGACCGCGGCGATCCAGCCCGGATACCCGAGCCAGGGCGCGGTCGCCATCGAACACCAGGCGCATCTGCGCCGGACTCATGAACAGGTCATCACTGCCATCATCCGGCACCAGGAAACCGAAGCCATCACGGTGACCACTGATGCGGCCGAGAATCAGGTCGAGCTTGTCTACCGGCGCGTAGGTGCCGCGGCGGGTATAGATCAGTTGAGCATCGCGCTCCATGGCGCGCAGGCGGCGGCGCAGGGCTTCGATCTGGTCTTCGGTGGTCAGACCGAACTCGTCGACCAACTGCTCGCGGCTAGCAGGCGAACCCCGATCAGCCAGATGCTGGAGGATGAGTTCACGGCTAGGAATAGGGTTTTCGTATTTTTCCGCTTCACGAGCGGCCTCGGGATCGAGGGACTGCCAATCGGCCATTAGATAAATTTCACCTTGTCTATATCTCGGTTAGTTTGGCATACGCGTATTGAAACGGGAAATTTCAGGCTTGATCAACGCTGGAAAACGCCTCAACACCCGCTCAACTATCCCCCCGTCCACCCCGAAGACATTTTTCAGACTTTTTTTGAATCCTGGGGTTTACAGCTCAAAACCTCATCCGTATAGTGCGCGCCATCGACACGGCGACGATGTCGATACTGCCCAGATGGTGAAATTGGTAGACACGCCAGCTTCAGGTGCTGGTGGCCGCAAGGCCGTGGAAGTTCGAGTCTTCTTCTGGGCACCAATTCAAGAGCTTGAGATTAGATCAATTTCAAGGCTCGGACAAAAACCCGCGAAAGCGGGTTTTTGCGTTCTAAGCGCCTGATTTCCCTAAGTGTTTGATTTAATAAAAGCAAAACAGGGGTTTACAGATCAAAACACTGCCCGTATAGTGCGCTCCATCGACACGGCGACGATGTCGATACTGCCCAGATGGTGAAATTGGTAGACACGCCAGCTTCAGGTGCTGGTGGCCGCAAGGCCGTGGAAGTTCGAGTCTTCTTCTGGGCACCAATTCAAAGCTTCAGACCTTCACTTCTGAAGCCTCACAAAAACCCGCGAAAGCGGGTTTTTGCGTTTCAGCCTCCTGCATCTCCCTCCTTCTTCGCTCGTCCTCCCCTGCAAAGCGCACATGAGAAACGATATCGTTTATGATTGTTACAAGTTTTTGCAATGCAATAGTGAGGAAACCTGCGAATGATGTTCAGAAATACCCTCCTAGCAACATCCCTTCTGCGTGGCCTGACCATCACTTTGCTGGGATTGACCCTGGCATCCCCACTCACCCAGGCGGCCGACCCCGTTGCCCTGACCCTGTACAACGGGCAACACAAGGAAGTCGGCGAAGCGATCGCCAAGGCCTTCGAAGCCAAGACCGGCATTCACGTCAATGTACGCAAAGGCAGCAGTAACCAACTGGCCAGCCAGGTCGTGGAAGAAGGTGATCGCTCTCCTGCCGACGTGATCTATTCCGAAGAATCCCCGCCCCTGAACAAACTCGGCGAACAGGGTCTCCTGGCCCAGACCGACCCCGCCACCCTGGCGGTGCTGCCCAAGGAGTACGTCGCCAGTAACGGCACCTGGATCGGCATTACCGCCCGCGTCCGGGTAGTAGCCTTCAACCCCAAACTGATCGACGAGAAAGATTTGCCCAAATCGGTACTCGAATTCTCCCAGCCCCAGTGGCAAGGCAAGATCGGCTTCGTACCTACCAGCGGGGCCTTCCAGGAACAGGCCGTGGCCATCATCAAGCTGCACGGCCTGGATGCAGCCGAAGAATGGCTCACCGGACTGCGGGCCTTCGGCAAGGTCTACAGCAACAACATGGTGGCGCTCAAGGCCGTGGAAAACGGTGAAGTAGCAGCAGTCCTGGCGAACAACTACTACTGGTTCGCCCTGCAACGGGAAAAGGGCCAGCTCGACTCCAAACTGCACTACTTCACCAACGGCGATGCTGGTGGATTGATCACCGTTTCAAGCGCCGCAGTACTCAAGTCCAGCAAACACCCCAAGCAAGCCCAGCAATTTCTTGCCTACATGGCCAGCGAAGAAGGCCAGCGCGTGATCACCCAGACCACCGCGGAATACCCGCTGCACAAAGGCATGGAATCGAACCGTGGACTCAAGCCCTTCAGCGAGCTGAATCCACCAAAGGTGACACCCGCCGACCTGGGCAATGCCGAACAGGCCCTTGAGCTGGAACGCGATGTCGGCCTGAACTGATGGACCTGTCACGCTCCACTGCGCAGGATCACTACACACCCGGACGCAAACGTCCGCCAAGCTGGTTGCTGCTGCCGGTCCTGCTGCTGGTCTGCCTGAGCCTATTGCCGCTGGCCTATGTTGCGCTCAAGGCCTGGCAAGCTGGCTGGGCCGAGGCCTGGCACCTGCTATGGCGCCCCTATGTACTGCGCCTGCTGCAAAACACCCTGCTGCTGATGCTCGGAACCACTGCAGCCTGCGCCATCATCGGCCTGTCGCTGGCCTGGCTGCTGGAGCGTAGCGATCTGCCGGGCCGAAGGTTCTGGGGCGTGGTGCTATGCCTGCCTTTCGCCGTGCCGGCCTTCGTCAGCAGCTTCACCTGGGTATCCCTGAGCGCCAGCTTCGAAGGCCTGGGCGGGGCGATCCTGGTGATGACGCTGTCCAAGTACCCCGTGGTGTTCCTGCCGGTGGCTGCCACCCTGCGCAATCTCGACCCCTGCCTGGAAGAGTCGGCTCGCACCCTGGGACAGAACCGCTGGGGAGTATTCCTGAAGGTCACCCTGCCCCTGGTCTGGCCATCGCTGCTGGCAGGGTCGCTGCTGATTGCCCTGCACATGCTGGTGGAGTTCGGCGCCCTGTCGATCATGGGCCTGCAAACCTTCACCACGGCGATCTACCAGCAGTTCGAGCTGGAATTCAGCAATGCCAATGCGGCAATGCTGTCGGCTGTCTTACTGATGTTGTGCCTGGCACTGCTGGGACTGGAACTCCGGGCCCGCGGCAAAGGCCGACATGTACGTATCGGCCAGGGCGTGGCACGACAAGCCGAACAGGTTCGCCTGGGCGGCTGGTCCCTGGCCGGGCAGCTCTACTGTCTTTTGCTGGCACTGATCGGCAGCGGCATTCCCCTGGCAATGCTCGCCTACTGGCTGGCGTCAGGCTCATCGGCCGCCTTCCCCGTCGCCGCCATTGGTGAAGCCCTGCTCTCATCGCTGGCACTGTCCTTGGGGGGCGCCGCCCTGTGCCTGGTACTGGCAGTCCCCGTGGGCTTGCTGGTAGTGCGCTACAAGGGGCGCCTGGCGATCTGGGCAGAGCGCCTGCCCTACTTGCTCCATGCCCTGCCAGGCCTGGTGATCGCCTTGACCCTGGTGTACTTCGCCCTGCACTACGTACCGGCGCTGTACCAGACCTCGGCACTGCTGCTCATCGCCTATGCGCTACTGTTCCTGCCCCTGGCTCAGGCACCGATCCGCACAGCCTTGAACAAGGCCGCACCGCAGCTGGAAGAAGCCGCGAGAACCTTGGGAACCTCGTCGTTCGGCGCTTTTTGTCGAGTCACCCTGCCGATCATCTTCCCGGCACTGGGCGCGGCTTTTGCCCTGGTGTTCCTGGATGCGATGAAAGAGCTGACCGCCACCCTGCTACTCAGCCCGACAGGCATGAATACCCTGGCCACGGCGGTCTGGGCCCATACGTCGAACCTGGAGTTCGCAGCGGCGGCGCCCTATGCCGCGCTACTGATCCTTGTATCGGGATTGCCGGTGTATCTGCTGACGACACGGATGTACCTGAGCCGCTGACAACACCTTTGTCTGTCGAGCAGCGGCTCCGGCGCACGGCAGGGAGCCGCCACTTGGCATACACCTCAGGCGCGGAACTGCCCCAGGCTGGCCTTGAGCTGCGCCGCCAGGCTGTCCAGCACCTTGCCACTGGCGGTGGTTTCCACCACTGCCTGGGCGGCACGCTCGGCCTGGGCATGGATGGTTTCCACCCGACCACGTACCGCCTGTGCACCCTGGGCCTGATGCGCTGCAGCCTGGGTAGCGAGGCCGATGGCCGCGTGCACCTGCTCCACCGACGATTGCACCGACTGCTGCAAACGAGCACTGTCACGCAACACCAACAGACCTTCGCTTGCCTGCCGCCCGGCCTGGCCGATGGCTGCCACCGCCTCCCGGGCGCCCTGTTGCAATGCGCCGATATGGGCCTGAATATCGCCCGTGGAACTCTGGGTCTTGCTGGCCAGGGCCCGTACCTCATCCGCCACCACCGCGAAGCCGCGCCCGGTTTCCCCAGCCCGGGCCGCCTCGATCGCCGCATTCAGCGCCAACAGGTTGGTCTGCTCGGCAATGCCATGGATGACCGTCAGCACCACCTCGATCTGCTCGCTCTGCTGCGCCAGCCGCTCGATCACCTTGGCTCCGGTATCCACCTGCCCGGCCAGCGCTTCAATCAGGCCGCCCACCTGTTCCGAGGTCCGGGTGGTCTCGTCAGTGGCCTGGCGAATTTCCACGACCTGCTGCAGCGCCGCCTGCATGGCCTGGCTTTCCGCCTGGGCTTCATCGGCCATCTGCGACAGGGCCCGCAAGCTTTCCGCCACCTCGTCGCGCTGCGCCTCGGCCGCCGCATCGGCACCCGCATTGCGCAGGCTCATGGCGCCGATCTCGACCCCGGTACGCTGGGCCACATCGCCCGCCTCACGGACGATCGGTTGCAACTTGTCCACGAAACGATTCACCGCCGAAGCCATGTCGCCGATCTCGTCATTGCTATTGAGCGGGACACGCTTGGTCAGGTCGCCCTCGCCTGCGGCCAGGTCGTTGAGCGCCGTGATCAGCAGGTGCAGCTTGTTAACGACCCGCCGCCCCAGCACCACCGCCAGCAACAGCAGCAACGCCAGGCCCACCAGCGCCAGGCCGACACCGATCTGCCATCGCAAGGTAGCCGCCGCCTCCTGCACCGTACTGGTGGTATTGGCCTGCATCTGGGCTGCCGTGCCCTGGGCCGACTGCAAGCGCGCACGCATCGCCGCCGAGCTGTCGGCAGAAGCGCCCTTGAGGCTGTCGCCGACCAACTGGTCGCTGCTGGCGATCAAGGCTGCGAAGCGTTGATCCAGCGCCACGATATCGGCTTCCACCGACGCGGTGGACACCCCCATCAGCACTTTGCCGATCTCGACCCCGTTGGGATTGATCGGGGCCTCGATGTAATAGACCGAAGGATCGCTCTTCGCCGCATCCAGCACCTTGTCCAGAGCCCGGTCGCCCTTGCCCTTCTCCAACAGGGCCTTGTTGATGGCATTTTCACGGTTCAGATAACGAGTCAGGTGCGCCCCCGCAGCATCGTCATACACCACGAACAGCACGTTGGGGTTGCGCTGGGCTCGCCGCGCGAACTCGGACAAGGTGGGCACGTCGTTGTCCCACATGGCGCGAGGCGCCACCGAGGCCAACAACTGGGCCATGTCGTTGGCCGAATCCTTCAGGTCCTTCTCCAGCGCGGCACGCAGCTGAACCTGCTCATCCGTGAGTCGCGACGACAGGCCCGCCGTGAGCCGCTGCCGAGTGCTGGCAGACAGGCTTTCCAGGCTGGAGGTGACCTCCTTGCCCGCCTGCTCCAGCTCACCCGCTAGTTTCTGGCTATCGCCCCCCAGGCGAGAAGCCAGGTCCGCCTCGAGGGCTGTCACCGTGCTCCGGGTCAGGGCAACGGCAACCAGCACCTGCACCAAAAGAGCGATACCGAGGGTAACGAATACAGGCCGCAGTAAACGGCTTTGTAACAGTGAGAGAACGGCCGACACAGGAAATCCCTCTACTTTGGAAGCCATTATTCTGATGGCACTCTAGAAGTGAATTTCCCAGCAAGGGTCGTGCCGTACGGCAGCCAGAAACAACAAAGGGCCCCATAAGGGCCCTTTGTTTTTTACATCAACGGCTTATCAAGCGAACGGGTGGCGCAGCACGATGGTCTCGTTGCGGTCCGGGCCTGTCGAAATAATGTCGATCGGCGCACCGACCAGCTCTTCGATACGCTTGATGTAGGCCAGGGCGGCTGCCGGCAGTTCTTCCAGGGTCTTGGCACCCAGGGTCGATTCGCTCCAGCCAGGCATCTGCTCGTACACCGGCTCCAGGCCGATGTAGCTGTCAGCGTCGGTCGGCGCGTCGATGACCGCACCATCCTGGTTCTTGTAGCCGACGCAGATGTTGATGGTTTCCAGGCCGTCCAGTACGTCCAGCTTGGTCAGGCAAAGGCCCGAGATGCTGTTGACGTCGATGGCGCGACGCAGGATCACGGCATCGAACCAGCCGCAACGACGGGCGCGACCGGTGGTGGCACCGAACTCGTGGCCACGCTTGGCCAGGAAGGCACCGACGTCATCGAACAGCTCGGTCGGGAACGGACCCGAACCCACGCGAGTGGTGTAGGCCTTGGTGATGCCCAGGATGTAGTCGATGTACATCGGACCCACACCCGAACCAGTGGCAATGCCACCAGCGGTGGTGTTGGAGCTGGTGACGTACGGATAGGTGCCATGGTCGATATCCAGCAGCGAACCCTGGGCACCTTCGAACATGATGTCCTTGCCGCCGCGACGCAGCTGGTGCAGCTCAGCGGTCACGTCGAGCATCATCGGCTTGAGCTGCTCGGCGTACTCCATGCACTCGTCCAGGGTCTTCTGGAAGTCGATGGCCGGCTCTTTGTAGTAATTGACCAGGACGAAGTTGTGGTAGTCCAGCAACTCGCCCAACTTGGCAGCAAAGCGCTCACGGTGGAACAGGTCGCCGATGCGCAGGCCACGGCGAGCCACCTTGTCTTCATAGGCCGGGCCGATGCCGCGACCGGTGGTGCCGATCTTGGCTTCACCGCGGGCCTTCTCACGGGCCTGGTCCAGGGCCACGTGGTAGGACAGGATCAGCGGGCAGGACGGGCTGATGCGCAGGCGCTCACGCACCGGTACGCCCTTCTCTTCCAGCTTGATGATTTCACGCATCAAGGCATCCGGAGCCACCACCACGCCGTTGCCGATCAGGCACTGCACGCCTTCGCGCAGCACGCCGGACGGGATCAGGTGCAGAACGGTCTTCTCACCGTCGATCACCAGGGTATGGCCAGCGTTATGGCCACCTTGGTAGCGCACTACGGCGGCGGCATGTTCGGTCAGCAGATCAACGATCTTGCCTTTGCCCTCATCACCCCACTGGGTGCCCAGGACTACGACATTCTTACCCATAACATTTGTCCTCATTCGCGCAAACTTGGTGCCGGCAACCGCCGGCAGGAAAACTCAGGAAACCAGTGGCAATACTTGCCAAATACCATCGTGCCGAACCAACTGCCGGTCGCAGTCCGCTTCACGGGCGGCAGCCAGGGGCTGCCCAGGCAATGCCTGGACGATGCGCTGGCCCTCACCGCGCAACTGGCAGACGGTCTGCCAGAGTGCCGCATCCGTGTTGTCGGGCATCCAGATGCCACCCGACGGCAGATCGATCTCGGCACGCCCCAGGGTTACCAGGGTCTTGAGATCGGTGGAGAAGCCAGTGGCCGGCCGGGCGCGCCCGAAGTCCGCACCAATGTCATCGTAACGACCGCCCTGGGCAATGGATTGACCCACGCCCGGGACGAATACCGCGAACACCACGCCAGTGTGGTAGTGGTAGCCGCGCAGCTCGCCAAGGTCGAAGTACAGCGGCAAGTCCGGGAACCGCACGGACAGGCGCTCGGCGATGGTCAGCAATTCATCCAGCGCCAGCAGCACCGAAGTTGGCGCGCCAGCCAGGCGACGGCGGGCATCGCCCAGCACTTCGCGGCTACCGCACAGGTCCACCAGGGAACGCAGCATGTCTGCCAGGTCCGCCGGCAGGCCTTCAGTCAGGCTGATGACCTCATCGATTGCCTTGCGCTGCAGGGCATCGAACAATTGTTGCTCCACCGCGCCGGACAAGCCGGCAGCCTGGGCCAGGCCTCGGTAGATACCCACGTGCCCCAGGTCCATGTGGACATCCGGCACTTCGGCCAGTTGCAGCATGGCCAGCATCAGGCTGATGACCTCGACGTCACTGCTCGGGCTGGCATCGCCGTACAACTCGGCACCCAGCTGGATCGGGCTGCGCGAGGTCGACAAGGCCCGCGGCTGGGCATGCAGCACGCTGCCGGCATAGCACAGGCGGCTCGGCCCTTCACGGCGCAGGGTGTGGGCGTCGATACGCGCCACTTGTGGCGTGATGTCCGCACGGAAGCCCATCTGCCGACCCGATTGCGGATCGATGACCTTGAAAGTACGCAGGTCCAGGTCCTGGCCAGCGCCCGTCAGCAGGGATTCCAGGTATTCGATATGGGGAGTGACGACGAACTCGTACCCCCAGCTCTGAAACAGATCCAACACCTGACGACGCGCCACTTCGATGCGCGCCGCTTCCGGCGGCAATACTTCTTCGATGCCATCTGGCAGCAGCCAGCGGTCTACCGTTGCCATTACGCCATTCCCCTATGGTCCGGGCGGCAAGCCTGGGGCCAGCCTTAGAGTGAAGCAGAAAACAGTCGCATCCGACGCGAACTCAGCCGGACAGGCAGCCAGGAATCAGCTGTACGGACCATTTTCCTCGAAAAATCTTGCCGGACTCTTGAACGAGCCACGGCCAATCAAAGATGCAGACGCAAAAAAGCCGGGAATTTCCCGGCTGCCGCATCATACACCCGTTTTCCCAAAGGATCACCCCGCGAGGCGTTTTAGCCGCCCGGCGGGGTGCCTCAGGATCAGGGCCTGATCAAGGCTTGGACTTTTCCAGGTAATGGAAGAAGTCGCTGCTTGGGTCCAGGACCATGACGTCGGATTTGTTCGCGAAGCTTTCACGGTAGGCACGCAGGCTGCGATAGAACGCGTAGAACTCCTGGTCCTGGCCGTAGGCCTTGGCATAGATCGCCGCCGCCTGGGCGTCGCCATCACCGCGGGCCTCTTCGGACTCGCGATAGGCTTCAGCCAGCAGCACACGACGCTGACGATCAGCGTCGGCACGGATGCCTTCAGCCAGCTCGTTACCCTTCGCGCGATGCTCGCGAGCCTCACGCTCACGCTCGGTGCTCATGCGCTCGAACACGCTGCGGTTGACTTCCTTGGGCAGATCGATCGCCTTGACCCGGACATCGACGACTTCGATGCCCAGTTCCTTCTCCGCCATCTTGTTCAACGAGCCAGTGATATCAGCCATCAGCGCATCACGCTCACCGGACACCACTTCATGCAAGGTGCGCTTGCCGAACTGGTCACGCAGCCCCGACTCCAGGCGACGGGACAGACGCTCGTCGGCGATCTGCTTGAGGCCGGAAGTCGCAGTGTAGAAGCGCTCGGCATCCTTCACCCGCCACTTGGCGTAGGCATCCACCATGACCGCTTTCTTTTCCAGGGTCAGGAAGCGCTGGGTCGGTGCATCCAGGGTCATCAGGCGCGCGTCGAACTTACGCACCTGGTTCACATAGGGCACTTTCACATGCAGGCCAGGCTGGACATCGGCCTGGACCACACGACCGAACTGCAGCAACACCGCACGCTCGGTCTGAGCCACGATGTAGAAGCTGTTCCAGGCAACCACCGCCACGACAACACCCACGATCAGGGTGATCAGCGATTTATTGCTCATCAGCGACTCTCCCTAGAACGCGTCTGCTGCTGTTGCTGCATATGCTCAACCGCCGCGCGCGCATTCGCTTCATTGCTGGAGGTAGAAGACGAACCCGTTACCGGAGCACCGCCACTACGACCACTGTCGATCATCTTGTCCAGAGGCAGGTACAGCAGGTTGTTCTGCCCGCCCTTGCCACCGGTCACCAGCACCTTGCTGGTGTTGCTGAAGACTTCCTGCATGGTGTCCAGGTACAGCCGCTGACGGGTGACCTCTGGAGCCTTGCGGTACTCGGCGACCAGCTTGGTGAAGCGATCCGCCTCACCCTTGGCCCGCGATACCACTTCGTCGCGGTAGCCATTGGCATCCTCGAGGATGCGCTGGGCCTGGCCACGTGCTTCAGGCACTACGCCATTGGCGTAGGTTTCAGCCTGGTTGCGCGAACGCTGCTCATCTTCACGGGCACGGATCACGTCATCGAAGGCTTCCTGCACTTCACGCGGGGCCGCCGCGCTCTGCACGTTCACCTGGGTCACGGTGATACCGGTGCGATAGTTGTCGAGGAACCGCTGCAGGCGCTCCTTGATCTCGCTGGCCATCAGCTCACGACCTTCGGTCAGTACCTGGTCCATGGCGGTGGAACCCACCACGTGGCGCAAGGCACTGTCGGTCGCATGCTGCAGACTGATTTCCGGCTGGTCGACGTTCAGCACGAAGTCCTGCAGGTTGCTGATCTTGTACTGCACGGTCAGCGGCACCTCGACGATATTCTCGTCCTCGGTCAGCATCTGGCCCTGCTTGGTATAGGCACGCTCGCGCGTGACGTTTTCCATGTACTTGCGGTCGATCGGCGGGAAGTAGATGTTCAGGCCCGGGCCGACGGTTTCGTAATACTTGCCGAAGCGCAGCACCACGGCCTGCTCCTGCTCGTCGACGACATAGACCGCGCTGTACAGCCACACGGCCGCCAGCACCACGAGGCCGATGCCCAGCAGGCCGAAACCGCCCCCTTTGCCGGAGCCGGAACCGGCACCGTCGTCACCACGTTTCTTACCACCACCGAACAACCCATTCAGGCTTTCCTGCAGCTTACGGAAGGCCTCGTCGAGATCTGGCGGGCCCTTGCGATCGCCGTTATTGCGGCGCTTACCGCCCCAAGGGTCCTGATTATTCGAGTTGCCACCCGGCTCATTCCAAGCCATAGCGCTCTCCATCTGATAAAGCAAAGACGCGCCCACGGCGCGCCGGCCAATGCTACAGAATGCCTGCTACAGCGGCATAACCGCTTGCCCAGGCTTTTATTGCAAAGTGTGTTGCTCGATGAAGTCCGACGGCTGCCAACCTTCGCGACTGACCAGCCGGTTCAACTCGACACGCGGCAGGCGAACAGCAAGCAAACTGACACCCTCGTCGTCGTGATCTTCTTTCTGCACAGCGTTCAACTGGAAAAACTGTGCTCGCAGTCGAGCAAAACCCTGGGGCAAGCGCAAGGTGCCCACGAACAAATCTTCGCCCAACAGTTCCGCGATGGCCTGCTTGAGCAGATCCAGCCCCTGACCGTCACGGGCCGACAACCAGACCCTTTGCGGCTTGCCATCGGGATCACGCTGGATCTGTGGCTCAACCCCCTCGAGCAAATCGAGTTTGTTATAGACCTCCAGGATCGGCAAGTCTTGAGCCCCGATCTCCCCCAGCACCACCATGACCTGTTCGATCTGGGCCATGCGCTCGGGCTCATGGGCATCGATCACGTGCAGCAGCAGGTCGGAATTGCTCGACTCTTCGAGCGTAGCTCGGAACGCCTCGACCAGTTTGTGGGGCAGGTGCCGAATGAAACCCACGGTATCGGCCAGCACGATCGGCCCCAGGTCGTTCAGCTCCAGCCGGCGCAGGGTAGGATCCAGAGTGGCGAACAACTGGTCGGCCGCGTAGACGTCGGACACGGTGACCGCATTGAACAGGGTGGATTTGCCGGCGTTGGTATAACCCACCAGCGACACCGAAGGAATGTCGGCACGCTTGCGACCACGACGGGCTTGCTCACGCTGACTGCGAACCTTTTCCAGGCGCGCCTTGATCTGTCGAAGACGCACTCGCAGCAGGCGTCGGTCGGTTTCCAGCTGGGTTTCACCCGGACCGCGCAGACCGATACCGCCTTTCTGTCGTTCGAGGTGAGTCCAGCCACGAACCAATCGGGTGCTCATGTGCTCAAGCTGGGCCAGTTCGACCTGGAGCTTGCCTTCGTGAGTACGGGCTCGTTGAGCGAAGATATCGAGAATCAGACCCGTGCGATCAATCACACGACACTCGAATGCACGTTCGAGGTTACGTTCCTGACTGGGTGTGAGGACGTGATTGAAAATCACCAGGTCTACCTGTTCGGCTTTGACCAGGTCGCGCAATTCCTCGACCTTGCCGCTGCCAACCAGGTATTTGGCGGTTGGCCGATGACGCGACACGCTAATAAACGCGACGGTCTCGGCGCCGGCCGATAGTGCCAGCTCCTGAAACTCCTGCGGATCTTCGCGCGCCTCAGGGTCCTGACCTTCCAAGTGAACGAGAATGGCCCGTTCACCACCACCGTGGCGCTCAAAGAACAAAGGAGACTCCTATCAGGCGTTACCTGGTTCAGCGTCACCCTGTTCAGACTCGGATGCGCTAGGCAGACGAATCGGACGAACTGGAACCACTGTCGAGATAGCGTGCTTGTACACCATCTGGCTGACGGTGTTTTTCAGCAGGATGACGAACTGGTCGAAGGACTCGATCGTGCCTTGCAGCTTGATTCCGTTAACCAGATAGATGGAAACCCCAACTTTCTCTTTACGTAATGTATTCAAGTAAGGGTCTTGTAGCGAATGCCCTTTTGACATGTGCCGCACTCCTTTAAGGATCAATAAAAAAACCGGAAAACAGATAGCCAAAGCCGTCACACCCCCAAGGATAGACGGCAATTGCAAGGACTCAGCCCAATATGGAGATCGTCCCTAAGTATTTCAAGGCGCGTGGCAGATTGTCGCAATCCAGACTGTCCAACCATTGCAGGTCGGACCAGCTGCGTAACCAGGTAAACTGGCGCTTCGCCAACTGGCGCGTGGCAATGATGCCCCGCTCCTGCATTTCGGCGAACGTCAACTTGCCATCCAGGTGATCCCAGACTTGGCGATAGCCCACTGCACGTATAGACGGCAACCCAGCATGCAGGTCACTTCTCGAACGCAGAGCTACGACCTCATCAATGAATCCCTGTTCCAACATTTGTGTGAATCTTTGTGCAATACGTTGGTGCAGTACCTGGCGATTCGCCGGAGCGATGGCCAGATTGGCGACAGTATAGGGCAATTGGCCGCGTCCCGAAGCGCCTGCTTCGGTACTTTGCGCCAATTGACGTTGCCGATGGGCCGTCATTGTCAAGCCGCTGACTCGATAGACTTCCAATGCCCGGGTCAGACGCTGAGGATCATTGGGATGAATCCTCGCCGCAGACTCGGGATCCACTGCCGCCAACTGGTCATGCAGTGCCTGCCAGCCTAGCCGCACCGCCTCTTCTTCCAGCTCGGCACGCACTTGCGGGTCCGCCGGCGGCATGTCCGCCAGCCCTTCGAGCAGCGCCTTGTAATACAGCATGGTGCCCCCCACCAGCAGCGGGATCTTGCCCCGAGCGGTGATATCGGCCATGGCCGCCAGGGCATCGGTACGAAAATCGGCTGCCGAATAACTCTCGCTGGGATCGAGAATATCGATCAGGCGGTGGGGAAACTGCGCCAACTGCTCCCTGGAAGGCTTGGCAGTGCCAATATCCATGCCGCGATAGACCAGCGCCGAATCGACACTGATCAACTCGCAGGGCAACACCTTGGTCAACTCGATGGCCAGGTCGGTCTTGCCCGCCGCGGTCGGGCCCATCAGGAAAATCGCGGGAGGAAGCTGAGTCATCAACGACCGCGCAGAAAGAGTTTGTCCAGGTCGTCCAGGCCCATCTGGGTCCATGTCGGCCGGCCATGGTTGCATTGGCCGCTACGCTCGGTGCTTTCCATGTCGCGCAGCAGTGCGTTCATTTCCGGGATGGCCAGGCGTCGATTGGCACGTACAGCGCCATGGCACGCCATGGTCCCCAGCAGCTCGTTGAGGTGGGCCTGGATACGATCGCTGGTGCCGTACTCCATCAGGTCGGCCAGCACGTCCTGGACCAGGCGATTGGCCTCGGCTTGCTTGAGGAGCGCTGGAATCTGGCGAATCGCCAGGGTTTCCGGGCCCAGGCGCTGCAACTCGAAGCCCAGCCGCTGGAACCACTGGGCATGCTCCTCGGCGCAATCGGCCTCGCGCTGACTCAGTGCCAGCGATTCCGGCACCAGCAGCGGCTGGCCACTCAGGCCCTCGCTGGCCATCGCCACCTTGAGGCGTTCGTACATGATTCGCTCATGGGCGGCGTGCATGTCCACCAACACCAGGCCGACGGCATTTTCGGCAAGGATGTAGATGCCCTTGAGCTGGGCCAAGGCATAACCCAGCGGCGGGATGTCACCCTGGCTTTGCGGCAATGCGGCTGGCGCGCCCGAGGCGTTTTCCAGCGGCGCATAAAACTCGCGATAGACCGCCTGGCTCTCGCCAGCATTGACTGGCTGCGACGGACGCGGCGTGTACTGATACTGATAACCCGCACCCGAACCGGTCGAGGGAAACGACGGGCGCTGTTCACCCTGGGGCTGTTCCAGTATCGAGGCGGCCAGGCGCATCTCGCCCTGGGGGCCGAACTCTCCGGCCTGCAGGCCGCTGGGCCGCACCATCTCGGCGACCGTGGCAGGTGCCGCCAACTGGTCCTCTGGACGCACATCAGCCAGGGCGCGATGCAGCGTGCCATAAAGGAAGTCATGGACCATCCGCCCTTCGCGAAAACGAACTTCGTGCTTGGTCGGGTGCACGTTGACGTCGACGCCGGTAGGGTCGAGCTCGAGAAACAGCACGAAGGTCGGGTGGCGCCCGTTGAACAGCACGTCGCGGTACGCCTGACGCACGGCGTGGGCAACCAGCTTGTCGCGTACAGCGCGGCCATTGACGAAGAAGTACTGCAGATCCGCCTGGCTGCGCGAGAACGTCGGCAGCCCGACCCAGCCCCACAGGCGCAGGCCGTTGCGCTCGACTTCGATCGGCAGCGCTTGCTCGAGGAAGCCCGGGCCGCAGATAGCACCGACACGCCGTGCGCGGGCCACATCGTCGGCAGCCTCATGCAGGCTGAAGATGGTCTTGCCGTTGTGGCGCAGATGGAACGCCACGTCGAAACGCGCCAGCGCCAGACGCCGGATGACCTCCTGCAGGTGATCGAACTCGGTTTTCTCGGCCTTGAGGAACTTGCGCCGGGCTGGGGTATTGAAGAACAGGTCGCGCACCTCCACCGAGGTACCGACCGGATGCGCGGCGGGCTGCACCCGGGGCGTCATGTCGCGGCCCTCGGTTTCCACCTGCCAGGCCTCGCTGGCCTCGGCCGTACGCGAAGTCAGGGTCAACCGGGCCACCGAACTGATCGATGCCAGCGCCTCCCCACGAAAGCCCAGGCTGAGCACGCCTTCGAGGTCTTCCAGCTCGCGGATCTTGCTGGTGGCGTGGCGCGCCAGGGCCAGCGGCAGGTCGTCCGGGGCGATACCGCTACCGTTGTCGCGCACACGCAACAGCTTCACGCCGCCCTGCTCGACCTCAACCTCGATACGCCGGGCTCCGGAGTCCAGGCTGTTTTCCAGCAGTTCCTTGATCACCGAGGCAGGGCGCTCGACCACCTCGCCTGCGGCGATCTGGTTGGCCAGGCGTGGACTGAGCAGCGCGATGCGGGTGCTGCCAACCAGCGACTCACTCATTGCTTGGCCGCCAGCTCGGTACCGGGGATGGTCAGGACCTGTCCCACTTTCAATTCATCGCTCTTCAGGTTATTGGCGCTGCGCAATGCAGTCGCCGGGACCTGGTAGCGTACTGCGATCATGGCCAGGGTTTCTCCGGGGTTGACTCGATGGTCACGTGGTCCCTGGGCGATCTTCCCGGAATCGCGCAGCCAGGCGATATAGGTGCCCGGTGGCGGATTCTGCTGGAAGAACTGCCGTACGCCACTGCTGATGGAACGCGCCAGGGCTTGCTGATGGCTGGTGGTGGCCAGCTTCGAGGCTTCGTTGGAGTTGGAGATGAAACCAGTCTCGACCAGGATCGAAGGGATGTCCGGTGACTTGAGCACCATGAACCCGGCCTGCTCCACACGCTGCTTGTGCAGCGGCGTGACCCGACCGATGTTGTTCAACACCTTCTGTCCCACATTCAGGCTGGAGGTCAAGGAGGCCGTCATCGACAGATCCAGCAATACCCCGGCCAGCATCCGGTCCTTGTCGTCGAGGCTGACGTTGCCAGCCCCACCGATCAGGTCGGAACGGTTTTCGCTGTCCGCCAGCCAGCGCGCGGTTTCCGAGGTGGCGCCACGCTCGGACAGAGCAAACACCGAGGCCCCGAAGGCTGCCGTCGAAGGCGCAGCGTCGGCGTGGATCGAGACGAACAGGTCGGCACCCTTCTTGCGGGCGATCTCGGTACGCCCCCGCAGCGGGATGAAGTAATCGCCGGTACGGGTCAGTTCGGCACGGAAGCCCTTGACGCCATTGACCTGGCGCTGCAGTTCACGGGCGATGGACAGCACCACATCCTTCTCGTGCTGGCCGCGGGAGCCGGAAGCACCCGGGTCTTCGCCACCGTGCCCGGCATCGATCACCACAATGATGTCGCGCTTGCCGGCGGGTGCCGGTGGCAACTTGATTGCAGGCTCGGCGGGAGTGACAGGCACCGCCGGGACCGTCGCGACAGTCGGCGGAGCAGGCGGTGGCGCGGCATCGGCGGGGTTGTCGAACAGGTCCACCACCAGGCGGTTGCCGTACTGGGCATTGGGCGCCAGGGTGAAGCTCTTGGGCGTGACGGCTTTCTTCAAGTCCACCACTACCCGCAGGTCGGTCGGCGTGCGCTGCGCCGAACGCATGGCCGTGATCGGGGTATTGGCCGTGGCGACATTCAGCGAACCGCCGAGGGTCGCACCGTTAATATCGATCACCAGGCGATTGGGCGCGGTGAGGGTGAAGACACTGTGCTGAACCGGGCCAGACAGGTCGAATACCAATCGCGTGTTATCCGGTGCCCGCCACAAGCGGACGCTGCGAACCTGTGTAGCGGCCACAGCCTCGACGGCCAATGCCGTAAGCAACAGTCCTACGACAGCAACCAACGCGCGAATGCGCATACCTAACCCCATCAATTATTTGAATTCCAACGCCAAAGCGGCACACCAGGACTCGCCTCGCGAGCCTTGGGACAACAGATGTACGCAACGCCCATTGTTTTGCGGGGTAATGGTAATGGTCAGGTCGGGCTTTGGCAAAAAGCCTGCACCCCGCGCAGGCCACTCCAGAAGGCACAGGGCATCGCCCTCGAAGTAGTCGCGGATCCCGAGGAACTCCAGCTCTTCGGGATCCACCAACCGGTACAGGTCGAAGTGGAAGGCGCGCACTGTCCCGATCTCGTAGGGCTCCACCAGGGTGAAGGTCGGGCTCTTGACCGCCCCGACATGCCCCAGCCCACGGATGATTCCCCGGGATAGCGTGGTCTTGCCCGCTCCCAGGTCCCCTTCGAGAAAGATCACCCCCACACCGCGGGTGACTTGAGCAATACGTGCACCAAATTCCACCATGGCCTGCTCGTCGGCCAGATAAAGGGTTAACTCAGACACGGTGATTGCTCCTCCAACAACTGACGAATGGCTGGAATCAGATCGCTGGCCGCCAGTCCTCGGCCCATTTTACCTTGCTGCTCACCGGCACTGGCGTGCAGCCAGACCGCCAGGCAAGCAGCCTCGAATGCCGGCATGCCCTGCGCCAGCAGCGCCCCGAGCAAGCCGGCGAGGACATCGCCCAAACCCGCCGCAGCCATCGCCGGATGCCCGGCATCGCATCGGGCCAGGCGCCCATCCGGGGAGGCAATCAGGCTGCCTGCCCCCTTGAGCACAACCACCGCCGCGTATTGGCGGCTCAGGGCTCGGGCTGCCGCCGGGCGATCACCCTGGACCTGTGCACTGGAAATCCCCAGCAACCGCGCCGCTTCCCCAGGGTGCGGGGTGATCACGCTGTTGGCGGGCAAGTCCAGGCCATCCCGGGCCAGGAGGTTCAAGGCATCGGCATCCCACACCTGTGGCAAGGGTGCGCTGGCCGCCGCCGACAACAGGCTGCGCCCCCACGCCCCTTGCCCCAGGCCGGGACCAGCCACCACCACCGTGGCCCGCGCCATCAGCCCCATCAACTGGTTGGCCGAATGCGTACCCAGGGTCATGACCTCCGGCACCCGCGCAGCAGCTGCCGCCACGTGTTCGCTGCGAGTAGCCAGCGACACCAGGCCCGCCCCACTGCGCAATGCGCTTTGGGCTGCCAGCAAGGCAGCGCCGGCAAAACCCAGGTCGCCGCCGATCAAAAGTACGTGGCCAAACTGCCCCTTGTGGGCATCGAGGGGGCGGGCCGTCAGGCGTGGCAACTGACCGGCAGTCAGCAACTGAACGTCTGGCAAGGTGTGTTTTGTCTGAGGCATGCGTCTTCGGGCTCCGATGTCTGGCAGAATTATACGCACCTCAGTAGTCGGTTTCTCTTGCCTCATGTCCGCCATCACCCAGGATCTTCCCGCCCTCGCCCAATCCATCAAGGACTGGGGCCGCGAACTGGGCTTTCAACAAGTCGGTATCAGCGGCCTGGACCTGGCTGAGCACGAGCAGCACCTGGAGCGCTGGCTCGCCGCCGGCTACCACGGCGAAATGGAATACATGGGTGCCCACGGCACCAAGCGCTCGCACCCCGAGGAACTGGTGCCCGGCACCTTGCGCGTGGTCTCGCTGCGCATGGACTACCTGCCTGGAGATACCCAGATGGCCCAGCGCCTGGCGCAACCGTCCAAGGCCTACGTCTCGCGCTACGCCCTGGGCCGCGACTATCACAAGCTGATCCGCAAGCGCGTCCAGCAACTGGCCGAGCGCATCCAGCAAGTCATCGGCCCCTTCGGTTATCGCGCCTTCGTCGACAGCGCACCGGTACTGGAGAAGGCCATTGCCGAACAGGCCGGCCTCGGCTGGATCGGCAAGAATACCCTGGTGCTCAACCGCAAGGCCGGCAGCTACTTCTTCCTCAGCGAGCTGTTCGTCGACCTGCCCCTGCCGGTGGACGCTCCCCATGCCAGTGAGCATTGCGGACGCTGCACCGCCTGCCTGGACATCTGCCCGACCAATGCCTTCGTCGGTCCCTACCAGCTCGATGCCCGGCGCTGCATTTCCTACCTGACCATCGAGCTGAAGAACGCCATTCCCGAGGAACTGCGCCCGCTGATCGGCAATCGGGTATTCGGCTGCGATGACTGCCAGATCGTCTGTCCCTGGAACCGTTTCGCCCGCCCCTCGGGGGAAGGCGACTTCAAGCCCCGCCATAACCTGGACAATGCCGAACTGGCCCAGCTGTTCCTGTGGGACGAGGCGCAGTTCCTCAGCAGCACCGAGGGCTCGCCCCTGCGTCGCGCCGGTTATGAACGCTGGCTACGCAACCTGGCGGTGGGCCTGGGCAACGCACCTTCCAGCATCCCGGTACTGGAAGCCCTCAAGGCCCGCCAGGACTACCCCTCGGAACTGGTGCGCGAACACGTGCAATGGGCCCTGGCCCAGCACGCCAGCCGTCAATGCTCGTCGTTGTAGACGAACTTGGGCATTTCCCAGTGGAAACGGATCGCCAGCAGGCGCAGCAGGAAACCACCAAACAGGGTAACCAGGATCGACTGTTCGCTGGGCAGCTGCAGGTAGATGCACAGCATGTAGCACCAGGCAGCCGCGAAGGACACGCTGGCGTACAGCTCGCGCCGGAAGATCAGTGGAATGTCGTTGCAGAAAATGTCCCGGAGAATGCCGCCGAAAACCCCGGTGATCACCCCGCTGACCGAGGCCACCAGCATGCCGTGCCCCATCTCCAGGGCGGTCATGCAGCCGATCAGGGTAAAGGCCACCAGGCCGACGGCGTCGAGTACCAGGAACAGCGAGCGCAGATGGCGCATCAACGGGGCGATGAAAATCGTCACCAGGGCCGCCACTGACGTCAGCACCAGGTATTCGGGGTGCTTGACCCAGGTCAGCGGGTAGTGCCCCAACAGCATGTCGCGCACCGAGCCGCCCCCCAGGGCGGTGACGCAGGCGATCAGCACCACGCCAAACCAGTCCATGCCGCGGCGTCCGGCAGAAAGGGCGCCTGTCATGGCTTCGGCGGTAATGGCGATCAGATAAAGCATCAACAGCATGTTGGCGGTCCCTTCAAGAAGGCGCGCAGTCTACTCAGTTGACGCGGGCACCAAAAGAGGGCGGCAGCGGGCGCGAGGCATCCCGCCGGCTCGCCCGCATGCTCACAACTTGATGAAGTGCTTGCGGTAGTGCTGCAGTTCGGCGATGGACTCGCGGATGTCGTCCAGGGCCAGGTGGGTGCTGCCCTTCTTGAAACTGTCGCGAACGTCCGGCGCCCAGCGGGCAGCCAGCTCCTTGAGAGTCGATACATCGAGGTTGCGGTAGTGGAAGTAGCTTTCCAGGTCCTTCATGTGGCGATAGAGGAAGCGCCGGTCCTGGCAGATGCTGTTGCCACAGATCGGCGACTTGCCCCGCGGCACCCATTGCTCCAGGAAGGCGATGGTCTGGGCCTCGGCCTCGGCCATGTCGATGCGACTTTCGCGCACCCGCTGGGTCAAGCCGGAGCTGCCATGCTGGCGGGTGTTCCACTCGTCCATGCCGGCGAGGATCTCGTCACTCTGGTGAATGGCGATGACCGGTCCTTCAGCCAGGGTATTCAGGTTGCTATCGGTGACGATGGTCGCCATTTCGATGATGACATCGGTATCGGGGTTCAGACCGGTCATTTCCAGATCGATCCAAATCAGGTTCTGCGGGTTTTGCATGGGTGGGCTCCTCGGCGTAGTTGCGCAGTTTAGCCTAGAGGGCCGGCCCGGCGTGCTAAACTCGCCGCCGCTTTACCCAA
Source organism: Pseudomonas sp. L5B5 (assembly GCF_020520285.1). Lineage (NCBI taxonomy): Bacteria > Pseudomonadati > Pseudomonadota > Gammaproteobacteria > Pseudomonadales > Pseudomonadaceae > Pseudomonas > Pseudomonas sp. L5B5. Next base: position 3,564,424 of record NZ_CP084742.1, read on the forward strand.
CCGCCGTAATTATCGACACGGAACATCAATGGCCAAACGCCAGCTCAATCGCCGCCAAAACTGGCGCATCGAAAAGATTCAAGGTGAGCGCGCAGCACGCGCCGCCAAACGCGAGTCCTCTGCCGTAGAGGCGCTGGAAGGTGGCGACCTGGGCCCGGAACAAACCGGCCTGGTGATTGCCCACTTCGGCGTCCAGGTCGAAGTCGAGGCGCGCGACGGCGAACTCGCCGGCCAGGTGTTTCGCTGCTACCTGCGAGCCAACCTGCCGGCACTGGTAACCGGTGACCAGGTGGTCTGGCGCGCCGGCAACCAGGGCATCGGCGTGATCGTCGCGCAACTGCCCCGCAGCACCGAGCTCTGCCGCCCGGACAGCCGCGGCCAGCTCAAGCCGGTAGCGGCCAATGTCGACATGATCGTGATCGTCTTCGCGCCCATGCCAGAGCCCCACGCCAACCTCATCGACCGCTACCTGGTGGCCGCCGAGCATGCCGGAATCCGCCCCCTGCTGCTGCTGAACAAGGCCGACCTGATCGACGAACAGAACGCTCCAGCGCTCAACGCGCTGCTGGCGGTCTATCGCCAGCTGGGTTATCCGCTGCTGGAAGTCTCGGCCCACCATGGCGATGGCATGGAACAACTACAGGCCTTGCTGGACGGCCGCATCAGCGTGTTCGTCGGGCAGTCGGGGGTAGGCAAGTCCTCCCTGGTCAACAGCCTGCTGCCAGAAGTCGAAACCCGGGTCGGCCCGCTGTCGGAATACTCCGGCCAGGGCACCCACACCACGACCACTGCGCGACTGTTCCACTTCCCGGGCGGCGGTGAACTGATCGACTCCCCGGGTATCCGGGAGTTCGGCCTGGGTCACGTCAGCCGGGCCGATGTCGAGGCCGGTTTCATCGAGTTCAACGACCTGCTGGGTACCTGCCGCTTCCGTGACTGCAAGCACGATCGCGAGCCTGGCTGTGCCCTGCTCAAGGCCCTCGAGGAAGGACGCATCCAGCAACAACGGATGAACAGCTACCGTTCGATCCTGGCCAGCCTGCCCGACGACAGCTACTGAGTCAGCCCACGCAGAAACGACAAGGCCGCGATCATCGCGGCCTTGTCGTTTTCACCTGGCGGTTCCCGGCGCCGCGGAGGGCGCGGCAGGTGCAGGTGCAGGTGCAGGTGCAGGTGCAGGTGCAGGTGCAGGAGTCTGGCCCGGCGCGCCCTGCTCATCCATCTTCAACACACCGTCCTCGAAGATATTCAGGCGCTGGCGAACTTCGTGGGCCGGCAGCGGCTCGCTGCCCGGTGGCAGGGCGTGCGGATCGGCTGCGGCGCCCGGCACCTCACCGGGAGCCCCGGTGCCCTGGGTCGGGACGGGTGCCTTGGGGTCCACCTGCTCACCTTCGATAGCGCGCTGGGCTCGCTTGGTCAGGACAACGATGTCGATACGCCGGTTGACCGGGTTGAACGGGTCTTTGCGATCGAACAGGGCCGAAGAGGCGAAACCCACCACCCGTGCCACTTGCGGATCAGGATAACCACCGGCCACCAGTGCCCGACGCGCAGCATTGGCACGGTTGGCCGACAGCTCCCAGTTGCCGAACTCGCCGGTCCCCGCATAAGGCGTGGCATCGGTATGGCCGCTGATGCTGATCTTGTTCGGCACCGCCTTGATGGTGTCGGCCATGGCCAGCAGGATGTCTTCAAAATACGGTTTCAGACGAGCGCTGCCGGAGTCGAACATCGGCCGGTTCTCGGCGTCCATGATCTGGATCCGCAAGCCGTCCGGGGTGATCTCGAAGAGGATCTGGTCCTTGAACTTCTGCAGCTGGGGATTTTCCTCGACCTTGTTCTGCAACTCCTGCAGCAGCAGCTCGAGACGCTCGCGCTCGACCTGTTCGGCCATGCCCTCCACCTGGTCGGAGTCAACCGTGACCTTGTCCGGCTGCGGCTGGGACTGGATCTCGGGGTTCAGGGTATTTTCCGGCGCCAGTTCCGGCGAACCGCCCAGGTCGATGATGTAGGGCGTACCACTTTCGGAAAAGCCGATCGGGTCCTTGAAATAACCGGCGATGGCGATCTTCTGCTCCGGAGTCGCGGTGGACAGCAACCACAACACCAGGAAGAACGCCATCATCGCCGTGGCGAAGTCGGCGAAGGCGATTTTCCAGGCGCCCCCGTGATGCCCGCCAGCGAAGCGCTTGACGCGCTTGATGATAATCGGCTGATTGTTTTCCATGACTTAGCGACCGCGAACCGCTTGTTCCAGCTCGGCGAAGCTAGGACGGTGCGCCGGATACAGGACCTTGCGCCCGAACTCCACCGCCAGCGAAGGCGGCATGCCGGAGGCAGATGCCACCAGGGAAGCCTTGATGGCCTCGTAGACATTCAGCTCTTCCTTGGCGTCGTGCGCCAGGGAGTGCGCCAGCGGGCCGAAGAAACCATAAGCCGCGAGAATACCGAAGAAGGTGCCCACCAATGCCGCACCCACGTGCAGGCCGATGGACTTCTGGTCACCATCGCCCAGGGAGGCCATGGTCACTACGATCCCCAGGACCGCCGCGACGATACCGAAACCGGGCATGCCATCGGCAATCCCGTTGACGGCATGGGATGGATGCTCGAGGTCTTCCTTGAGGCTGAACAGTTCCATGTCGAACAGGCCTTCCAGCTCGTGGGGAGCCATGTTGCCGGAGGACATGATGCGCAGGTAATCACAGATGTAGGCGGTCATGCGCTCGTCCTTGAGTACCGCCGGGTACTTGGCGAAGATCGGGCTGGCCGCTGCGTCTTCGATGTCGCCCTCGATGGCCATCATGCCTTCGCGGCGACTCTTGTTGAGGATCTCGTAGATCAGGCCCAACACTTCCAGGTAGAAGGTATGGGTAAACCGCGAGCTGAACATCCCCAGGGATTTCTTGACGACGTGCATCGTCATGTAGCCAGGGTTGGCCTGGAGGAATGCACCAAAGGCGGCACCGCCGATGATCAATACCTCGAAAGGCTGGATCAGCGCTGCAATCTTACCGTGGGAGAGCACGTATCCGCCGAGCACGCTAGCGAATACGACGATGATGCCGATAATTTTAGCCATAGGTAAGAGAGTACTTATTGAGTCGGGTTCAAGGTCATATTCGGAAGTTCTTAAAACTCTTCTTCTACTTATCGGCAAAACTGCGCCAGACTATAGCCAGTTAAGGCGAAAAGCCAGTTTGGCCCGCTCCGGGCGTGTTCACAGCAGACGATGATTGCGCCCGACCATGTCCAATGAAACCAGCGCTCCGCACTCTCCGCCGACCTCTCTGGAGGCCTGGCTCAGGCTTCTTGGCGCCGTGCGCCTGCCAGTGCCACAAAACAGCCATGACCGGGTCTGCAAGGCCATCGCCAACAACCGCAGTTCGCTGCGGGAAATCGCCGACCTGATGCAGAACAGCCCTGCGCTGGCCCTCAGCGTGATCCGCGAAGCCAATCGGCACACCCACGGCAGCATGAGCGAACCGGCAGAAAACCTGGAGATCGCAGTCAACCGCCTGGGACTCAAGCGCACCCAGGAACTGCTGGAACAACTGCCGACCCTGCCCGATGAGCAGATTCCCCAGGCACTGCGGCAGTTGCAACTGATCAGCCAGCATGCCACCCAGCAAGCCAACGGTTTTTTTGCCGGGCGCCTCGCCCGCCTATGGCAGGACATTCACTGGGGCAGCCTGCTGTTTCTCTCGCCGCTGTGGGCCATCGCCCTGACCTACCCCAAGCTGGTGGAAGAGTGGGAGTTGCGGGTCATCTACAAGCACGAGCCCGCACGCAAGGTCGAGCAGCAGCTATTCGGCGTGCGACTGATGGAACTGTGCCAGGCACTGGTGCAAGCGTGGCACCTGCCGATCTGGGTGCAGCAGGGCTACCGGCTGCTGACCCGCGAACAACGCCAGCTGGCCAAGGTCATGCTGATCGCGCGCGACAACGACAATCCGCTGCGCCAGCAGCAGCGCCTGGATGACGATCCGGAGTTGCGGCGCTGGCTGAACCAGCCGGCCAACTGCGTCCTGCTGGCCAATGGCATGGCCCTCGCAGCGCAATACTCCTGGAACAACCCCCACGGGCGGCGCTGGCAGAACCTCACCGCCCTGTACCTGCAGATGCCAGTCGCCGAAGTCCAGCAGCAACTGCACCAACAGGCCGCCAACAGCGCCCGCAACGACAGCCAGCCCGACCTCTGGCACCCGGCCCAGGCCCTGCTCTGGCCCTGGAATGTTCGACGCCTGCACAACGGCGAACTGCCGGCACCCGCGCCAACAGCCCTGGAACTGGCCAAGTGGCGCACGCTGTGCAGCGAACTGCTGCAGGACCCCAGCCCTTTCACCAATGCCGTGCACCTCACCGGGTTTGCCCGGGATGCCCTGGCTGCCTGCGGCATGCAGCGGATCATGCTGCTGATGGCAGACCGCAACCTCAGCCAACTGCGGGTGCAACAGCTGCATGGCCTGCCCAGTGAAACCGCCGGCCTGAGCCTGCAGGCCAAGCAGAGTCCACTGCTGCTGCGCCTGCTGGAGAAGTCCGCGCAGATCCGCCTGACACCGGACAACTATCGGCAGTTCGCCGCACACTTGCCAGGCGCCCTGCGGCAGCTGTTCCGGGGCGAGCACCTGCTGATCCGCTCGCTGTCCTGCAATGGCCGGGTATTGATGCTGGCCATCGCCGACCAGGGCGGCGTGCCCTTCGCCGAAACCAGCGTCCAGGCCTTCGGCAAGACCGCCCAGTGCATCGAAAAAGCCTTGCACAGCTTTACCAACCGCAGCCAATGACGCTTGCGCTACAATTCCTCCCTTTGCGCCCTGGGGACCTGACATGTCTGAATTTTCCGGCTTGCCGCTGGTCATCGAACCTGGCGACCTGCTCGCCCGCCTCGACGCCCGCGAACTGATCCTGGTCGACCTGACCAGTGCCGCCCGCTACAGCACCGGGCATATCCCCGGGGCGCGCTTCATCGATCCCAAGCGCACCCAGCTCGGCCAAGCCCCGGCCCCTGGATTGCTACCCCCCAAGGCCGCGCTCGAAACGCTGTTCGGCGAACTCGGACACAACCCCGAAGCCGTCTATGTGGTCTACGACGACGAAGGCGGCGGCTGGGCCGGACGCTTCATCTGGCTGCTGGACGTGATCGGCCACCACCGCTACCACTACCTCGACGGCGGATTGCCGGCCTGGCTGGCGGAAGGCCTGCCCGTGTCGACCGAAGTCCCGGCCTCGGCCGGCGGCCCCGTGGCGCTGACCCTGCATGACGAGCCCACCGCCACCCGCGAGTACCTGCAAAGCCGCCTCGGCGCTGCAGACCTGGCGATCTGGGATGCTCGCGGCCCGCTGGAATACTCCGGCGAGAAGGTCCTGGCGGCCAAGGGCGGGCACATCCCCGGCGCAGTGAATTTCGAATGGACCGCCGGCATGGATCAGGCTCGCCACCTGCGCATCCGCCGCGACATGCCGCAGATCCTCGCGGACCTGGGCATCAGCAAAGACAAAGAAGTGATCACCCACTGCCAGACCCACCATCGCTCCGGCTTCACCTATCTGGTGGCCAAGGCGCTGGGCTACCCACGGGTCAAGGGCTACGCCGGCTCCTGGGGCGAATGGGGCAATCATCCCGACACGCCCGTAGAGATTTAAGGTTCTTAAGGACACCCAATGAAAAAGCGTTTGTTCATCATCAGCCAGTACCTGCTGCCCCACCACCTGCTGTCGCGCCTGGCCGGCTGCATCGCCGAGTGCCGCGTGCGCTGGTTCAAGAATGCCTTCACCAGCTGGTTCGCCAAGCAGTACCAGGTGGACATGTCCGAGGCCCAGGTAGAGGACGTGACGGCCTACGAGCACTTCAACGCCTTCTTCACCCGCGCCCTGAAAGACGGTGCACGCCCCCTGGACCCGACTCCGGGTGCAGTGCTCAGCCCCGCCGACGGCGCCGTCAGCCAGCTTGGCCCGATCGAACATGGCCGGGTGCTCCAGGCCAAGGGCCACAGTTACAGCGTGCTGGAACTGCTAGGAGGCGACCCTGCCCTGGCCGCGCCGTTCATGGGCGGCGACTTTGCCACCATCTACCTGTCCCCCAAGGACTACCACCGCGTGCACATGCCACTGGCCGGCACCCTGCGGGAAATGGTCTATGTGCCTGGACGGATTTTCTCGGTCAACCAGACCACAGCGGAAAACGTCCCTGAGCTGTTCGCCCGTAATGAGCGCGTGGTGTGCATCTTCGACACCGAGCGCGGCCCCATGGCCCTGGTGCTGGTGGGCGCGATGATCGTGGCATCGATCGAAACCGTCTGGGCCGGCCTGGTGACGCCACCCAAGCGCGAACTCAAGACCGTGCGCTACGACGAGGCTGCCCGGGCTCCGATCCACCTGGAGAAAGGCGCCGAGATGGGTCGCTTCAAACTGGGTTCCACCGCTATCGTGCTGTTCGGCCCGGACCAGGTGCAATGGGCCGAGGAACTGGCAGCCGGCTCACCAGTGCAGATGGGCCAGGGCCTTGGCTTGCCAAAGGCCTGATGCCAGGAAGAAGACCGGACAAAAAACGCCGCTGATCAGCGGCGTTTTTTATGGGCGCGATATTCTGTATCCGTTGCCTCAGGCCTGGCCGTCGCGATCCCGGAAACCCAGCAAGTAGAGCACGCCATCCAGGCCCAGGGTCGAGATCGCCTGCTTGGCCGACTGCTTGACCAGCGGCTTGGCGCGAAACGCCACGCCCAGGCCGGCGATGCCCAGCATCGGCAGGTCGTTGGCCCCGTCGCCAACGGCGATGGTCTGCTCCAGGCGCAAGCCTTCCTTGTGAGCCAGCTCACGCAGCAGATCGGCCTTGCGTTGCGCGTCGACGATCGGCTCCACCGCCACACCAGTGACCTTGCCATCCACCACTTCCAGCTCGTTGGCGAACACGTAGTCGATGCCCAGCTTGGCTTGCAGCTGCTTGGCGAAATAGGTGAAGCCGCCGGAAAGGATCGCGGTCTTGTAGCCCAGGCGCTTGAGCTCGGCGAACAGCGTCTCGGCCCCTTCGGTCAGGCGCAGGGACGCACCGATTGAATCCAGGACACTCACGTCGAGCCCCTTGAGCAGCGCCAGGCGCTCCTTGAAGCTGGCGCGAAAATCCAGTTCCCCGGCCATTGCCCGTTCGGTGATTTCGGCGACCCGATCGCCGACACCCGCCGCCTTGGCCAGTTCGTCGATGACCTCGGCCTCGATCAGCGTCGAGTCCATGTCGAACACCGCCAGCCGCCGATTGCGGCGGAACAGCGAGTCTTCCTGGAAGGCGATGTCGACGTTCAACTCCTGGGCCACACTGAGGAACTCGGCCCGCAGCGCCTGGGGATCGGCGGCTTCACCACGCACCGAGAACTCGATGCAGCCCTTGCCCTGGTCGACCGGCATATCCAGGGGCATGCGCCCGGACAGGCGATCGATATGATCGATGTTCAAGCCGTACTGTGCGGTGATCGAGCTCACCCGCTGCAACTGTTCGGCAGTGACCTTGCGGGTCAGCAGGGTAACGATATGGCGCTTCTTGCCCTGGCCGGCCACCCACTGCTGGTAGTCGTCCTCGGACACCGGCGTGAATCGCACTTGCTGATCGAGCTTGTAGGCGGTGAACAGAATGTCCTTGAGCACCGAGGAGCTGCGCTCGTTGTCCGGAATTTCGACCAGGATGCCAAACGACAGGGCGTCGTGGATCACCGCCTGACCGATGTCGAGAATGTTCACACCACCCTGGGCCAGGACGCCGGTAATGGCCGCAGTCAGACCGGGACGATCTTCGCCAGTGATGTTTATCAGGACAATTTCGCGCAAGGCGCACCCCCGAGGTGGAAAAAAAGCGCATTCTACCCACTTTCGCTGACCATCGGGCACAGCCAGCGCTTTGCCGGTCTAGGGCCTGTCGCTATACTGCGCGTCAACTTCACGGACAAAAGAGCCGAGCTCAGTGAACCGGCCCACGCCAGTTAAAAACGATAACTTCTTCTTGCTGATCTTCCGTGCACTGCGCCACCGCCGTGTGCCGATTGCATTGCGTATTGCCAGCCATAACGTGATCCTGGTCGCCCTGGCCCTGGTGATCTATGCCGGCGTGATGGGCCTGCAGTTCAAGCAAGCCATGCATGAGCAGGCCGACGCCCTGGGCCAGAGCCTGACCACCCAGACAGCCACTTCGGCCACCGAGCTGCTGGTGTCCAACGACATCCTCAGCCTCAATGTCCTGCTCAACAACCTGACCAAGAATCCGCTGGTGGCCCATGCGGCGATCTACAGCGTCGACAACCGCATCCTCGCCGAGGCCGGCCAACGCCCCAAGAGCAGCCTGCTGGGCGAAACCGAGGGCGTGTACCAGACCAAGATCACCTTCCAGGACGTGACCGCCGGCAACCTGCGGATCAGCCTGGACATGGCGCAATTCCAGCAACCGATGACCATCAGCCTGCAGAGCATGGGCATCCTCAGCGCCATCCTGCTGGCCCTGGCGCTCGCCCTGAGCCTGCGCCTGGGTCGCCACATTTCCACCCCCCTGCTGCAATTGCGGGTCTGGCTGCGCGACCTGGACGAGCACACCCCTGCCATCCAGCGCCAGGATGAAATCGGCGACCTGGCGCGCCAGTTGCACGCTCGCCTGGCTCCGGAGATTCCCGAACCCGAGCCCCAGCCCGACCTCCCTGAGCACGATGAGGAAGACGAACTGCCGGCGTTCGAAGTCCGCAACCTGCGCGATCCAAGCTTCGATGAAAGCGCCCCGGTTGCCGGCCTGAAACCTGCGCCACGGCATGTGGTCACCGCCGAGGAAGACGAGCTGGACGAAGAGGATCCGTTCGCCGAACTGCGTGATCATTCCTCGACCTCGGCGCCTGCCGTCAAGCCCCAAGCCCAGGTTCCGACGGAGCCTTCGCACAGCGCCGTGCTCGCCGTGCAACTGGGCGCCCAGGAGCAATTGCGACGCCTGCCACGCGCCCGCCTGACGGAGCTGCTCGAGCGTTATCGAGATTGCCTGGACCAGGCAGCATCGCTGTACCAGAGCGAATTGCATACCCTGAACGATGGCAGCACGCTGATGCTGTTCCACAGCGAGGACAGCGGCGAGGACTACCTGACCAACGCCATCTGCTGTGGCGAGCTGTTGCGTGCCCTGGGCCATGCCTTGCAGATCGAAGTGGCGGACAGCGGCATCACCCTGCAACTGCAGCTGGGCCTGACCCTCGGTGATGACCTGTTCGGCATGAGCCAGATCGACCTGCTGTTGACCGAAACGGCCCAGGATGCCCTGGCACTGTCCCAGCACAGCCGCAACCTGCTGCTGGTGGAGCGCAAGGTCAACGACGATGTCCTGCTGCGCCAGCGCGCCCGTATTCGTCCGATTGCCAGCCCGGAGGGCGCCTGCTGCGTCGAACGCCTGATGGAGCCCTACCCATCGATGCTGGAGCGGCAACTGGCACGCATGCATGAGACGCGGGCCAAGCTGTAAGGTTGTCCCGCGCAAGAAGAAGCCCGCCAAGTGCGGGCTTTTTTGTGGGCGTTGTGTAGCGGCTGTCGCAGCCTGCGAAAAACCCCGAAAGGCTTCATGCCAGTGATATCGCCGCGAGCCTGCGGTCCGTTCGCAACCTTCGGTAGCGGCTACAGGGATGCTGGCCAGAAGCAGAAACGACAAGGCCCGCTGTTGGGCGGGCCTTGTCTTTCAGGCTTTCAGCTCAGAAGCGGAACACTTCCATATCCGTGCGGATCGGCGTGGCCATCGGGATTTTCGGCCGCTTTTCCTGCTCTGCCGGCTTGGGCGCCGGTGCAGGCGCCGCCTTGCGCGGCACCTCGGCCACGGCTGGCTGATTGGCCAGGGGCTTGAGGGCGCCCGACAACTGCTCGGCCAGGCGCTGCAACAGCACGCCCTGTGCCTGCACCTGGGAAGCCGTGGTCCCCGCATGCTGCTCCTGCAGGTGGACAATGCGGTTGTCACGGACCTGGCCACGACGATCGATCAGGCGCCATTGCGCGTCGAGCACCGCCGGTTGCGACTTGCCGGAATCCAGGCGGGTGATTGACAACAGCACCTGGACATCCGGGGTAAAGCCGCTGGTGGCAGGGGCCAGCACCACTCGCTGGCTATCCAGGTGGCCGGCCACCTGACGCAGCAGCAACTGATCGATGTCCGAAGACAGGCTACCGGCCCAGCGGCCATCGGTGGACGCCTGCAAGCTGCCATCGTCCTGGCGCTGCAACAGGGTTTCACGCTGCAGGTAATCGGCAATCAGTACCGGACCCAGCAATACCGACATGCCGGTGCTGGCCGGCTGGGCTGGACTTCCGCTGTCCAGCTGATACAGCGACACCGGTTGGTGAACGCTGCAACCCGCCAGGCCAAGAACACCCGCGAGCAGGAAAAAAAGAGGAAAACGCAGAGCAGTCATCATCCCATCCAGGTGGCGGCCATCAGGCCGGCCACAGTGAAAATACTCAAAAAAACCGAATAACGCCGGACCAGGCCGGCGTTTGAAAGCGCATATCATCCGTGAATATGCGCCATGACTCCAGTGTTCCAGCATCGATCTGCTGGTTAAATGACCGATCGGCCCTCTTAACTGAGAGGTTCTACCAACAACGCATCCACTCGCTGGAAACCTCGCGGCAGCTTGTTGCCACGGCGCCCACGCTCGCCCTTGTAGTGCTCCAGGTCATCGGCCTTGAGCGACAGGGTACGCTTGCCCGCCTGCAACACCAGGGTCGCGCCTTCCGCCAGCACCGCGATATCGGTCACATACTCTTCACGACTGGCGACCCGCTCGCCAGGAATCCCGATGATCTTGTTGCCCTTGCCCTTGCCCAACTGCGGTAGGTCGCTGATCTTGAACACCAGCAGGCGACCCTCGGTAGTCACCGAGGCCAACCAGTTCTGCTCGCGATCGGCCACCGGCCTTGGCGCCAGGACCCTGGCATTGTTCGGCAGGCTCAACAGCGCCTTGCCCGCCTTGTTCTTGGCCTGCAAGTCCTCGCCCTTGACCACGAAACCGTAACCGGCGTCGGAGGCGATCACATACAGTGCCTCGTCCTCGGGTAACAGCACGCACTCGAAGGTCGCGCCTGGCGGCGGCGTCAGGCGGCCGGTCAGCGGCTCGCCCTGGCCACGGGCCGACGGCAGCGTATGGGCCGCCACCGAATAACTGCGACCAGTGGAGTCGATGAACACTGCGAACTGGTTGGACCGCCCGGCTGCGGCAGTCTTGAAACCGTCGCCGGCCTTATATGACAGACCGGTGGCGTCGATCTCATGGCCCTTGGCCGAACGAATCCAGCCTTTTTCCGACAATACGACGGTCACTTTTTCGTTCGGTAGCAGATCGTGCTCAGTCAGCGCCTTGGCTTCGGCACGCTCGACGATTGGCGAGCGGCGGTCGTCGCCATAGGTTTCAGCATCCTTGAGCAGCTCAGTACGTACCAGCTTCTTCAGCTTGGCTTCGCTGCCCAGCAACGCTTGCAGCTTGGCCTGTTCCTTGAGCAGTTCATCCTGCTCATCACGCAGCTTCATCTCTTCCAGTCGCGCCAACTGACGCAGGCGAGTATCGAGGATGTAGTCGGCCTGGATTTCGCTGAGGGCGAAACGCTCGATCAGCTTCGCCTTCGGATGCTCCTCGGTGCGGATGATGTGGATCACTTCATCCAGGTTGAGGTAGGCAATCAGCAAACCGTCCAACAGGTGCAGGCGACGCTCGACCTTGTCGAGGCGGAATTGCAGGCGGCGACGCACGGTCTGCACTCGGAACTCCAGCCACTCCACCAGCAAGGCGCGCAGGTTTTTCAGCTGCGGCTTGCCGTCCAGACCGATGATGTTGACGTTGACCCGGTAGGTCGACTCCAGCTCGGTGCTGGCAAACAGATGCTGCATCAGCGCTTCGTGATCGACCCGGCTGTTGACCGGAATGATCACGATGCGGCAAGGGTTTTCGTGGTCGGACTCGTCGCGCAGGTCAGCAATCTGCGGTGCTTTCGATGGCTTGGCCTGCATCAGCGCAGCGATCTGCTCCAGCACTTTGGCCCCGGAGACCTGGTGCGGCAGCGCGGTGACCACGATGTCACCGTCCTCGACGTGATACACGGCGCGCATGCGCACCGAGCCCTTGCCGGTTTCGTACATTTTCAGCAGGTCGGCACGCGGGGTGATGATTTCCGCTTCGGTCGGGTAATCCGGGCCCTGGATGTGCTCGCAGAGTTGCTCGACCGTGGCCTTGGGTTCATCGAGCAGGCGCACGCAGGCGCTGGCCACTTCCCGCAGGTTGTGCGGCGGTACGTCGGTGGCCATGCCCACGGCGATGCCCGTGGTGCCGTTGAGCAGGATGTTCGGCAGGCGCGCCGGCAGCACCAGCGGCTCCTGCAGCGTGCCGTCGAAGTTCGGCCCCCAGTCTGCGGTGCCCTGGCCCAGCTCGCTGAGCAGCACTTCGGAGTAGCGTGACAGGCGTGCCTCGGTGTAACGCATGGCCGCGAAGGACTTTGGATCGTCCGGCGCGCCCCAGTTGCCCTGGCCATCCACCAGCGTGTAGCGATAGCTGAACGGCTGGGCCATCAGCACCATCGCTTCGTAGCAGGCGGAGTCGCCGTGCGGGTGGAACTTGCCGAGCACGTCGCCCACGGTACGCGCGGACTTCTTGTGCTTGGAGTCGGCATCCAGCCCCAGCTCACTCATGGCGTAGACGATACGCCGCTGTACCGGTTTCAGGCCGTCGCCGATATGCGGCAGAGCACGGTCCATGATCACGTACATGGAGTAGTTGAGGTAGGCATTTTCGGTGAAGTCAGCCAGTGACCGGCGTTCTACGCCATCCAGACTGAGATCAAGGGAGTCGCTCATGCGGGCCTCATTGGTTCGTGGTCTGGCGCAGCAGCATGGTGCCGCCGCGCTGAGTAAATTCAAGTTTCTTCAATGCGCTCATGCCCAGCAGAACCTGGTCGCCGTCGAGTCCCGAGGCCACCACGGCACGGACATCGCGCAAGGTGATATCCCCCAGTTGCAGGCGTTCGATACGCGTCCGGTAGCCTTCGCTGCGACCGTTGGCAGTGCTCAAGGTAACGGGCAGCCCCTGCTCCAGGCCCAGGCGTTCGGCCAACCCGGAGGGAACCGAGACGTCGGTGGCGCCGGTATCGAGCATGAACTGCACCGGCTGGCCGTTGATATGGCCGCTGGCGACGAAATGCCCCTGGCCATTGCCGACCAGCTTCACTTCGATGTAACCCTCATGCTGTTGCGAACTGACGACAGTGTTGGGATTTTCCTGACGCGCTTCCCAGTCGGCGAAGAACCGCGTGGCCAGGAACAACCCCGCCGCCCAGGCCAGGATCAGCAGTACCCTGCCGGCACTGCGGCCCGGTTGCTGGCTCATGGCTTGGCACTCCAGCCGCCTTCAGGCGCGGCGAAGCGCCAGACGATCGGGCGAGTCTCGCCATCGGCACGGGCGCCATTGTTGTTGTCCAGGCCGATCCAGGCGCCCTGGGCATCCACCACCAGGGCTTCCGCCAGGCCATAAGGCTGTGGATAACGACGCGTCTCCACCAGGGCTTGCGCGGCGAAGGACCAGCACTGCTCGACCTTGGCGCTCTGCGCATCCCGGCGACAGATCTGGTAGGCGTTGCGTTCCAGGGTGAACAGCTTGCCGTCGAACAGCGAAAGATCGGCGAAATCCCGAGTCACGGCCTTGGCATGGGGCACTTGCTCGGGCTGCATCTGCAGGCCGGCTTCGCTGAGCAGCACGCAACGGCCATCGCAATCCCAGGTGGTCTGCCCGCGCTTGATCAGCAACAAGCCACGCCGCTCGCGTTCGGCCGCCAGCCAGATGCGATCCCCGGCAGGGTTCACCGCCAGGCCTTCGAACAGGGCATTGAAGTGCAGCAGCATGCCACTGGCCCGGGCTTCGCGAACCATCAGCGGGGAGATCTTCAACCAGTCGGGCGCGCCCTGGACCGGGACCTGCAACACCGTGGCGTGGGCTTCGCTGACCACATACTTGTTGCCGGCGGCGTCACAGGAGATGCCTTCGAAATCCAGGTCTCCGCCCCGCACGAAGGAGGCGGCCCAGGTCCGCGACTTCAGGCCCCAGGGCAAGCCGGTATCGGGCACCGGTGGCACTTGCAGCTTGACCGTCTCGGCCTGCCAGACGGTGTCGCGGGTATCGAGCCGGTAGATCTGGTCGTCGTCGCGGTCCGAGACGGTCCACAGTTCCTGGCCGCACAGGGCCAGGCCGGACAGGTTGCCGCCGCGCATCCCTTCAACGGGATGCTCGGACAACAAGCTCAGCTCGGGGGCTGGCGCCGCCGCCACCGAGGTTGCCGATAGCGCCAGGGCCAGGGCAAAACCTCTATGCATCAGGCCAGCACCTCGGCCAGGTTGCCCTTGGTCTCCAGCCAGGACTTGCGGTCGCCGGCGCGCTTCTTGGCCAGCAGCATGTCCATGATTTCCGCGGTGGCCTCGACGTCGTCCAGGGTCAACTGCACCAGCCGCCGGGTGTTGGGGTCCATGGTGGTCTCGCGCAGTTGCGGCGGGTTCATCTCACCCAGGCCCTTGAATCGGGTGACCTGCGGTTTGCCGCGCTTCTTCTCGGCCACCAGGCGATCGAGAATGCCGTCGCGCTCGGCCTCGTCCAGGGCGTAGTAGATTTCCTTGCCCAGGTCGATGCGGTACAGCGGCGGCATGGCCACGTAGACGTGACCGGCATCCACCAACGGACGGAAATGCTGGACGAACAGCGCACAGAGCAAGGTTGCGATATGCAGGCCATCGGAGTCGGCGTCGGCCAGGATGCAGATCTTGCCGTAGCGCAACTGGCTCATGTCCTCGGCACCCGGGTCGACACCGATGGCCACGGCGATGTTGTGCACTTCCTGGCTGGCCAGGACTTCGCTGCCGTCCACTTCCCAGGTGTTGAGGATCTTGCCGCGCAACGGCAGGATCGCCTGGAACTCCTTGTCCCGCGCCTGCTTGGCCGAACCGCCGGCGGAGTCACCCTCCACCAGGAACAGCTCGGAGCGCATCGGGTCCTGGCCGGCGCAATCGGCCAGCTTGCCCGGCAGTGCCGGGCCCTGGGTAATGCGCTTGCGCTCGACCTTCTTGCTGGCCTTCAAACGGCGACCGGCGTTGCTGATGGCCAGCTCCGCCAGCTGCATGCCCAGCTCCGGGTTGGCGTTGAGCCACAGGCTGAAGGCGTCCTTGACCACACCGGAAACGAAGGCTGCCGCCTCGCGGGACGATAGGCGTTCCTTGGTCTGGCCAGAGAACTGCGCGTCCTGCATCTTCATCGACAGGACGAACGCGATCCGCTCCCAGACGTCTTCCGGCGCCAGCTTGAGCCCGCGCGGCAACAGGTTGCGGAATTCGCAGAACTCACGCATGGCATCCAGCAGGCCCTGGCGCAAACCATTGACGTGGGTGCCGCCCTGGGCGGTGGGAATCAGGTTGACGTAGCTTTCCTGGACACTATCGCCGCCCTCGGGCAGCCACAGCAAAGCCCAGTCCACCGCTTCCTTGTTCCCCGCCAGGCTGCCGCAGAATGGCTCGACCGGCAGGCGCTCGAACTCGCTGACGGCGTCGACCAGGTAGGAGCGCAGGCCGTCCTCGTAATGCCACTCGACCTTCTCGCCAGTGCCCTTGTCTTCGAAGCTGACCAGCAGCCCCGGGCACAATACGGCCTTGGCCTTGAGCACATGCTTGAGGCGGCTGACGGAGAACTTCGGCGAATCGAAGTACTTGGGATCCGGGGCGAAAAACACGCTGGTACCGGTATTGCGCTTGCCAACGGTGCCGACCACTTCCAGTTCGGAAGCCTTGTAGCCGTCGGCAAAGGTCATCTGGTACTCGCTGCCATCACGCTTGACCCGCACCCGCACCTGGCTGGACAGGGCGTTGACCACGGAAATGCCCACCCCGTGCAGACCGCCGGAGAACTGGTAGTTCTTGTTGGAGAACTTGCCGCCGGCGTGGAGCTTGGTGAGGATCAGCTCGATGCCCGACACGCCCTCTTCGGGGTGGATGTCCACCGGCATGCCGCGACCATCGTCGGACACTTCCAGGGAATGATCGGCGTGCAGGATGACCTGTATCGACTTCGCGTGGCCGGCCAGGGCTTCGTCGACACTGTTGTCGATGACTTCCTGGGCCAGGTGGTTGGGCCGCGTGGTGTCGGTGTACATGCCCGGGCGTTTGCGCACCGGGTCGAGTCCCGAGAGGACTTCGATGGCGTCTGCGTTATAGGAGCTAGCGCTGGGAGTGGCCATGGGTTCTCGTCGTTAGTCGTTCAATGAATATGGGGCGCGGCGTCACAGTGCTGTGAGGTCGAGCGCCTGGTACTGATCGGCAGTGATGCCGGCAAAATTCAACATCGCCGGCAATTGGCCGGTAAAACCTTGGAAACTATGATCGCCGCCAGCCTGGATGCGCAAGGCGCAAGCGCGGTAATACGCCTGGGCGTGACGATAGTCCAGTGTCTCGTCCGCGGTCTGCAGCCACACCTGGTAACGCTCCGGGTCCTGGGGCGGCGGGACCTCCAATGCCTCCAGGGCCGCCACGTGATCGAGGGTCAGCTCCCAGGTTTCATCGGTATACAGGTTCTTCTGCGGGCCCAGGTAACCGTCGAACAGGCGGTGCGGGTTGACGGCGGGGTTGACCAGCAAGGCTTTCAGACCGTGGCGCTCGGCAAGGTGTGTCGCATAGTAGCCGCCGAGCGAGCTGCCGACCAGCAGCGGGCGACCCAGTTCGGCGATCGCCTGTTCCAGCTGGGCGATCGCCTGGCGGGGATGATGGTGCAAGGCCGGTACCCGCAACTGCCCGGCCAGGCCGATTTGTTCCATTACCTGGCGCAACTGGGTGGCCTTGGTCGAGGCCGGAGCGCTGTTGAAGCCGTGGATATAAAGGATCGAACCGGACATGCGGACTCCCTGCACCTGGACAAAAGCCGCAGTTTACAGGGATGGCGCCAGGTAACGAAGCCGCTTCAATAACCGTTGCTGCCGTAATCGATGGTGAACTCGTAGCCTTCGACCCGCTGCACGCCGGTTTCCAGCCGTCCGTCGGCCAGCAGCCGCAGCCAGCGATAGCCCGGCGCCCGCTCCTCGACCTTGAAGTCGTCGCTGCGAGGCTCGAACTGGATGCAGGTGGAGGGTGAGGCCAACAGTCGCAGCCCATCGCGCAACTGGTCGATCTCCTGGTGGACATGGCCCCACAGCAGGGCTCGGACCTGCGCATGCCTCTCGATCACCTCGAACAGGGCTTGGGCATTGCGCAAGCCGATGGGCTCCATCCACGTACAGTCGATGGACACCGGGTGATGATGCAGGCAGATCAGGTGGTGACGTTCTGGCGCCTCGTCCAGGGAGCGGGCCAGCAGTTGCAACTGGTCATCCTGGAGAAACCCCGGCACCGAGCCAGGCACCGACGAATCCAGCAGGGTGATGCGCCAGTTGCCGACATCCACCACCGGGTGCAGCAGCTCGCTGTCCCTGGCCGCCAACTGCATGATCTGCGGCTCGTCGTGGTTACCGGGCAACCAGCGGCCCGGCGCCTGGATCTGCGCGGTCAACTGGCGAAAACGCTGGTAGGACTCCAGGCTGCCGTCCTGGGACAGGTCGCCGGTAGCCAGCATCAGGTCGATCCGCGGCTGTTGCGCCAGCACCAGGTCGATGACCCGCTGCAGGCTATCGCTGGTGTTCATGCCCAGCAGCGTGCCCTCCGTCTCGGCAAACAGGTGGCTGTCCGACAGTTGCACCAGCAACACGGAATCGTCGGCGGGCGGAGCGGATACGCTTGGCAAGGCGTTCTCCCGGAGCAAGATCACAAAGCATGAAGAAGGGGGGCAATTATGCTGGGGGAAGTGAAAAAGAGGAAACCCGGGAAGCGGACCCAGTTCACATCCTGGTTCTGTTCAAGCGCTCGCCGAACGAGGATCAGGCAAGGCAAAAACATGCAGGGGCCTGCATGAGCATTCCGAGCCTGTTTCTGCGTCGCGCCAAGGGCGCCCGGCGCGCAGCAGGTTCCAAGTGCAGACAGCTTTTGTACGCAACCTAGCGCACGACCTCGAATTCATGCCCGCAAGCCAGGCAGTGACTCAACCATTCCCCCAGGAAGACATTCAGCTGGGCCTTCTCATCCGGCTGGTGCATGAAGGCATTGGGATAGGGATAGATGCTGCGAAAACGCCGGGCATGCTCGGCACTGATCACCTCGGCCATTCGCGCGTCGTGATAGACCTGCACTTCCAGCTGCGGGATCGGCAGCCAGGGCAGGCTGTGTTCCTGGCGTACCTGCAAGGTGGTGGTATAGGGACAGGCCAGCACCACCTCCAGGGCCAGCACGCCGAGCATCTGGTCGCCCTGGGTCACGGCGATGCGTCGCGCCACCGGCTGGTTGCGCATGTCGGGCAACAGGCGCATCAACCGGGCATAGTTGGCCTCGCAGGCAGCTTGCAGCCCCGCGAGGTCGACCCGATAGCGATCACGCACCTTGTTTACGACCATAACCCCCTCACTTCCGCGCGATTGAGCGCCAGCCATTGCAGGGCAATGATGCTGGCCGCATTGCAGATCAGCCCATCACGCATGGCCTGCTGCGCATCCTCGTAGGCCATCACTGAAACCCGGATATCTTCAGCCTCCTCCACCAGCCCGTGCAATCCGCCGGCGGCGCTGCTGTCGCAACGCCCCAGGTATAGGTGGACCAACTCGGTGCTGCCACCGGGCGACGGGAAATACTGGGTCATTGGCCACAGCGCCGAAATGTCCAGGCCCGCCTCTTCCTGCGCCTCGCGACGGGCAACTTGCTCGGGCTGCTCGTCCTTGTCGATCAGCCCGGCCACCAGCTCCACCAGCCAGGGCGTGGCGGCCTTGCCCATGGCACCGACGCGAAATTGCTCGATCAGCACTACCTCATCACGCTGCGGGTCGTACGGCAGCAGGCAGACCGCATCATGACGAATAAAGACTTCACGGCTGATTTCAGGTCCCATGCCACCGGCGAACAACTCGTGCCGCAGGTGCAGGCGGTCCAGCCGGTAGAAACCCTGGAAACAGTTCTCGCGCCGGACAATCTGGACGGCACTCGGCGTGGAGTGGGCAAAGTCAGTCATAACAATCCTCGTCTACAACATGTTCGATCCGAGGATCCTCCTCGACTTCGCGCAATCCTAACGCGCTCGCGCCTGGCGATGCAGCCCCTTTGGCCTCAGCGGGATAGACGGCGAGGGGCTAAACCTACTCTAATTGTTCCTATTGAGCTTAGTGGCGAACCGACGGCCCCGCAGGCAGTCGAAGCCGGTAACTTTTGCCTCCCCCCTGGTTTATGAAGGACGCCCATGTCGCTTGTCAAAATCGCCTCCGTGGCCTGCATCGCCCTGACCCTGGGCGCCTGCCAGAGCCTGTTCCAGCCAAGCTACAAGACGCCCCTGGAGGCCACCCGAGAGAAGTCCGAACAACTCAAGCCCGGCTGCAGCGGCGCCGAGTGCCCGCTGGTCAATCTCGACACCGTGCATTTCCCCGCCGAGCCACAACTGGACGCCATCATCGAGAAACGCCTGCTGCAGATGACCCGCACCAGCCCCGATGCCCCGCTGCCAGCCAGCCTGGTGGCCTACCGCGAGCAGTTCCTGCGCAGCGCCGCGGACCGCCACGGCATGTACCTGCAATCGAAGGTACGCGATCAGCATGACGGCCTGGTGATCATCGAACTGGCAAGCTACCTGGACACCGGTGCCGCCAACGGCACGCCAGGCCGGGGTTTCGTCAACTATTCGCGCCAGCAGCACAAGGCCCTGAGCCTGGCGGACATGCTGCTGCCAGACCAGGAAGATCGGTTCTGGAAGGCCGCCCGGGTGGCCCACAACAACTGGCTGATCAGTACCCACCTGGATCGCGAGGCCGAGTTCGTGCGGGCCTGGCCCTTCCAGAAAACCCCGAACGTGGCCCTGACCCGCAACGCCGTGACCCTCAAGTACGACGTCAGTGCCATCGCACCCGCCCCCCTGGGCCACGTCGAGCTGCAGATCCCCTATGAGCGCCTGCGCGGCATCTTCAAGCCCGAGCTGCTTCCTGACGCCAACTGAAACCCAGTAGCCCATGCAGCAGCCCTGCCAGCAGCAGCGATGGCAGGGTTGCCCCCACATCCGGATACAGGTTGGCCAGCAGGTGGTAGGTGCTCACGCCGCCGAGCCAGGCCAGCAACGCCGGCCCGCGCAATGCGGCCAACGGCACCTGGGCATTGCGCCGGCGCAGGATGAAATGATCCACCAGCACCACGCCGAACAGCGGCGCGAACACCGAGCCGATCAGCAGCAGGAAGTTCTGGTACTGGGCCAACGGCGCCAGGCAGGCGATCAGGGTGCAGAGCACGCCGATGGCCAGGGCCAGGTGCTCGACCTTCAGCCGTAGCAGGATACCGCTGGAAACGGCCGCCGAATGGATATCGGCAAAGGCGTTCTCCGATTCGTCCAGCAGGATCAGCAGCAACGGGATCCCCAGCCCCGCGCCTGCCAGCGCCAACAGCAGGGCATTGACTTCGCCACTGGGGGCGAAGGCCAGCGTATAGGCCACACCCAGGCTCATCAGCCAGAAATTGCCGATGAAAAAACCCAGGGCAGTGCCACCAAAGACACTCTTGGCACGCTTGCCGAAACGCGAGTAGTCGGCGATCAGCGGCAACCAGGACAGGGGCATGGCGATGGCGATGTCAAAGCCCACGGCGAACGGCATCGAGCCATCTCCGGCCTGGGCCCAGAGCGCTGCCAGGTCGGCCCGGGCGAACAGGTTCCAGGTCAGCCACAGGCATGCCGCAAGCAACAACCAGATGCCCCACTTGCGCAGGATCCGGCGCACGAAGGTCAAGGGGCCGCTGACCGCCAGCAGGGTAGCCAGCGCACCGAAGAACAGCGTCCAGAGCAGCGGGCTGGTCCAGGCACTGCCCTCGCCGAAGGCCCGGGTGCCCAGGAGACTGGCGGCATCGCGCATGACGATGATCTCGAACGAGCCCCAGCCCACCAGTTGCAGCAGATTGAGTACCGCCGGCAGGCGTGCACCGTGGCGTCCCAGGCTGAGCCGAAGGGCGGCCATGGACGCCAGGCCGGTATCGCTGCCGATCACCCCCACCGCCGCCAGCAACAGAACGCCGATCGCCGTGCCCAGCAGGATCGCCAGCAACGAATGGACCAGCCCCAGGCCCGGCGCCAGCAGCGCACCGGTCTGCAGCACCATCAGGCCGATACCGAGGGAGAACCACAGGGAAAACAGGTCGCGAGCGCCGAACGCGCGCTTGTCGACAGGCACCGCGTGATCGGGCGAATAGCTACTGGTTGGGCTGTTCAAGGCGGTAATCTCGAAAGGAAAAGGGACAGAGACAAGAAGCAGCAGCTAGCTGCAAGCTGCAAGCAAGAGCCGTGAGCCTTCGCTTGCTACTTGCCGCTAGCCGCGTACCGCTGCCTCTCAGACTTTCTGGTAGAGCTGGCTGCCTTCCTGCTTGAAGCGCTCGGCCTGCTCGGCCATGCCCTTGGCGACGTCGACGTCCACCGCTTCGATGCGCTGGTTGGCCGCGTACTCACGCACCTCCTGGGTGATCTTCATCGAGCAGAACTTCGGCCCGCACATGGAACAGAAGTGCGCCACCTTGGCCGAGTCCTTGGGCAGGGTCTCGTCATGGAAAGAACGGGCGGTGTCCGGGTCCAGGCCGAGGTTGAACTGGTCTTCCCAGCGAAACTCGAAGCGCGCCTTGGACAGCGCGTTGTCACGGATCTGCGCGCCCGGGTGACCCTTGGCGAGGTCGGCGGCATGGGCTGCGATCTTGTAGGTGATGATGCCGGTCTTGACGTCATCCTTGTTCGGCAGGCCGAGGTGCTCCTTGGGCGTGACGTAGCAGAGCATGGCGCAACCGAACCAGCCGATCATCGCTGCGCCGATACCGGAGGTGATGTGGTCGTAGCCCGGCGCAATGTCGGTGGTCAGCGGGCCGAGGGTGTAGAACGGCGCCTCGTCGCAGCATTCGAGCTGCTTGTCCATGTTCTCCTTGATCAGCTGCATCGGCACATGGCCCGGCCCCTCGATCATGCATTGCACATCATGCTTCCAGGCGATCTTGGTCAGCTCGCCAAGGGTTTCCAGCTCGCCGAACTGCGCTTCGTCGTTGGCGTCGGCAATCGAGCCCGGACGCAGGCCATCACCCAGCGAGAAGCTGACGTCATAGGCCTTCATGATTTCGCAGATTTCGTCGAAGTGGGTGTAGAGGAAGTTTTCCTTGTGATGGGCCAGGCACCACTTGGCCATGATCGAACCGCCGCGGCTGACGATGCCGGTCACGCGCTTGGCGGTCAGTGGCACGTAGCGCAGCAACACGCCGGCGTGGATGGTGAAGTAGTCCACGCCCTGCTCGGCCTGTTCGATCAGGGTGTCGCGAAACAGCTCCCAGGTGAGGTCTTCGGCCACGCCGTTGACCTTCTCCAAAGCCTGGTAGATCGGCACGGTACCGATCGGCACCGGCGAGTTGCGGATGATCCACTCGCGGGTTTCATGGATGTGCTTGCCGGTGGACAGGTCCATCACCGTGTCCGAACCCCAGCGAATGCCCCAGGTCAGCTTGGCCACTTCTTCCTCGATGGAGGAACCCAGGGCGCTGTTGCCGATGTTGCCGTTGATCTTCACCAGGAAGTTGCGGCCGATGATCATCGGCTCCAGCTCGGTGTGGTTGATGTTGGCGGGGATGATCGCGCGTCCGCGGGCGATTTCTTCGCGCACGAACTCGGCAGTGATCTCTTTCGGAATGCTGGCTCCGAAGCTGTGGCCACCGTGCTGCTGCTTCAACAGGCCGGCGGCACGGGCTTCCTGCAGTTTCATGTTCTCGCGGATGGCGACGTATTCCATCTCGGCGGTGATGATGCCCTGGCGCGCGTAGTGCATCTGGCTGACATTGGCCCCGGCCTTGGCCCGGCGCGGGTTGCGCACATGGGCGAAGCGCAGCTTGGTCAGCTCGGCATCGGCCAGGCGCTGCTGGCCGAAATCGGAAGACAGGCCGTCCAGGCGCTCGGTGTCGCCACGATCGTCGATCCAGGCCGAACGTACATCGCCCAGGCCTTTGCGGACATCGATCACCACGTTCGGATCGGTATAGGGACCGGAGGTGTCGTAGACGGTCACCGGGGCATTGATCTCGCCACCGAAGTCGGTGGGGGTCACGTCCAGGGTAATTTCACGCATGGGCACGCGAATATCGGGGCGGGAACCCTGGACATAGATTTTTTGCGAGCGGGTAAAGGGCTGAACCGACTGTTGGTCGACTTGGGCCGACTCACTGAGGTTGCTAGCGTTTTTTAGTTTTGTCGTCATCACGGGCTCTCCAGACAGCATCCAGGCAGTGGAAGTTTGTCGGAGCGAACCTGTAACGGACGGACGCACCCTGTCTGGACGACTAGTGAGTGCAGTGCTTGGTACTCAAGAGGGTGTTCGATTGTCGAACAACATCCCGGACGAAGCACAAGAGGACTCGCCGGGTGACGAGAAATCTTGTTCCCTACGCAGGCGTTAACCTGATCAGGTTCAACGGGATCCGGATTATCCGATCTCAGCCTCATAGCAAGGCACCCCGACAAGAACCGGGCCAGTCTAGACAAAGCCGGGACAGAACGCCAACACCCGTGCGATAAGCATGATGAATGGCCAATCAGCGGATTGTTGCACCGGGGGTGTCACCTCTACACTCGTTGCCCAGTGTCGAACCTTGACGCTCTGTAGGGCGCGCCTTAGCCTTGGCGCCTGGATTATCTCCGTAATATCAACTCTAGGGATCGCCGAATGCTGCGCAAACTCTCACTGGCTGTTGCCGTGTCTTGTGCGTCCAATGGAATGGCCTGGGCAGCAGAAGCGCCTGTGTCCACCACCAGGACCGACCTGGTCAGCGTCTATCAGGAAGCCGTGGACAACAACGCCGACCTGGCCGCAGCTCGCGCCCAGTACGGAGCCCAGAAGGAAGTGGTGCCCCAGGCCCGGGCCGGCTTGCTGCCGAACCTGTCGGCCGGTGCGGACATGAACAATACGCGCACCAAGTTCGACGAGCCGTCAATGACCTCCACACGCAGTGGCAACGTCTATCGAGCAACCCTGGCCCAGCCCTTGTTCCGCGCCGACCGCTGGTTCCAACTGCAGGCGGCCAAGGACATCAACGAACAGGCTGCCCTGCAACTCTCGGCCACCGAGCAGAACCTGATCCTGCAAAGTGCCGAGAACTACTTCGCGGTCCTGCGCGCCCAAGACAACCTGGCCTCGACCAAGGCCGAGGAAGCTGCGTTCAAGCGCCAGCTCGACCAGTCCAACGAGCGCTTCGACGTGGGCCTGTCGGACAAGACCGACGTGCTGCAATCCCAGGCCAGCTACGACACCGCCCGGGCCAACCGGATCGTCGCCCAGCGCCAGGTGGATGATGCCTTCGAGGCCCTGATTACCCTGACCAACCGCGAATACAACTCGATCCAGGGCATCGTCCACAGCCTGCCGGTGCTGACGCCCACGCCCAACGACGCCAAGGCCTGGGTCGACACTGCCGCCAAGCAGAACCTCAACCTGCTGGCCAGCAACTACGGGGTCAGCGCCGCCGAGGAAACCCTCAAGCAGCGCAAGGCCGGGCACGCCCCGACCCTGGACGCGGTGGTGCAGTACAAGAAGGGCGACAACGATGCCCTGGGTTTCAGCAACCCCAACCCCATGACCCGCTATGGCAGTGATGTCGAGCAGCGCTCCATCGGCCTGCAATTGAACATCCCGATCTACAGCGGCGGACTGACCAGTTCCCAGGTCCGCGAATCCTATTCGCGCCTGAGCCAGTCCGAGCAGCAGCGCGAGTCCCTGCGTCGCCAGGTGGTGGAGAACACCCGCAATCTGCACCGGGCAGTGAACACCGATGTCGAGCAGGTCCAGGCCCGCCGCCAGTCGATCATCTCCAACCAGAGCGCCGTGGAAGCCACGGAAATCGGCTACCAGGTCGGCACCCGCAACATCGTCGACGTGCTCGACGCCCAGCGCCAGCTGTACAACTCGGTGCGCAACTACAACAACAGCCGCTACGACTACATCCTCGACAACCTGCGCCTTAAGCAGGCCGCCGGCACCCTCAACCCAGGGGACCTGCAGGACCTGGCCCGCTACCTCAAGGCCGACTACAACCCGGACCGCGACTTCCTGCCGCCAGACCTGGCCAAGGCCGCCGCCGAGCAGCTCAAGGCCCGTCCCTGAAGGCTGCCACCCAGGAAAAGAAAGGCCACCCAAGCGGGTAATGCCGATCAGTTAAAGAAATGGTAGGAGCGAGGCTTGCCCGCGATGGACTTCAGAGCGCTGCGTTTATCCAGTAAACACGCGCTACCGTTAACGACCATCGCGAGCAATCGAGCGTCGACCGGCTGCTCCTGCAGGGGATCACCTCGCTTAACTGACTGACATTAACCCGAGCGGGTGGCCTTTTTCATGCGGCGCCAGGCGTCAGCTGGATCACTGTTGCAGCAGGCGATCCAAAGCGTCGAGCAGGCGCTGCAACGCGCCCTGGTTGGCGCGCATGACCTCGAGCCCCGCCTCGCCCATCTTGCGGGCGTCCTGGGGCAGCTCGAACAGACTCTGCACCGCCTCCGCCAGGCCCTGGGCATCATCCACTTCCTGCAGGGCCCCGGCTTCACGCAACATCGCGGCGATTTCCAGGAAATTGAACAGGTGCGGGCCGCTGATCACCGGCTTGGCCAGGGCGGCCGGCTCCAGCAAGTTGTGGCCGCCATTGGCCACCAGGCTGCCACCGACAAACGCGCTGTCGGCCAGGGCATAGAGGAACAGCAGCTCACCCATGGTGTCCCCCAGCAGCACCGAGGTGCCCGCAGTCACCAACTCGCCACTGGAGCGCCGCACTGTCGCCAGTCCCTGCTGCCGGCACAGTTCGAAGACCGAGTCGAAGCGCTCCGGATGTCGCGGCACGAGGATCAGCAAGGCATTGGGGTAGCTGGCCAGCAACTGCCGGTGGGCATCGAGCACCACCGCGTCCTCGCCTTCATGGGTACTGGCGGCAATCCACACCGGACGCTCCATGGCCTGCCATTGCTCGCGCAACTGCGTGGCACGCTGCGGCAACTGCGGGTCGATGCTCAGGTCGAACTTGATCGAGCCGGTCACCTGCACCGTTTCCGGACGCGCGCCCAGTTGCAGGAAACGCTCGGCCTCGGCCCGGGTCTGCACCGCGAACAGGCTCATCTGAGCCAGCATCGGCGCACTCAGCCTGGCAAAGCGCCCATACCCTCGGGCCGAACGCGCAGACAGCCGAGCGTTGGCCAGGGCCACCGGAATCCCGCGACGGGCGCACTGGTCGATGTGATTGGGCCACAGTTCGGTTTCCATGATCACCGCCAGCCGGGGCTGCGCGCGCTCGAGAAAACGGGCAGCGGCACACGGCAAGTCGTAGGGCAGGTAGCAATGCTGGATTCGTGGCTCATCGGCAAACAGGGCCTGGATCCGCTCGGAGCCGGTGGGGGTCATGCAGGTCACGGTAATCGGCAGCTGTGGATAACGGGCCAGCAATGCGCGAATCATCGGTGCAGCGGCGATACTCTCGCCGACCGACACCGCATGCACCCAGATCCCACCGGGCTGCAGGGTGGGCAGGCCGATGGAGAATCGCTCGCCGATGCGCTTGGCATAGGCCGGCGCCTTGCGCGAACGCAGCCACAACCGAATCGCCACCAATGGCAGCCCCAGGTAAAACAGTGCGGTGTAGAGAGTTCTATTCATGGCGGCGGAGTTTATCGGTTTTTTAGCCGATCGCCTTCAGGTGCAGGGCAAAACGTTCCGCCAGCCAGCGCGCCGCCGGCCCCAGAGGCTCGTCACGACGCCAGGCCAGTTCCACCACCAGCGCCGGAGGGGTCCAGTCGCTGGCCAACTCGACCATCTGCTGCTGATAGGCCGGGTACTGCACCACATGCCGTGGCAGCCACGCCCAACCCAGGCCGCGCATCAACCACTCGGCCATGACATAAAAGCTGTCGGCACGCCAGACCTGGGGGCTGATCTGCTCACCACCGGGATAACCACTCAGTTGCGGAGCGATCAACAACTGCCGGTGTAGGGCCAGGAGCTGGCAGTTGACCCTTTTTTCGTCGGCCAGGGGATGCCCTACCGCGCAGACCGTGACCATCTCGACGCTGCCCAGGGCCCGGCGTTCCAGGGTCTCGGGCATCTGTTCATGATGGAACAGCAACCCCAGATCGGCCCGGCGCTCCACCAGCTTGCGCGCCACATCGCCCTGGGCACTGCTGGCCAGTTGCACCTCCAGGCTGGGGAAGCGCTCGGACAAGGCCTCCAGACTATCGAGCACCGGCTGATAGGGCATCGCCTCGTCCTGGGCCAGGCGCAACCGAGCCTCCTGGCCACGCATCAGCGCCAGGGCCCGGCCATTGAGGCGATCGCACTGGCGCAGGATTTCCCGGGCCTCCTGCAACAACGCACTGCCCGCCTCGGTCAGCTTCGGCTGGCGACCGCTGCTGCGCTCGAACAGGCCGACCCCCAGGTCGGCCTCCAGCAAGGCAATGGCGTTGCTGATGGCCGACTGGGCCTTGCGGTGCTGACGGGCCACGGCCGAGAACGAGCGCAATTGGGCCACTCCAACGAACAGACGCAACTGCTCCAGGTTCCACTGTGTGCTCATGCGGCGACCCTATCTCAAATTCAGATAGGAAATGACTTTACCCCATCCGGGCAGCCACTAGAATGCCAACCCAGAAAGCCGCCCCGCCACGAGGACCCTCCCATGAACGCTTACTACTACCTGGCCATCGCCATCTGCGCGGAAGTGATCGCCACTGTTTCACTCAAAGCGGTCAAGGGCCTGAGCACGCCACAGCCCCTGCTGCTGGTCATTGCCGGGTACGGCGTGGCCTTCTGGATGTTGACGCTGGTGATGCGCACCGTCCCGGTGGGGGTGGCCTACGCCGTGTGGTCGGGGCTGGGGATCGTCATGGTCAGCATCGCCGCCCTGCTGCTCTACGGCCAGAAGCTGGATATGCCGGCGATCCTGGGCATGGCGCTGATCGTTCTCGGGGTGATGGTGATCCAGTTGTTCTCCAAGACCGCCGGACACTGAAGAGCAACGGCCAGCTTCAGGCGACAAGAAGGCGCAACCACCGGTTGTTGCTTGCAGCTTGAGGCTTGAAGCTAGAAACTTGCGGCTTCGATTGGTTCTCCGAGGTTGCTGCATGCCATCCGCTATTTCCACCGATGTGCTGATCGTCGGCGCAGGCGTCGCCGGTCTCTGGCTCAACGCTCGCCTGCGGCGCCAGGGCTTTTCCACGGTACTGGTGGAGAACGCCAGCCTCGGCGGCGGACAGAGCGTCAAGTCCCAGGGAATCATCCACGGTGGCGCCAAGTACGCCCTGCATGGGGCCCTGACGGGCGCCTCGGAGGCCATCGCCGACATGCCCCGGCGCTGGCGCGAAGCCCTGGCGGGCAGCGGCGAGCTGGACCTGTCCGGTGTGCGCCTGCTGTCCGAGGCCCACTACCTCTGGTCCCCCGGCACCCTGGCGGGCAATCTCACCAGTTTCTTCGCCAGCAAGGCCGTGCGAGGCCGGGTCGACCAGGTCAAGGGCGAGCAACTGCCCCCGGCCCTGCAGGACAAGCGCTTCAAGGGCAAGGTCTACCGCCTGGCCGAACTGGTGGTGGATGTACCGAGCCTGATCGAGCGCCTGGCTGAACTGGCGGGCGACAGCCTGTTGGCCGGAGAGAAGATCGAGCCCCTGCTGGAAAATGGCCAGGTGGCTGGGCTGCGGGTCGACGGGCGGGAAATCCGCGCGCAACGCATCGTCCTCAGTGCCGGTGCCGGCAATGCCCAGCTGCTGCAAGCGGCCGGCCTGAGCCAACCGGCCATGCAGCGGCGGCCACTGCACATGGTGCTGGTCAAGGGCCCGACCCTCAAACCGCTGTATGCCCACTGCCTGGGCGGCGGGCCCAAGCCACGGATCACCGTCACCACCCACCCGGCGGCCGATGGCCAATGGGTCTGGTACCTGGGTGGCGATATCGCCGAGGCCGAAGGTGTGGCTCGCGAGCCGGCGGCGCAGATCGCCGCCGCCCAGAAGGAACTGGGCCAGTTGCTGCCCTGGATCGACCTGGGCCGGGCGCAGTGGGCCACCTTGCGGGTGGACCGCGCCGAACCGGCCCAATCGGGCCTGGCTCGTCCGGACAACGCATTCCTCGCCGAACAGGATCGCCTGCTGGTGGGCTGGCCGACCAAACTCGCCCTGGCGCCGGACTTCGCCGACCGAGTCCTGGCGGCCTTCGAGCGGGACGGCATCGTGCCCTCCCATGGCGAACCGTTGCCGGACCTGCCAAGGCCGCCCCTGGGGCAACCGGCGTGGGAGCAACTGCTGCCATGAGCCAGGCCACCCTGCACGACCTGCGTCGCCCCTTGGGCAGCACCGGCCTGATGGTTTCGCCCCTGGGCCTGGGCACCGTCAAGCTGGGCCGCGACCAGGGGGTCAAGTACCCCAGCGGTTTCCAGATTCCGGACGACCAGCAAGCACAGATGCTGCTCAAGCTGGCGCGCGACCTGGGCATCAACCTGATCGACACCGCCCCCGCCTACGGCCGCAGCGAAGAACGCCTGGGCCCGTTGCTGCGCGGCCAGCGCCACGACTGGGTGATCGTCAGCAAGGTCGGCGAAGAGTTCGCCGAGGGTCTCTCTCGCCACGACTTCAGCGCCGCCCACACCCGCCTGTCGGTGGAACGCAGCCTGCAACGCCTGGAAACCGATTTCATCGACCTGGTCCTGGTGCACTCCGACGGCAACGACCTGGCGGTCCTCGACCACAGCGAGGTCTACCAGACCCTCGCGCAGCTCAAGCAAGAGGGCAAGATCCGCGGCTACGGTTTTTCCGGGAAGACCGTCGACGGCGGCCTCAGGGCCCTGGAACAGGGCGATTGCGCCATGGTTACCTACAATCTGAACGAACAGGCAGAGAAGGCAGTCATCGACTATGCCGCCGCCCACCACAAGGGCATCCTGGTGAAGAAGGCCCTGGCCAGCGGCCACGTCTGCCTGAGTCCGGGCATCGATCCCGTGCGGGCCAGCTTCGAACTGCTGTTTGACCAGCCCGGTGTCGCCAGTGCTATTGTCGGGACCATCAATCCACTGCACCTGGCCCACAACGTGACGACCGTGGCACAGGTCCTGGGCAAGAACTGACGCCGCCAGGCGCCCCGTCCCCGACGCAGGAAGGAGCCGAGATGTCGCGACCGCTGATCAGAAAGAACCCCAGCAACTTCAAGACCCTGCCCCTGTTCGTCGAAGCGACACCCGAAGGGCTCTGCTACCAGGGCGTCGGAATGCCGCTGAACTTCGCCCAGACCCTGCAGCGCCGGCGTCCGGTGAGTGTGCCCGACAACGAACGCTTCGCCCTGGAGCTGGCGAACCTGGGCGTCTCGGTGCGCCTGACCCTGCACTGGCAGAACCGCGACTACTGGGTGCTGGTGCGCCAACGCCGCCAGGATCGCGGCGATGTGGTCCTGAAGCTGATCTCCGGCTATGTGCCGGCCCACGAATTGAACCTGCCGCTGCACACCGCCATCCAGGAAATCGCCGAGGAATGCCTGCTGGAGACGCCGGAGGGCTGGCTGGCCGGACGCTTCAACGACACCTGGCTGCCGGCCCCCTATGCCGGGGCCCTGCATTACCGCGAAACCCCGCACTTTGGCCTGACCCCACTGTCCGGTGCGGCGCGCCCGGTGCGCTGCGCCAACCTGCAATTGCTGGAACGCCCCAGGGCCTATGTGCACCTGCCCACGGCTTCGCTGCAGCTGATCTATGACCTGCGCCTGGACGTTCCCAGGGATGCCAAGCCCCTGAGCCTGTTCCATGTCGACGAGCGCCTGGAAGGCGACCAACTGGTGGCCCGCCTGGACCGCAAGCGTCCCGACCTGTACCTGATGCCCCTGGAAAACGGCCAGCCCTGCGCCGAGCTGTACACCCTGAAAAAGGATCAGCTGCAACCAGCCAGCACTCGCGGCCTGTACCTGGCCGAAAGCTTCGCCCAGCAGGAAGGCTGGGTAGTGAGCGATGAGCGGATTCGCTGGAAGGACTGGCTCAGGCAACGAGGCCTGAGCGAACCGGAAAAGGACACCCAGCTCGCACGCCTGACCGGCAAGGCCCGGCAGATCCTGCGCAAGATCGTTCCCACCAAGACCCGGCGCCAGGGCTAAAAAAACGGCGCCTCAGGGGCGCCGTGATTCGAGACACACACCCTTTTACTGGGCTTTGTCGGTCTTGCGGATCTTCTCGACGATGGCGGTGGTCGAGCTGTTTTCCACCAGCCCCAGCACCTTCACGGTACCGCCATAGGCCTTGACGATATCGGCGCCAACCACCTGGTCGATACCGTAGTCGCCACCCTTGACCAGCACGTCCGGCCGCACCTGCGCCAGCAGGTTTTCCGGGGTGCCTTCGGGGAAGCTGATGACCCAGTCCACCGCGCCCAACCCGGCCAGCACCGCCATGCGCCGGTCGACGCTATTGATCGGCCGCCCCGGCCCCTTGAGCCGGCTGACCGATGCATCATCGTTGATGGCTACGATCAAACGATCACCCTGGGCCCTGGCCTGCTCGAGGTAGGTCACATGCCCGGCGTGGAGAATGTCGAAGCAGCCGTTGGTGAAGACAATCTTCTCGTTGTGCGCCCGTGCATCGTCGATGGCCAGCAGCAACTGGTCGAGGCTCAGCACCCCGCGCTCGGAGCCTTCTTCGCGCTGGATCGCCCGGCGCAGTTCGGGGGCACTGATGGCCGCGGTGCCCAGTTTGCCGACGACGATACCCGCCGCCAGATTGGCCAGGCCCACCGCATGGGGCAGTTCCTCGCCAGCGGCGATCGCCGCCGCCAGGGTGGAAATCACGGTATCGCCGGCACCGGTGACATCGAACACTTCGCGGGCTCGGGCCGGCAGGTGCAGAGGCGGATGATCCGGACGCAAGAGGGTCATGCCATGCTCGCCACGAGTCACCAGCAGCGCTCCCAGTTCCAGGTCGTGCATCAGCTTGGCGCCCTTGCTCACCAGCTCGTGCTCGTCGGCGCAGCCACCGACGATGGTTTCGAATTCGCTGAGGTTCGGAGTGATCAGGCTGGCGCCGCGGTAGATGGAGAAATCCTTGCCCTTGGGGTCGGCCAGCACCGGAATGCCACGAGCCCGGGCGGCGGCAATCAACACCTGGTGATTGCGCAGCGCGCCCTTGCCGTAGTCGGACAGCACCAGCACCTTGATGCCATCCAGCAGCGCGTCGACCTCGCTGGCCAGGGCCAGGGCGTCGGTGGCGAAAGGTTCTTCGAAATCGATGCGCAGCAATTGCTGGTGGCGGCTCATGACCCGCAGCTTGACGATGGTCGGCTGGTGCTTGATGCGCTGGAACAAGGCACGCACGCCTGCACCTTGCAGGCTGTTGGCCAGGCTGTCGGCCGCCTCGTCGTCGCCGGTCACCCCGACCAGCGAGGCCGGTGCGCCCAGGGCGGCGATGTTCAGGGCAACGTTGGCAGCACCGCCCGGGCGGTCCTCGATCTGCTCGACCTTGACTACCGGTACCGGCGCCTCAGGGGAAATCCGTGAGGTACCACCATGCCAGTAACGGTCGAGCATGACATCGCCGACCACCAAGACGGGGGCTTGATCGAATCGCGGCATGGACAACTTCATGGAGCATCCCACATACAAAATGAACAGGGGCGCGATATTAGCACAGGGTTGGCGCCGCCTCGTTCTATGCCTTGCGTGGGGCCGATGAAGAATATGCTGCACTCATTGGCGCTGCAAAAGCTGCAGCAAGCACCGGATCGCCTCCGGCAGCGCCATACGTGCGGTATCGATCTCGCAATCGGCCTGCAACGGCGCTTCGTATGGGCTGTCGAGCCCGGTGAAATCCTTGACTCGCCCCGCCAGCGCCGCCTGGTACAACCCCTTCGGGTCACGCTGGGCACAGGTATCGAACGGAGTGCTGACATACACTTCCAGGAATTGTCCGGGAGCGAACAGCGCCCTGGCGGCATCACGCTCGGCGCGAAACGGCGAGATCGCCGAGACGATCACCAGCAGTCCCGCTTCCACCATAAGACGCGCCACTTCCGACATCCGGCGGATGTTTTCCTTGCGGGCCTCGGCCCCCATTCCCAGGTCGCGGCACAGGCCGCTGCGCACATTGTCCCCATCGAGGACAAAGGTGTGCATTCCCAACTCGTTGAGCCGCAGCTCCAACAGGTTGGCCAGGGTCGACTTGCCGGCTCCCGACAGGCCAGTCAACCACAGGCAGCAAGGTTGCTGGTGCTTGAGGGCCGCCCGGGCGCTGGCGGAAAGCGACAAGCTGTACGGACGGATCTGCGGGAGATCCTGAGACACGCAGGCAGGTTTACTCATAACCGAGCATCTCGTAGTCACGTTGATAGACCCGGCGCACCAGGCGTCGGGTGCGTACTGAGCACATCTCGCGCACGGGAGCGCTTTCGCGTTGCCGGGTGCCGTTGAGATGGGGAAGTTGCGCCCCGACGCCGAGACGCTCGCACAGCAGCTGGAAATCCCGTTGCAGGTGCTCCTGGTAACCCATGAAGTCCAGTGACAGGCGGCCCAGGGAGTCGGTGAGGAAATCACTCTGGGGGGCAAAATGTATCTGCTTGTCGATGTTCTCGGGATGCAACCAGCGCCTGACGAAATCGTCGAAGTCCCGGTAGTGCATGACCAGGTCCTGAGCCGCCTGGTCCCGTGGCGACATGGGATTGCCGCGCAAGAAGGCATAAGCCGAATAGATCCGCTCCAGCGGGTCGCGGACGAAGGCAAACTTGAAACTGCTGGAGAACGCCTCGGGAAACTGCTGTTCGTACCAGTACAACGGCAGATGCCCGGGCGTCCAGCCATCGAACAGGGCCGAGCAGATACTGCTGCCGGCACACTTGGGGACATGGATGAACAAGCAGGAATGACGGGAAAAGGCTGGCGGGAAGCGAACATTGGCGGACATGGACTTGTTCACCGCTTGGCGGTCCACCACCGACAGGCGCCCAAGCAGGAAACTGCGTTGGGTCTTGGGTAATAACTTCCACATAAAGCGTTGCAACATTCCGGCACCCGCACGAGAGGGTTGGCCCCCCCGATCCAATCGACGATTCAGGCGGGAAACATAACAAGTGCGTGGTGTGGAATTATTTAGCCTTGGTCAAGACTGTAAGAGGGGCGATACAAATGCCCCTGGGCTGTTCATGCCCAGGGGACAGACCGGGGAGCGGCAATCGATCCGCTCCCTTGCAGGGTCAGGCAATTCCGTGTTGCGCCGGCTCTTCCAGGCCCATGGCATGCAGCCGCGAATAGTAGCCATTTTGTGCCAGCAACTCGGCATGGGTGCCGCGCTCGACAATACGCCCCTGATCCATGACCAGGATCAGGTCAGCCTTCTCGATGGTTGACAGGCGGTGGGCGATGACCAGCGTCGTGCGCCCCTTCATGACCTTGTCCAGGGCCGCCTGGATATGCCGCTCGGATTCGGTATCCAGGGCCGAGGTGGCCTCGTCGAGGATCAGCAGCGGGGCGTTCTTGAGCAAGGCCCGGGCGATCGCCAGGCGCTGGCGCTGACCACCGGAAAGCAGCACGCCGTTCTCTCCGACCTGGGTGTCCAGGCCATCGGGCAACTGAGCGATGAAGTCCATGGCATAGGCGTCGGCAGCCGCTTTCTCGATGTCTGCACGCGGTGCGCCGGCCAGATCGCCGTAGGCGATGTTGTTGGCCACGGTATCGTTGAATAAGGTCACATGCTGGGTCACTTGGGCAACGTGGCGGCGCAGGTTGCGCAGGCGATAGTCCTCGATCTCGATGCCGTCGAGCAGGATCTGTCCGGTTTCGTGATGATAGAAACGCGGAATCAGCCCTGCCAGGGTCGACTTGCCGCTACCGGAGCGGCCAACCAGGGCAATCATCTGGCCGGGGTCGGCGCTGAAGCTGATGTCCTGCAATACCTGGCGGTCGGTTTCGGGATAGGTGAAGCTCAGGTTGCGCACTTCCAGGCGTCCATCGATCCGCTCACGCTCGACGGTACCGGTATCGATTTCCGGCTCGACATCCAGCTGCTCGAAAATGCTCTCGGCACCGGCCACGCCTTTCTGGATGGTCGAGCTGACTTCGGACAGTTGGCGGATCGGCTTGGGCAACAGGCCCGCAGCGGTGATATAGGCCACCAGGTCACCGGCGGTCGCATCGCCACGCAGGAACAGCACCAGGAACATCAGCGCCGCCATGGCGGAGTAGATCACCAGCTGCAGCATGGGGGTATAGACCGCGCCGGTCTTGGTCATGCGCAACTGCTTGTCGGTGTTGCCCTGGCTGGCCTGTGCGAAACGCTGCTGCTCGTACTGCTCGCCACCGAAACTGCGAACCACGCGATAGCCCTGAATGGTCTCGGAGGCAACATGGGTCACATCCCCCATCGCCACCTGGATCTTCTTGCTCTGCTTGCGGAATTTCTTGCTGGTGCTGCTCACCATCACGGCTATCAACGGCAGGATGGCGACCATCACCAGGGTCAGCTTCCAGTTCATCCAGATCAGGTAGCTGAACAGGAATATGACGGTCAGGCCCTCACGGATCACCACCTTGATGGCATCGGTGGCCGCACCGGTGACCATTGTCACGTTGAAGGTGATGCGCGAAATCAGGTGTCCGGAGTTGTGGGTATCGAAATAACGATTGGGCAGGACCAGCAACTTGTTGAACAACTCGACCCGCAGGTCATGGACCAGGCCGAGGGACACCTTGGCCAGGTAATAATTGCCAAGGAATGAACCAAGTCCCTGCCAGGCCGCAATCAGGATGATCAACAGCGGCACCGCCATCAGCAGCTTCAAGTCCTGCAGATAAGGGACATCGGGAAACAGCACAGCATTGGGATTGCTGAGCCCATCAACGAAGTACTTCAGGATTCCCGCCAACATGGGCTGGGTCGAAGCGAAAATCACGAAACCCAAGATGCTCAGTGCGAACATTCCCCAGTAGGGACGCACATATGACAGCAAGCGCAGGTATATCTTCAGACTCGACGCCGCGGCAGGATTGGGGATAGTCATGAGAGCTCGTTGGATGGGAAATTAGCCGCTTACTATAACACAGGGCATTTTCGCACCTGAGCTGAGGTAGTATACGGCCCCCCTATCCATGCCCGCCGGCGTTGACTCTGGAGTATTGATGCAAGCGCTCGACCCCGCCCGCTACCTCACCCTGCGCGAGGGCGCCGAAGTCCTCGAGGCCGATGGCCATGGCGACAAGGTGCTGCGTCTGAGTGACGGCTCGATCTTCAAGCTCTTTCGTCGCAAGCGCCTGCTGACCTCGGCAGCCTGGTACCCCTACGCCCGTCGCTTCGCCGACAACTGCAAGGCACTGGATGAGCGGCAGATCCCCTGCCCCAAGGTGCGCCAGGTCTACCGCATCGCCAGTATCGAGCGTGACGCCGTGCACTACAGCCCCCTGCCGGGACAGACCCTGCGCCAGTTGCTGGAAGATGAAGAACATGGCGAACAGTTACGCGCCCAGCTGGGCAGCTTCATGGCGACCCTGCATGAGCGCGGCATCTACTTCCGCTCCGCTCACCTGGGCAATATCGTCCTGACACCCGAGGGGCAGCTAGGCCTGATCGACATCGCCGACCTGCAGGTGCATCGCCGCCCCTTGCGCAAGAGCCTGCGCCTGCGCAACTTCAAGCACATGCTGCGTTACACCGAAGACCGCCAGTGGCTGCTGAAGGATCAGGGAGCGACCTTCCTCAAGCACTACAGCGCCGGGCAAGACACCTGCTCCGAGCAAGACCTGATGGGAGCCTTGCAGAAGGTGTAATGCACAGCGCTGGAGGTGAAGTCGCTTTACAGGTTTTGTACTGGTCGCGGTTTTAGTGCATGCCCCAGGATCAGGGCTGCCGGTAGCAGGACCAGCGGCCACAACTCATCCGGGTTGCCGATCAACAGGCTGCCATCGAAGTTGAGCATCACCAGAGCGCACGCCAGGTACATGCCCCACGCATCGCGCAGACGCCAGGCATAGGCTAGCGTAGCCGCCATCAGGCCAACGAAGATCAACAGTGCCGGCGCGCCGGTATACAGGCCCAGCGCGACGAAAATGTTATGCGGGTGCTGGATTGGCATCCAACCACCCAGCAACTGGCTAGAGTGGAAGTCCACGCCGCAGCCCAGGGTCCAGCCACAGTTCTGCCACTCGCCAACCATCACGTGGAACAACTCGGTCCGGTAGGAGTCGCCACGCGTCCACAACGACTGATACCACGCCTCGTTGTGAATGCCCCAGACCACGGCAGCCAGAACCACTGCACCGAGGACGACGGCTGCTCCCACGGCCTTGGGCTTGAGATACAAGCCGTACAGCACCCAGAGGCCGAAGAGAAATGCCGCGCCGACCAGCGCCGTACGAGTCTGCAGGACAAAGGTCACAGCCACCACCGACAACAGGATCGCGGCAGCCGCTTCTACCCAGCGCTTGGACTTCACCCACAAAGGCAGGGCCAGGGCCAACGCACAGAACAGCCAGATACTGGCGTAGATCACATTCTGCAGGCGTGCCGGCAAGAGACCGACCCGACTACCAAACTCGAACTCTCCCGTGCTCCAGCTGTAGATCGAACTGGCATAGATATACAGACAGAGGATCCAGAACTGGCCACGGATGAACTGTGGGCTACGGAAGAATGCCGGGGCAGTCAGGGCCGCGACAACGAATATGAACAGCAGGGTATAGGTGATGTGCTTGTAGAACTGGCCTTTGCCGGCAAGGATTCCAGGCACGAAGAACCACAGGATAAAGACCAGCCAGCCCCAGGCCAGAGGCTCCTTGAGCAACTTGCGGCCATGGCCGGCAATCAGGAAGACCAGCCCCGGCAAGGCAATGAAGGCGTAAAAGATATTGTTAGTCCACTTAGAGGACCAGCCCACCACATAACTCAACAAAAACACGCACAACAGCGTGCTGAAGTAGAGCATGGTTCTACCAGGCTTCGAACGATCAAATTCCATGTATCAACCAACCCAATGCGAGACCAAGAATAAAAACTGCCGACAACTTGATTCGGTCACGACGCTTGCGACGCTGTTTGTCCACTCGCTCCTTGGGAAGCTCGACATGCTCGCCAAAGCCCGTGTGCAGCACTGCGTCATTTTCCAGAATCAGGCCATAACGATTGTCACGGGCATACACCCGCGAAAGATCCTTCTCTCCTGAAAATGCCGAGTAAGGGGCATGCAACAGGTAGTCCGCCTTGCGTCGCAGGCCTGGATTCAGGGAAAAGCCCTGCCAGTCAGCCTTGTGCGAACCCAGCACGTAAAAAGGAATCCCGTCGACCACCTTGCGATCGTTCAGGAAGATGTAGGGGCTGTGTACGGCCAGATCATGATTGAAGCTGCGCAGCCAGACTTGCAGCGCTTGAGGGTCGTTTTCCAGGAGGACCTGGGACTCTTCGATAAAGCCTTCACGATAAAAACCCCAGTCATCCTCGCAGTGGAAGACCCAGGAAGTCTGCACCTGCTCATAGGCAAGATCGATGGAGCGCAGCTGACCCAGGCGCGGGGCGTTGACAAAAAACCGGGTATGCGGCCGCCAATGTTCCGGAATGCAGTTCTCCACCTCTTTATCACCGGAATCTTCGGTGATGAACACCTGGCGGATAGGTGCGGTATTGAAGCGATCGAATGTTTCCAGGGTTCGTTTCAACAGGTCGAAACGACCACAACTGGTCACCACCACCGATATATCGCTAGTTTCGCTAAACAGCATTTAATAGCACCAAGTCATTAGCGGGAAGTTGTCACGAGGCTCTTACAAGCCCAACGCCACACGTAGTCTTTCTGTCCAGCTCAGCGGTGCACGCTCGCGAAGCGGGGCGCGCATGCATTCAACCACCGCATGGCCTACCGCCCGGAAGCTGTAGCGCTGTTCTACCAGGGCCTGCCCCGCCTCTGCGATGGACTGGCTGAGCTCTGGTGAGGCGCGCAGTTGCTGGAGTTTCTGCCTCAGTTCCTCACGATCGCGGTACAGTACAATGTTCTGCATATCGATAAAACCCAAGGCCCGGTTCTCCTCGGCGCCCTGGTCAAAAGCGAACAATACGCAGCCACAAGCCATGGCTTCGAAGTTCTTGATCATGTATTCGCCCATGCCGACGTCGGCACTGACGAAATAGCGAATACGATTCAGGGTTTCGCAATATTCCTCACCCGACTTGGTGCGGGTGATCAACAGGTTCTCGACTTCGGCAATCGACTCCAGCATGTCCTTGCGACCAGAGTACGCCACGCTGTTCAGGCTGCCGACGAAGCCCAGCTCGATGTCCCGCTCACGAGCGCGATCCTGCAACAGCGCCTGGTCGTAACCCTTGGGTACGAAGTGCGCATCAAAACCTTCCTCACACAAACGCTGGCTGACCATGTATCCCGAACTGATGACCCGTGCCCAGGGCAGCTTGCGGTAGTGCGCGCTGAACTTGCCGGTGTACTTGCAAGGGATGTAGTTCTGGTACGCGTCATGCTCGAGGATAACCAGGTTAGGCAGCGTCTGTATGAACCTGACCTGTCTGATTTCCTTTTTGAAGCGCAGAAAAAAAACGATCCGGTCGTAACGCTCGACATCCACGTGTTCGCGGAAATACTTGCGCAGATTGTCCTGCTCGGCACTGGTCAGCAGGCGCATGTCACAATCGCACTGTTCGGCAATGCCGTCATAGAGTCGATCAAGAATGGCCCGCTGTTCTTTCTGAACCAGAAACAGAACTTTCACACTTCCTCTCTTTTGCTTGGCTTCTCGTCGACCCAGAACAGCTCGTGCTGGCGCACCGCCTTGCGGAAAAACTCGTTTTCACCAAATGCAGGCCAATGCCGGGCAGCCAGATAACGCTGGATGAGGCGCCTGATCTTGCGTTTGAAGGGGGGTGGCGGCTGCAAGTCGTGCATCATGCCCAAAGACATAGCCTTGTGCCACTGTCTTTGTGGAAGGATGGACAACGCCCAGGGTCGCAGCGGCGCCTGTGTTGCCAACTGTGGCGGCAGTGCCACGCCACAGCCGGCACGCCCCATCGGCCAACGGTCGTTGTCGTGCAGATGGTTGGCATAATAAAGCAGGGTCTCGGGCTGGCTGCCGGTTCTGCTCAGAGCCTCCAGCACCGCCTGCTGCGCACAGACATGGTCCGGATGGGGATCGAAATGGGGGTGAGGCAGGACGATGACCTGAGGCTGGATATGCTCGATCAGTTCGACCATATCCCGGACCAGGTTCTGCCAGGAGGGAACTCCGTCGGCGTCGCTGGCCAGGCTCAAGCGATTGAAACGCCGGAAAGGACGAGTATCGGCCATGTCGGCCTCTCGCGAGCCGAAAGACTCCGCAGGTGCGGCCTGCATCGCTGCCAGTTGCAGGCAGAAGTACCCCAACTGCACGCAACGCTCCTGGGGAACGCCTGCCCATAAGGGCACGCTGATGCTGTCCCAGGCCCGGAGCGAGCCCTTCAAGCGAGCCGCCTCGACACCTTCGAGCCCCATCTGCCGGTAGTGCTCGGCTTCGATCTCGCCTGCAGTCAGGGTCACTATCCAGCTTTGCGCGGCCTGGCTGTACAGGCCGAACGCTGCCAACTCGGCATCGTCGGCATGGGGCGCCACGACCAGCACACGCTTGGCCAGGTAGTCGGGATGGCGCAGGACAAACAACTCGACCTCGGGATCCAGCCGGCAAAAGCGGCCCACGAGCGTCAACTTCGAATCCTTGAGGGCGGCCTGCTGCCCGGTCAGATTCAGGTAGCGCACCCCTCGCACACCGCGCTCGAAGTCCTGGCAGTCCGCAGTCCCACCGAGCATTCGCACGCCCGGATCGAACAGCCGCCCCAGCCAGGACGACGTGAGACGCACCTTGAGAATCAAGGTGTCTTTATCATCCAGGACCAGGGACTGGGGCAGATTCAGCCTGCTCTCGGACAGTTGCAACGAGAGCTGCTCATCCGCCTGCAACTGGTAGGCGTAGTCATCCTGGGGGGAATAGAACAGGTGGTCGGCAAACCAGGCTTCATGGGCCAGCCAGCCCAGTACCGCCAGCACCAGCGGTAACCACCAGGCCACCAGGATTCCAGCCAGCAGCAACAGCGCCAACCCGATCGACAAGGCGATACGCTTGTTGCGCCGGTGACGCTTGAGCAGTTGCTGCTTGCGACTCATGGGTTGGCTCATACCTGGAAAACCGGCACAGGATTGCACCAACGATCCTTGTATTCACGGTCGGCGCGACCAAAGGAAAAACGCAGCGGTTTGTCCAGCGCCCGCGCCTGCTCCCAGGCACTCTGGGTGTTGAGGAAACTGAGCACACTGCCGGGGCTGAATTCACGGGTCTGGGGGTCGACACCACCATTCACGTACTCGACGCTGATCCATTGCGGCGCTTCGACCCGATAGACCAGTTGCACGGCAATCGGTGCGTCGTTGAGAAAGATTACCGAGCCGATCAGCAGTTCGCGAAGACGCTCCAGCACCTCGGGCATGCGCTCGGCGCCCGTCGCGGCAAATCCCCAGCGACGCTGGAACAGATCGCAATAGATGGCGGCCAACTCGAGACTGGTGAAATCACTCACCGGGCGTACCACCCCGCCCGCCTCTTCCAGCAGACGCAATTCGCGACGCTGGTTGTAGCGAAACTTCTTCGACAATTCTTCCGGGGTCCGGGCCATGGCCAGTTGTTCAGCCTGGGGTCGCAGCTGAGCGAAGCGCCCTTCGTTCAACGCCGAGAGATAGCGTCCGCGATGGCGCAGTGGTGCCTGGGCATCGGCCGCTGCTGGAAGGATCAGCTCGGCATTGCCGATGTCGAACAGGCCTTTCTTGCCCGCGCGCTTGAGTACGTCCTTGGACAACGCCAGGTCCCGCCCCCAGGTAGCGATGGCTGCCTGCACCTGGCCATCGCGCTCCCAGGCCAGGTAGCGCACCGGAATCTGTGCCATGTCCGCCAACTGCGCGACAACCAGCGGGTAGGTGGCCACGCTGCCACCGAAACGCTGCCAGGCATCGGCATAGGTCGACGCGTCAA
The DNA here is from genome assembly GCF_020520285.1 of Pseudomonas sp. L5B5. Classification (NCBI taxonomy): domain Bacteria; kingdom Pseudomonadati; phylum Pseudomonadota; class Gammaproteobacteria; order Pseudomonadales; family Pseudomonadaceae; genus Pseudomonas; species Pseudomonas sp. L5B5. Next base: position 3,606,514 of record NZ_CP084742.1, read on the forward strand.
TGACAGACCAGCCGCGCTCGCGCCAGCCTTGGAATCGATTGAGCATCAGCCCCTCGCGGTCAGTTCGGTGACGTGTGGCAGGCGCCAGAATACGTCGCGCACGGCCCGGTCGGAGAACCGCTCACGCAGGCGATCGAGCATCAGTTCGGCACAGACTCGCCGCTGATGTTCATCCATTGCCGCCAGGTGTTGCAGGCCCTGGGCCAGGTGCTCGACGTCCCCCAGGGGGAACAGGATGCCCACGCCCTCGACTACTTCCCTGGCACCGCCGCAGGCGGTCGCCAGCAATGGCACGCCGGCAGCCATGGCCTCCAGCAGGACCATGCCGAAAGGCTCGTGGTCGGAGCTCAGGGCGAATACATCGAACGCCCGGAAATAGCGCCGGGCCTCTGGAACCTGGCCGAGGAACAGCACGCGATCGGCGATGCCCAGCTCGCGAGCCAGGGACTTGAGGTCCTTGTCCAGGCGGCCGGTACCCAGGATCGCCAACTGGCTGCCTTGGGGTAGCTGCGGCACCGCGGCGGCGAATCCCCGCAACAGGGTGGCCTGGTCCTTGTCCGGATGCAGGCGCCCGACGTTGCCAATGATCCAGGCATCGGCAGGCAGCCCCAGTTCGACGCGGGCCTCGGCCCTGCCCAACTGGCTGGCCTGCAAGGCGTCCAGGTCGATCCGGTTGTACAGGGTCTGGATACGCTCCGCCGACCACTTGGGCAGGCAGGCACGCATGTCGTCACGCACCGCGTCAGACACCCCGAGCAGGCTCAGGCGCTTGCGAAACAGCCCGGCGAACAGCTTGCGGCTGCCACGCTTGTAATCGCAAAACGCATGGTGGACACCGATCACCGGCAAACGAGTCCCCAGCAGGGCGATGTAGATTGGCTTGAAACGATGGGCGATGCACAAGCTGAAGTTGCGCGACGCGGCGATCCTGCGCAGGTCACGGATGGCACCCAGCTTCAGGCCGCGAATGGCCTTGGAGCTGTACTCCATGAACAGCACTTCGTCGGACGCGCAACCTGCGGCAACCTCGGCATCGGCAACCCCGGTCAGAAAGACCGTGGTCACCCGATAACCGCTGCCTGAAAACAGGCTGGCATATTGCCGCGCGCAGTCCAGGAACGGCCCGTCATAGCCGTGGCAGAACTGCAGCACATGGCGTTCAGCCGACCGTGTCATAAGGATCCACGCCGTCTTTGACCACCAGAATGTCTTCCATGATCAGGTATTGCAGGTCGGAGCCGTAGAACATGTTCAGGGCGTCGGTAGGCGAGCAGATCATCGGCTCGCCGCGGCGATTCAACGAGGTGTTCAGCGAAACGCCGTTGCCAGTCAGCACTTCCAGGGCCTTCATCATGTCGTAGTAGCGCGGGTTGTACTCGCGCTTGAGCACCTGGGCCCGGGACGTGCCGTCCTCGTGGACCACTTCCGGCACCCGGGTCTTCCACTCTTCAGCCACTTCGAAGGTGAAGGTCATGAACGGTGCCGGATGGTCGACCTTGATCATCTGCGGCGCGACGGTGTCGAGCATCGACGGGCAGAAAGGCCTCCAGCGCTCGCGGAACTTGATCTGCTCGTTGATCCGGTCGGCGACGCCAGCGGCGCTCGGGCAACCGATGATCGAACGACCGCCGAGGGCCCGCGGACCGAACTCCATGCGGCCCTGGAACCAGGCCACCGGGTTGCCGTCCACCATGATCTTGGCGATCCGCTCGGGGGTGTTTTCAATCTGGCGCCAGGCCGGTTTGTTCGGGTGGCGGGCACAGGCGGCGATCACGTCTTCGTTGCTGTAGGACGGGCCGAGATAGACGTGTTCCATCTTCTCGACCGGCACCCCACGGGCATGGGAAACATAGGCCGCAGCACCTACTGCGGTGCCCGCGTCGCCGGAGGCCGGCTGCACGAACAGTTCCTTCACATCCGAACGAGCGATGATCTTCTGGTTCAGCTTGACGTTCAGCGCGCAGCCACCGGCGAAGGCCAGCTTGCCGGTTTCCTTCAGCGTGTCGCCCAGATAGTGGTCGATCATCTGCAGGGCCAGTTTCTCGAACAGTGCCTGCATGCTGGCGGCGTAATGGATGTACGGCTCGTCGGCGATGTCGCCTTCGCGCTTGGGACCCAGCCACTCGATGAGTTTCGGCGAGAAGTAGAACCCCTTGCCCTTCTCCTTGTAGCGGCGCAGGCCGATGACGTTGGCGTAGTCGGTGTTGATCACCAGCTCGCCATTTTCAAAGCTGGCCAGGCGCGAGAAGTCGTACTTGCTGGCATCGCCGTACGGCGCCATGCCCATGACCTTGAACTCGCCGTCGAGCATCTCGAAGCCGAGGAACTCGGTGATCGCGCCGTACAGGCCGCCCAGGGAGTCCGGGTCGAAGAATTCCTTGATCTTGTGGATCTTGCCGTTTTCGCCGTAGCCGAAGAACGTGGTGGCGTATTCGCCCTTGCCGTCGATCCCGAGGATCGCGGTCTTCTCCTTGAAGCCCGAGCAATGGTAGGCGCTGGAGGCGTGGGCCAGGTGGTGCTCCACCGGCTCGATCTTGATCTTTTTCGGATCGAAGCCCAGTTGCTCCAGGCACCAGACGATCTTGTTGCGATAGCGCTTGTAGCGACGGTTGCCCATCAGGATCGCGTCCAGGGCGCGGTCCGGGGCATACCAGTAGCGCTTGGCATAGTGCCAGCGGGCCTTGCCGAACAGACTGATCGGGGCAAATGGAATCGCGACCACGTCGACGTCGGACGGCTTGATCCCGGCCTGTTCCAGGCAGAACTTCGCCGACTCGTAGGGCATGCGGTTCTTTGCATGCTTGTCGCGCACGAAACGCTCTTCTTCAGCAGCGGCAATCAGCTTGCCGTCGATGTACAGGGCTGCCGAAGGATCATGGCTAAGGGCGCCGGACAGGCCAAGAATCGTCAATGCCACAGGGGTCTAGCCTCGTTTAGTCTGCATGCGGGCGCAGAGCGCCTTGAAAATGAAGTGTGCTCGCAAGGGGCGAGAAACAACGAAAGGGCGGGATTATAACGTAAAAGCAGGGGCAAGCCTCTAGCGGCAAGCCACAAGCCGGACTGCGTCCGGCGCGCCCGCACTGTTGCCGCCACTACCCTGGAAGGCCTTCCAGGGCTTGTCGTGGCGGTGGCAGCGACCACAAGTCGCAGATCAGGCCTCGACAGCCTGGACAGTCCTGGGCAAACGTTGATCAATCACTTGATACAAATTGCTGCTTTCTGGCCAGTTGCGCATGAAGCGCGCGCGATCACGGGCGTACGCCGCAGAGAAGCTGGCGAGACTGCCGTGCTGGCACATGGAGTCCAGGTCGATCAGCGCCCAGCGATCCTCTTGCCAGAACAGGTTGTGCCCCTTGAGATCGCCATGGCTGATGCGCTCCCTGATCAAGTCGGCAAACAACCGATCCAGTGCCTGCAGCTCAAGCTCCGGGGCCTCGCCGCTGGCAACGAACGGAGCGAAACGCTCGATGATGTCCGGGCCCGGCAGGTACTCGGTCACCAGGTAGGCACGTCGACGCAGCCAGAGGAACCGCTGCTCCAATACCGCCAGGGGCTTGGGCGTGGCAATCCCCAGGAACGCCAGGCGATTGCCTTCGCGCCAGGAGTGCCAGGCACGGCTCGGGCGCCAGAAACGCTTGAGCCAGTGGGCAACGCCCTTGATGTTGTAGCGCTTGAGCACCAGGGTCCGACCGCCGGCCTCGACCCGACCGACACTCGCCGCGCCGCCAGTCTTGTACAGGTGCCCCTGATCCAGCAGGGCGTCGGCCTGTTCCAGCACCGGCAACATCGCCGCCTCTTCCTCACGCCGGATCGCCCGCAGGGCGAAAGGCCCGCGACGCACGCTGAACAGCGTGCATTCACGACCGATCTTGGCCAGGAAGTCCCGCAGGCGCCAGGTACGTACCTTGTCCACCTGCTTCTGCAGGGCCTCCAGGGGCAGGGCATGCTCGGCATTGCTCAGCAGATAATGCACCAGCAACTCTTCGGTGAACGGCTCCAGGCTCTTGGGCAACTGGGCGAAGAACACCCCGAGGTTCTCCAGGACCTTGGGCCGGGACAGGGGCTTGCCTGCCTCTTCGACGCAGATACCCGCACCATCGATCAGGTGCAATTGGCCGTCGTGACGCAGCAGGTTGTCCAGGTGCAGGTCTTCCTGCCACAGGCCCCTGGCATGCAACCGGGCGATTGCCCCCAGCGCCTCGGCCAGCACCTGGGTCTGTTCATCGGCCAGCACCGGCAGTGCTTGCACCTGGTTCCAGGCCTCGCCAAGGCTTTGCGCCCCTTCCAAGAACTCGAAGAGCAGCCAGCCGCCCTCCCCCTCCTGCAAACCGTCGGCCAGCAGCAGCGGCGTGGTCAGCCCTTGCTCAGCCAGCAGGCGTACGCCTTGCAGTTCGCGCTGAAAATGCCGCGCCGCCTTGGGCCCGACCAGCAACTTGGCCAGCACCGTACGTCCGCGCCAGACCCCGGCGCCGACATACCGCTGCCCTGGCAACACCCGCAACAGGCTCAGCAGTTGCAACTGCGCCGGGCCGGCGGCGTCCGCCAGCGCAAGGCTCAGGGGCAGCGCCGGATTGCGCCCGGCATGCTTCAGCTCGGACAAATGCATCAACGGGTTTCCTTATGGCTGCTGCGGGCACTGAGACGGGCGACCCAGGCGTCCAGCAAGGAACTGTCCTGCGGCTGGTCCAGATACGTCGCCAGCAGGCAGCGCACCTCTTCGGTGCTCCACACCGAGGCCCGGCGCAACAGGGGTTCGAGATCCTTGACCCGATCACGCTGACCGAACAGCAATGGCCGGGTCTTCTCCAGGTCGATCAACTGTGCCTGGTAACCGGCACCTTCCTGACGCAGGAAAATATGCTTGGGATAAAAACAACCGTGCACCTGACGCAAACCATGCAGTTGGCGGGCCAAACGGCCGCAGGCCTCGAGCACGGCCTGGCGCTGTGGCACGGCAAGCTGCTCCCATTGCGCCAGCAGCGCATCCAGGTCGTCCCAGCCATCCAGGGCCCGGGTCAGGAGGATCGCCCGGGACTCGCCATTGACCTTGCGCATGCCGAAGAACACCGCCTGCAAGGCCGGAATGCCCAGTTGCTGGTAGCGCCGGATATTGCGGAACTCGCGAGAGAAGCTGGGTTCACCGAAAGGATGGCGCAAGGTACGGGTCAGGTAGTTGGTCTGCCGCTTGAGGTAGAACCCATGCCCTTCCACATCCAGGCGATACACGCTGCTGTAGCCGCCACGACCGGTATTGGGCTCGTCCACCGCATCCAGTTGCCTGGCCCACAGCTGCTCGAAAGTGCCGAGGCCGTTGCGCTCCAGCAGCGCACGCTCCTCGGACGCCAGGAAATCAGTCATTCACGTCCCTCGAAAAATCTCACCACGTGGCGAATGCGCTCCTTGTCGGACGCAGTCAGGCGATCGCGCTGGCGATACTGCAGGTAGAAACGCAGGCGCTGGGTAGCCGAAAGATGATACTTGGCCACCTTGTCCAGGCAGGCCAGGTCCTTGGTGATCCGGTACTTGAGCCAGAATCCACGCCAGAAATCGCCGTTCGGGCAGTCGATCAGGTACAACCGGGCCTGGTCATCGACCAGCAGGTTGCGCCACTTCAAATCGTTATGGGTAAAACGATGGTCATGCATGATGCGGGTATGGGTCGCCAGCTGCCGGCTGACGCCATCGACCCAGCCCCGGTCCTTGAGTCGCGGGTCATTGCGCTCGGCCAGCACCGACAGGTCCTCGGTCCGCGGCAGCTCACGGGTGATCATCGCCCCCCGGGAGTAGGCCAGGCAGCGACGCTCCAGGCCCCAGGCCACGACATCGGCGGTGGGGATGCCCCACTTGGCGAAACGCTTGAGGTTCTGCCACTCGAACTTGACCCGGGGCTTGCCCAGGTAGCGCCGCAGGTTCTTGCCGGCACCGGTGTAGCGCTTGACGTAATAGTTGACGCCGCCACGCTCGACGCGGATGACCTCGGACAGCGGATCACGAGTCAGGTGCTCGCCCTTGAGGGAGAACACCGCTTCCAGACTGCCGAAATCTTGTGCCAATGCCTGATAGGCAGGGTCCAGGTTCCAGCTAGCCATCAGAGCGCATCTCCGTACCGTTGCTTGCGAGCGTAGAGTTTGTCGGCCTTGCCCTCGAGCCAGGACAGCAGCGCGGCTTCCTCGGCAAGGATTTGCCGCAGCGGTTGCTGGAAGTACCCCTTGAGGAAACGCAGCTTGTCGCGATGCGTCAGGCCGATGTCCAGGGCAGAAAAGTACAGGGCCGCCAGATCCTTGTTGCGCCAGCGCAAGGTGATCTTCGGCCGGGTCTGGGCGCGATGCAGGTCGATCAGCGACAGCTTGAGCCCCTCGGGCGTGATCGGCCGGTCGGTGTGCAACAGGAAATGGCAGATGTAGCAGTCGCGGTGATTGACCCCGGCGCGGTGCATGGTGCCGGTCATGCGCGCCACTTCGGCGATCAGCGCACGCTTGAGCGCAGGCTCGGGCGGCTGCTTGACCCAATCGATGCTGAAGTCTTCCAGGCTGATGGTCGGCGCCAGCTCTTCGGTGACGATGAACGAATGCTGGTTCGCCGGATTGGCGCCACGCTCGCCATAGGCCACGGCAGTCATGGTCGGCACACCGGCCTGGTGCAGGCGCTCAAGGGCCTGCCACTCCTGGCCGGCACCCAGTACCGGCAGCTTGGCGGTGACCAGGTTCTTGGCGATCTCGCCCCAGCCGATACCACGATGGATCTTCACGAAATACCCGCGGCCGTCGACTTCCGTACGCAAGGTACGGCGCGCTTCCAGCTCGCGATAGACCTGGCCCTCGAGCTCTTCGACGGCAGTGAACGGGTCACGTCCGGCCCAGAGGCTCTTGAAGGGTTCGGCAAGCATCAACTTCATCGGTGTTGCTCCGCCAGAATCACATCCGCAGCGTGCTGCGGCATGCTGTAGAGGTCGGCCGTCTCGGCGAACGCCAGGCCATTACGGCTCCAGGTCGCGCGTGCAGCATCGTCGGTCAACATGGTGGTGAGGTATTGATTGAGCTGCGCCTGCTCCAGTGGCTCGTCCAGCACCAGGCCGCTCTGGGCCTCGGCAATGTAATGGGCATAACCGCAGACCGCACTCACCAGCACCGGCAGCCCGGCCACCAGGGCCTCCAGCAGTACGGTGCCGGTATTTTCGTTGTAGGCCGGGTGGATCAACAGGTCGGCCCCCAGCAGGAAGCGCGGGATATCGCTGCGACCCTTCATGAACTGCACCTGGTCGCCCAGGCCCAGCGCGGCGCTCTGCACCTGGAATACCTTGGGGTCGTCCTGGCCGATTACAAACAGCCGGGTGCGTTTTTTCAGTGCGGATGGCAGTGCCGCCAGGGCCTTGAGGCTGCGATCCACGCCCTTGGTCTTGAACCCGGAGCCGATCTGCACCAGCAGCAAGTCGTCGTCCTTGAGGTTGAACTCGCGACGGAAATCCGCCCGGATCTCGGCCGCATTGGCCGGCGCCCGCCGGTCCTGGGCAATCCCCGGCGGCAACAAATGGAAGCGCTCCAGCGGAGTGTCGTAGTGCTTGATGAACAGCGGCTGCTGGACCTCGGAGATCATCAGGATCTCGGTCTTGGCCTCCTTGGCGAACACGGCCCGTTCGTACTCGGCGAAGTGCCGGTAGCGGCCCCAGCGACGGTACAGGGAGTGCCGCAGGTTCTGCGCCTTGTCCTCGAAACATCCATCGGCGGCGTAGTAGACGTCCAGCCCCGGCATCTTGTTGAAACCCACCAGCCGGTCCACCGGGCGCTTGGCCAGGTCGGCCTCCATCCAGGCGCTGAGCTTTTCATTGCGCCGATGGTTGAACAGCGCCTTGACCGGCGCCACCAGCACCTCGAAACCCGGGGGGACTTCACCCTCCCAGATCAGCGTGTAGACACGAATCTGGTGGCCACGGCGCTGGCACTCCAGGGCAATGCGCATGAAGTCGCGCTGCAAGCCACCGAAGGGGAAATACTTATAAAGGACAAAAGCCAATTGCATCAGCGCGGCTCCTCAGCCAGTAACAAGGTGCTCAGTCGGCTGGCGACACGCTCGGGATTCAGGCGAGTGAAGCACAGCGGCCACTCGCGCTTGAGGTCGAACCGCTGCCGATCCACGGCAGTCGGCTGGTAGGTGCATTGTTTCTGCAGGCACGGGGCACAGGGGAAGTCGCTCCCCAGGTGGATCTGCACCCGGCCATAAGCGCCGGTCAGCCCCGGATTGGTCGGGCCGAACAACGAGATGGTCGGCACATCCAGGGCGGCGGCCAGGTGCCCCAGCCCGGTATCCACGGCCACGCAGGCCTGGGCATCAGCCAGGACCCGGGCAACGCCGGCCAGGTTCAGCCTGGGCAGCACCGTGGCATTCCTCAGGCCGCTGGCGATGCGCTCGGCCCGGGCCTTCTCGGCAGCATTGCCCCAGGGCAACTTGACCTCGACCCCCAGCATGCCCATGCGTTCGGTCAGCTCGCGCCAGTAGGCCTCGGGCCAGTGCTTGGTGTCCCAGGTGGTGCCGTGCAGAAACAGCACGAAAGGGTTCTTGCGCGGCAGTTCCACCAGCTTCTCGACATTCAGGCCGTAGTCGCCCAGCCCCTGGGGCAGGTCATAGCCCAGGGCCACGGCGAACAGCTGGCGCACCCGCTCCACGGCGTGCTGCCCACGGGCCACCGCCAGGCGCCGGGTGTAGAAACGCGAGGCCATGGGCTCGCGGGCCGAGTGCTTGTCCAGCCCCGCCACCGGGGCACGCACATAGCGGGTCAGCCAGGCACTCTTGAGCAGGCCCTGGGCATCGATCACCAGGTCGTACTTGGTCGAACGCACGTTCTGCTTGAAGCGGCGCCACTCGCCGCTCTTGAAGGTTTGCCAGATGTTCTTGCGCCAGCGACGGATCGCCACCGGGATCACCTTGCCCACCGCCGGGTGCCAGGTGGGAATCTCGGCGAACCCCTCCTCCACCACCCAGTCAAACTTGATTCCCGGGATCGCCCGCATCGCATCGGTCAGCGCCGGCAATGCATGGATCACGTCACCCAGGGAGGACGTCTTGATCAACAGTACCCGCAACTTATTGGACCTCGACCACGGAGCCCTGCAACCGCTGCAGGGCCTCGTTCACCGACTGCGGCATCAACTGGCGCAGGCAGTTGTAATGGCCGAAGCGGCAGGTGCGGTCAAAGCACGGACTGCACTCGATCCCCAGGCGCACCACCTCCACCTGGTCGGCCAGGGGCGGGGTGAAGCCCGGCGAGGTGGAGCCGTACACCGCTACCAGCGGGCGATTCAGCGCGGCGGCCACGTGCATCAGTCCGGAATCATTGGACACCACGCCATGGGCACAGGACAGCAGGTCGATGGCCTCGGCCAGTGAGGTCTCGCCACTGAGGTTGACCGATTCTTCACGCAACCCGGGGATCAGCCGGCCGCGGATCTCCTCACCCACGCCATGGTCGTTCTTCGAACCGAACAGCCAGACCTGCCAGCCTTCGCGGATCTTGGCCTCCGCTACCTGGGCGTAGTGCTCGGAGGGCCAGCGCTTGGCCTCGCCGAACTCCGCCCCGGGGCACAGCGCCAGGACCGGGCGATCCAGGGTCAGGTCGAACTTGGCCAGGGCCGCCTCGCGACTTTGCGGGTCGATCTGCAGGTTCGGCCGGGGATAAGGCTGCGGCAACTCGGCGCCCGGTTCATAGGCCAGGGCCATGAAACGCTCGATCATCAGCGGATAGCGTTCTTTATCAAGCTTGCGCACGTCGTTGAGCAGGCCGTAGCGGAACTCGCCACGCCAGCCGGTGCGCTTGGGGATGCCGGCAAAGAACGGCACCAGCGCCGACTTCAGCGAGTTGGGCAGCAGGATGGCTTGATCGTATTGGCCGGCCAGGGACTTGCCAATGCCACGGCGGGTTGCCAGCTCCAGGGCGCCATGTCCCAGAGGAAAGCTCAAGGCCCGACGCACCTGGGGCATGCGTTCGAGAATCGGGCGACTCCACTCGGGGGCCAGCACGTCGATCTCGCATTGTGGATGACGCTGCTTCAGGCACTCGAAGAGTGTCTGCGCCATCACCATGTCACCGACCCAACTGGGCCCAACGATCAGAATATTCATGTGGTTTCCATAAACGAGCCGGGGAGGCATATGCCTCCCCGCCTCGAGAATCCAGCACCGCGGCCTTCGCCGTCGGTTCAGTTTGGGCGAGCCGCAATGCCCGCCGAGTACATGGTGGCCCCTGTCAGGCCGCCTAGCTTAGCCCCAGCTCGCGCCAGATCCGCAACACTTCCCGCCGCTCGGTCACGAATTGATCGCCGGTGATGACTCCAGCCTCATTCTGCAACGCCTGCCGGTGTGCGGCAGAGCGGTAGGCCTTGTAGACCTCGCGCAGCAGGCTGGCATCGCTCGCCGACATCAGTCCGACGTGCTCCAGGCCTTCCAGGATGCGGATGTTATCGGTATAGCGCAGCAATGACGGATGCTCTTCGGACCACGCCAAGGCCGCGTATTGCACCATAAATTCGATATCGACGATACCTCCGGCGTCCTGCTTGAGGTCGAACGGCGCCGTGGCCTCGAAGGCATTGGCTGCGGTGCCGGCAGCCGTCAGCCGGCTACCCAGGTTGTCGCGCATCTTGGCCCGCATCTCGCTGACCTCCTGCCGCAGCTTGGCCAGGTCACGAGCCCTGCCCAGCACGGCGGCCCGCACCTTTTCGAAAGCCTGGCCGACATCCTGGCTGCCCACCAGCACCCGAGCCCGCACCAGCGCCTGGTGCTCCCAGGTCCAGGCCTCATTCTCCTGGTAGCGAGCAAAGGCCCCCAGGGAACTGACCAGCAAGCCCGAGGCACCGGATGGCCGCAGGCGCATGTCGACTTCGTAGAGTTGGCCGGAGTTGGTCTGGGTGGTCAGCAAATGGATGATGCGTTGCCCGAGCCGGGTGAAGAACTGCGCACCATCGATGGGCTTGGGCCCGTCGGTTTCAGCCTGTGGATCACCGTCATGGATGAACACCAGGTCCAGGTCGGAACCATGGCCCAGCTCGATCCCGCCAACCTTGCCATAACCGACAATGATGAAACCCGGATCGCACAGGGTGCCATCGGCGCGTAGTGGCGCACCGTGCCGGGCCACGGTCTGGCGCCAGGCCAGGGCCAGCACCTGCTCCAGGATCGCCTCGGCCAGCCAGGTCAGGTAGTCACTGACCTTCATCAAGGGCAGGCTGCCCGCGATTTCCGAGGCCGCTACCCGCAAGCGGTGAGCCAGCTTGAAGTGACGCAGCGCCTCCATCTGCTGCTCCAGGTCATCCTCGGGAATCCGCGTCAAGCGCTCGCGCAACTCGGCCGCCAGTTCCGGCGCGAGGGGCGGCTTGAACAACCGCCCTTCATTGAGCAACTCATCCAGCAACAGCGGGAAACGAGTGATCTGCTCGGCAATCCAGGGGCTGGCCGCGCACAGGGTCAGCAGACGTCGCAAGGCACCGGGATTCTCGGTCAGCAGCACCAGGTAGGCCGAACGTCGAGCCACGGCTTCGACCAGGGGCAACACCCTCTCCAGCACCAGGTCCGGGCTGGCATGCTCCACCGCCTGGGCCAAAAGGCGCGGAATGAAGGCGTCCAGACGCTCACGTCCCAGGCGCTGCATGGCCCGCAACTGCGGGCTGCCACGCAGGCCGGCCAGGGCTCGCAACGCCTTGGGTGCGTCGACGAAACCACCCTCCTGCAACTGGCGGCAGGCGGCCTCCTCATCCTGGGCCTCCTCCCACAGCGGCAGCCATTCGCCTCCCACCACGACCTCGCTTTGCGCCCCTTCGTCTTCATCGGGGTCGGCGATCACCTGGCGGAAATGCCATTCCACCCGGGCCCGCCAATGCATCAGCCGCTCGTGAAAGGCCGCCCAGTCGGCAAACCCCAGCATGAAGGCGATTCGGGCCTGGTCCTGCGGGGTGTCAGGGAGCATCTGGGTCTGGCGATCGGCGATGGCCTGGATCGCGTGCTCGGTATAACGCAGGAACTCGTAGCCCTCGCGCAACTCGCTGACCACGGCCGGCGGCAGGTAACCCTGACCTTCCAGGGTGCCCAGCACCTTTAATAGAGGACGCTGCTGCAGGCTCAGGTCGCGACCGCCATGGATCAACTGGAAGGCCTGGGCAATGAACTCCACCTCGCGGATACCGCCCGACCCCAGCTTGATGTTGTCGGCCATGCCCTTGCGCCGCACTTCCTGCTGGATCAGCTGCTTCATGGTGCGCAGCGCCTCGATGGCCGAGAAGTCCAGGTAGCGGCGGTAGACGAAGGGACGCAGCATATCGAGCAATTGGGCACCGGCAGCCTGGTCCCCGGCCACCACCCGGGCCTTGATCATCGCGTAGCGTTCCCAGTCGCGCCCCTGGTCCTGGTAGTACTGTTCCAGGGCATTGAAGCTCAGGACCAGCGCACCGGAGGAACCGTAGGGTCGCAGGCGCATGTCGACGCGAAACACGAAACCGTCGACGGTCATCGGGTCCAGGGCCTTGATCAGGCGCTGCCCCAGGCGGATGAAGAATTCCTGGTTGTCCAGCGGACGCTTGGCCCCGACGGTCTCGCCCCCCTCGGGGTAGGCGAAGATCAAGTCGATGTCCGACGACAGGTTGAGCTCCACCGCCCCCAGCTTGCCCATGCCCAGGATGACCATCTGTTGCGGCTCGCCACTGCGATGACCGGTGGGCACGCCGAACTGCTGGCAATGCCGCAGGTACAACCATTGGTAGGCCTGGTCGATGCTGGCGTCGGCCAGGTCGGAAAGGTCCCGGCAGGTCTGCACCAGGTCCGCCTGGCGCGTCAGGTCGCGCCAGATGATCCGCACCTGCTGCCGCGTACGCTGACGTCGCAGCACTCGTCCCAGCTGGTCTTCGGTCTCGGCCACCTGCACCGCGGCCGCGATCTGCGCGCACAACTCACCCGGAGCGAAGCCGCGATCCAGTTCACCGGAACGCACCAGCTCCAGCAACATCAAAGGGTCACGCAGGCTCTGCTCAACGACGAAGTCGCTGGCGGCACCGACCCGGGCGAATTCGGCCCAGCGCTCGGCACTCCAGTCCGTCACCCCGATGTCCCCCTCCAGGGCTGCTGCCGCACTGCGAAAGGACTGCTCCGCACGGCTGACCAGCGGCAGGAGAATCGCGGGGACTTGGGCAAGCGAGGGCAGGCTCATGGGCTATCCTTGATGGGCGTGGAAATGCGAGCTGAGGGAGAGGTGGAGGACAAGCAGCAACGGACTGTCGAACAAAAGTTAGAAATAGCTGTAAATGGAGAAATTTTAGCAGCGAGCATCAACCCACCATCTATCTGCGTCATTCATTGACCAAGAGTAACGATTATTCTCACAACACAGCAGGAGGCCACGAGCCATTCTTCTGTAGTTTTACTACTCGTCTATACATTCGAAAGGCTGAAACGGCCGATGATTTGTAGTAAAACTACACATCGCTGGAGCAACCGCCAGCAATCCAAGAATTCATAATCGTCTGCCCACAAGGCCAGTCGCAAACTCAGGCAACCGATTCTGGAAGCCTTTCCGCCCTGGAGCAAGCCATGCAAGACCTCGATCCCGTCGAAACCCAGGAATGGCTGGACGCCCTGGAATCGGTTCTCGACAAAGAAGGCGAAGACCGCGCCCACTACCTGATGACCCGCATGGGCGAACTCGCGACCCGCAGCGGCTCGCAACTGCCCTACGCCATCACCACTCCGTATCGCAACACGATTCCCGTCACCCACGAAGCACGCATGCCTGGCGACCTGTTCATGGAACGCCGCATTCGCTCGCTGGTGCGCTGGAACGCGATGGCCATGGTGATGCGCACGAACCTGAGGGATTCCGACCTGGGCGGTCACATCTCCAGCTTCGCCTCCAGCGCCACCCTGTATGACATCGGCTTCAACTACTTCTTCCAGGCCCCGACCGACGAGCACGGCGGCGACCTGATCTACTTCCAGGGCCACACCTCCCCTGGCGTCTACGCCCGCGCCTTCATGGAAGGCCGCATCAGCGAAGAACAGATGAACAACTTCCGCCAGGAAGTGGATGGCAACGGCCTGTCGTCCTATCCACACCCATGGCTGATGCCCGACTTCTGGCAGTTCCCCACCGTATCCATGGGCCTGGGCCCGATCCAGGCGATCTACCAGGCACGCTTCATGAAGTACCTGGAAGCCCGTGGCTTCATCCCGGCCGGCAAGCAGAAGGTCTGGTGCTTCCTGGGCGACGGCGAGTGCGACGAGCCGGAAGCCCTGGGCGCCATTTCCCTGGCCGGCCGCGAGAAGCTGGACAACCTGATCTTCGTCATCAACTGCAACCTGCAGCGCCTGGACGGCCCGGTTCGTGGCAACGCCAAGATCATCCAGGAACTCGAAGGCGTGTTCCGCGGCGCCCAGTGGAATGTCACCAAGGTCATCTGGGGCCGTTTCTGGGACCCACTGCTGGCCAAGGACGTCGACGGCATCCTGCAGCGTCGCATGGACGAAGTCATCGACGGCGAGTACCAGAACTACAAGGCCAAGGACGGTGCGTTCGTCCGCGAGCACTTCTTCAACACCCCTGAGCTCAAGGCGATGGTTGCCGATCTGTCCGACGACGAGATCTGGAAACTCAACCGCGGCGGCCACGACCCGTACAAGGTCTATGCGGCCTACCACCAGGCGGTCAACCACAAAGAGCAGCCGACTGTCATCCTGGCCAAGACCATCAAGGGTTATGGCACCGGTGCCGGCGAAGCGAAGAACACCGCGCACAACACCAAGAAGGTCGATGTCGAGAGCCTGAAGCTGTTCCGCGACCGCTTCGACATCCCGGTCAAGGACGAAGACCTGGAACACCTGCCGTTCTTCAAGCCGGAAGCCGGCAGCGCCGAAGCCCGCTACCTGAGCGAGCGCCGCACCGCGCTGGGCGGTTTCGTACCGCAACGCCGCGCCATGAGCTTCAGTGTCCCGACCCCGTCGCTCGATACCCTCAAGGCCATCCTCGACGGTTCCGGCGATCGCGAAATCTCCACCACCATGGCCTTCGTGCGCATCCTGGCGCAACTGGTCAAGGACAAGGAAATCGGCCCGCGCATCGTGCCGATCATCCCGGACGAAGCCCGTACCTTCGGCATGGAAGGCATGTTCCGCCAACTGGGCATCTACTCCTCCGTCGGCCAGCTCTACGAGCCAGTCGATAAGGACCAGGTGATGTTCTACAAGGAGGACAAGAAGGGCCAGATCCTCGAGGAAGGCATCAACGAAGCGGGCGCCATGAGCTCCTTCATCGCTGCCGGTACTTCCTACTCCAGCCACAACCAGCCGATGCTGCCGTTCTACATCTTCTACTCGATGTTCGGCTTCCAGCGTATTGGCGACCTGGCCTGGGCCGCTGGCGACAGCCGTACCCGCGGCTTCCTGATCGGCGGTACCGCCGGCCGCACCACCCTCAACGGTGAAGGCCTGCAGCACGAAGACGGTCACAGCCACATGCTTGCCGGGACCATCCCGAACTGCCGCACCTTCGATCCAACCTACGGCTACGAGCTGGCGGTGATCATCCAGGACGGCATGAAGAAGATGACCGAAGAGCAACAGGACGTCTTCTACTACATCACCGTGATGAACGAGTCGTACCAGCAGCCGGCCATGCCGGAAGGTGTCGAGGAAGGCATCATCAAGGGCATGTACCTGCTGGAGGAAGACACCCGCGAAGCCGCGCACCACGTGCAACTGATGGGCTCCGGCACCATCCTGCGCGAAGTCCGCGAAGCGGCGAAGATCCTGCGTGACGAATTCAACGTCGCCGCCGACGTCTGGAGCGTGACCAGCTTCAACGAGCTGCGCCGTGACGGACTGGCCGTGGAACGCAGCAACCGCCTGCACCCGGGCCAGAAACCCAAGCTGAGCTACGTCGAAGAGTGCCTGAACGGCCGCAAGGGTCCGGTCATCGCCTCCACCGACTATATGAAGCTGTTCGCCGAACAGATCCGCCAGTGGGTCCCATCCAAGGAATTCAAGGTACTGGGCACCGACGGTTTCGGCCGCAGCGACAGCCGCAAGAAACTGCGTCACTTCTTCGAAGTCGACCGTCACTTCGTGGTGCTGGCAGCCCTGGAAGCCCTGGCTGACCGTGGCGACATCGAACCCAAAGTGGTGGCCGAGGCCATCGCCAAGTTCGGCATCGACCCGGAAAAACGCAACCCACTGGACTGCTGAGGAGACTTTTTGTGAGCGAACTCATTCGCGTACCTGACATCGGCAGCGGTGAAGGTGAAGTAATCGAACTGATGGTAAAAGTCGGCGATCGCATCGAAGCCGACCAGAGCATCCTGACCCTGGAATCGGACAAGGCGAGCATGGAAATCCCTGCGCCAAGTGCCGGTGTGGTCAAGAGCGTTAAAGTGAAGCTGGGCGACCGCCTGAAAGAAGGCGACGAACTGCTGGAACTGGAAGTCGAGGGCGCCGCTGCTGCGGCCCCTGCGCCTGCCGCCGCGCCCAAGGCCGAGGCAGCGCCTGCCCCGGCACCAGCACCGGCTGCCGCCGCACCAAGCGCCGCCCCAGCGACCGCGTCGGTGCAGCAAGTACACGTGCCGGACATCGGCTCCTCGGGCAAGGCCCAGATCATCGAACTTCAGGTCAAGGTCGGCGACAGCGTCGAGGCCGACCAGTCGCTGATCACCCTCGAGTCCGACAAGGCCAGCATGGAAATCCCATCGCCTGCCGCCGGCGTGGTCAAGGCCATCAGCGTCAAGCTCAACGATGAAGTCGGTACCGGCGACCTGATCCTGGACCTGGAAGTGGCCGGTGGCGCGGCGCCTGCCGCCGCTCCAGCCCAGGCCGCTACTCCAGCTGCCGCCGCTGCGCCTGCCCCGGCTGCCGCTCCTGCGGCAGCGGCGGCCGACAGCGTGCAGGATATCCACGTTCCGGATATCGGCTCGGCCGGCAAGGCCAAGATCATCGAAGTCATGGTCAAGGCCGGCGACAGCGTCGAAGCCGACCAGTCGCTGATCACCCTCGAATCCGACAAGGCCAGCATGGAAATCCCATCGCCTGCCGCCGGCATCGTGGAAAGCGTACTGATCAAGCTGGACGACGAAGTCGGCACCGGCGACCTGATCCTCAAGCTCAAGGTCAAGGGCGCTGCCCCGGCTGCCGCTCCGGCGCCTGCTGCTCCAGCTCCGGCTGCTGCCCCTGCGCCAGCCAAGGCCGAAGCCGCTCCGGCCGCACCAGCACCGGTCGCCGCTGCAGCTGCAGCGCCTGCCAAGCCAGGTGCCAAGGTCCACGCCGGCCCGGCCGTGCGCCAACTGGCCCGCGAGTTCGGCGTCGAGCTGAACGCCGTGAGCGCCAGCGGCCCCCACGGTCGCATCCTCAAGGAAGACGTGCAGGCCTACGTCAAGGCCATGATGCAGAAGGCCAAGGAAGCTCCAGCCGCCGGCGCGACCGGTGGTGCCGGCATCCCGCCGATCCCTGCCGTGGACTTCAGCAAGTTCGGTGAAATCGAAGAAGTGGCCATGACCCGCCTGATGCAGGTCGGCGCTTCCAACCTGCACCGCAGCTGGCTGAACGTGCCTCACGTGACCCAGTTCGATTCCGCCGACATCACCGAGCTGGAGGCCTTCCGCGTTGCCCAGAAGGCCGTGGCCGAGAAAGCCGGCGTCAAGCTGACCGTCCTGCCGCTGCTGCTCAAGTCCTGCGCACACCTGCTCAAGGAACTGCCGGACTTCAACAGTTCCCTGGCCCCGAGTGGCAAGGCGATCATCCGCAAGAAGTACGTGAACATCGGCTTCGCCGTGGACACCCCGGATGGCCTGCTGGTACCAGTGATCAAGAACGTCGACCAGAAGAGCCTGCTGCAACTGGCTGCCGAGGCCGCTTCCCTGGCGGAAAAGGCCCGGACCAAGAAGCTCTCCGCGGACGAGATGCAGGGCGCCTGCTTCACCATCTCCAGCCTCGGCCACATTGGCGGCACCGGCTTCACGCCGATCGTCAACGCGCCGGAAGTGGCGATCCTCGGTGTTTCCAAGGCCACCATCCAGCCGGTCTGGGACGGCAAGGCCTTCCAGCCGAAGCTGATGCTGCCGCTGTCGCTGTCCTACGATCACCGGGTGATCAACGGCGCAGCCGCCGCGCGCTTCACCAAGCGCCTGAGCGACCTGCTGGCGGACATCCGCACCATCCTGCTGTAACTCGCGAGCCGGCCCTCCTGTCGCAGGAGGGCCGGTAACGCAGCCTTTTCGAGCGCCACGCTCGTACCTCAACCCCGTCAATTTGGCGGGGCTTTTTTTGCCGGTAGAACGCCGTCGACCCACCATCGCCACCCGCGGTGCAGCCGGCACAAAGTAACCTGCAGAAATCCCTCTGCCTGCCGATACAGGTTTATAGCACTTAGCCTTCATCTTACTTGTCAGTCGATGCGTCATGATGCAACCTTGCCGCAGGCAACAGTAAAGAGGGCGTGAGCCCGGCGCGATCAGCAATTTCGAAGCGAGTTTCCCCATGAAAAGCCAACCCGATGCCGCCAGCCGTATGGTGGCCGAGGTAGTGACGCAGTTGCCTGTGCCCTCGCGGCTCGGCATGTTGCGTTTCGAACGGCTGAATGAAGCAAGCTGGGCCCTGCTGTTTCTCGATCCAAACTGCGAACGCCAGTTCGGCCTGCCTGCCGTCGAACTCTGCGCCCTGGTCGGCTCACCCTATGCCAGCCTGATGGAGCCCGAGGCGCGCTATCAGTTGCACGACAACATCCAACAGCAACTGACCGGCAGCCCCCATTACCTGATCCGCTATACCTTGCACACCAGCCAGGGCCCCCTGAGCATCCTGGAGCTGGGCGAAGCCTACAAACAGCACAACCGGCACCTGTTGCGTGGCTACCTGCTGGTCGTCGAAGGGCTGTTCAGCAACACCTCGCCAGCACCGACCCTGGACCTGGAAACCCAGAACAGCCGCCTGCAGATCGCCCTGGAACTCAACCAGCGGGCGCAGCAGGAACAGTTGCAGCACCTGGAACGGGTCAGGGCTCAACAGGACCTGATCCTGCTGCTGACCCGCCAGCGCTACAGCACTGGCAACTCCCTGAAAGAAGCCGCCGAGCTGATCACCCGCAGCGCCTGCGACATCTACCAGATCGACTGCGCCAGCATCTGGAACCTGGAAGACCAGCAACTGGTGCCGATCGCCGCCTATCATCACGCCACCCAGGAATACCAACTGCCCGCGACCATCGACGCCAGCCAGTTCCCCGATTACCTGGAAGCCCTGCACAGCTGCCGTGCCATCGACGCCCAGAACGCCATGCGCGACCCGCGCACCCGGGAGATGGCCGAGAGCCTGCGCCCACGGGACGTGAACGCCATGCTCGACGCCAGCATTCGCATCGACGGGCAGGTAGTCGGCGTGCTGTGCCTGGAACAGACCGGTACGACCCGGGCCTGGCAGTCGGACGAGATCGCCTTTGCCGGCGAGCTGGCGGACCAGTTCGCCCAGGTGATCAACAACCACAACCGACGCGCGGCCACCAGTGCCCTGCACCTGTTCCAGCGGGCCGTGGAGCAGAGCGCCAACGCCTTCCTGCTGGTCAACTGCGATGGCGTGGTGGAGTACGTCAACCCCAGTTTCACGGCGATCACCCAGTACAGCACCGAGGAAGTCCATGGTCACCGCCTGTCGGAATTACCGGCCCTGGAAAACCTCAGCGAACTGCTGTTCGATGCCCCTTCCAGCCTGGCCAAGAGCAACAGCTGGCAGGGCGAGTTCAAGAGCCGGCGCAAGAACCTCGAGCCCTACTGGGGCCAGCTGTCGATTTCCAAGGTCTATGGCGACAACCGCGAGCTGACCCACTACATCGGCATCTACGAAGACATCACCCAGACCAAGCTCGCCCAGCAACGCATCGAGCGCCTGGCCTACACCGACAACTTGACCAACCTGGGCAATCGCCCTGCGTTCATCCGCAACCTGGACGAGCGCTTCGCCCGAGACAGCGATACCCCGATCAGCCTGCTGCTGGTGGACATCGACAACTTCAAGCGCATCAACGACAGCCTCGGTCACCAGACCGGCGACAAGCTGCTGATCAGCCTGGCCCGACGCCTGCGCAACAGCCTGAGCCCCAGCGGCAGCCTGGCGCGTTTTGCCAGCAACGAGTTCGCCGTGCTGCTGGACAACACCGACCTGGAAACCGGCCAGCAGATCGCCAGCCAGCTGCTGATGACCCTGGACAAGCCGATGTTCGTCGACAACCAGCTGATCAGCGTCACCGGTTCCGTCGGCCTGGCCAGTGCACCACTGCATGGTCGCGACCCCCAGACCCTGATGCGCAACGCCGGCCTGGCCCTGCACAAGGCCAAGGCGAACGGCAAGCACCAGGTGCAGGTGTTCACCGAGGCACTCAATGCCGAAGCCAGCTACAAGCTGTTCGTCGAGAACAACCTGCGCCGGGCCCTGACCCAGAACGAACTGGATGTGTTCTACCAGCCCAAGCTGTGCCTGCGCAGCGGCCGCCTGCTGGGCATGGAGGCCTTGCTGCGCTGGAACCACCCGGAGAAGGGCATGATCCGCCCGGACCAGTTCATCAGCGTGGCGGAAGAGACCGGGCTGATCATTCCCATCGGCAAATGGATCGCCCGCCAGGCCTGCCGCATGAGCAAGCAACTGACGGCCGCCGGCATGGGCAACTTGCACGTGGCCATCAACCTGTCGCCCAAGCAGTTCTCCGATCCCGACCTGGTCGCCTCCATCGCCAGCATCCTCAAGGAAGAACAACTGCCCTCCTCGCTGCTGGAACTGGAGCTGACCGAAGGCCTGCTGCTGGAAGCCACCGATGACACCCACCAGCAGCTCGAACAACTGAAGAAGCTCGGCCTGACCCTGGCCATGGACGACTTCGGCACCGGCTATTCGTCCCTGAGCTACCTGAAGAAATTCCCCATCGATATCATCAAGATCGATCGCAGCTTCATCCACGACATCCCTGACAACCAGGACGACATGGAGATCACCTCCGCGGTCATCGCCATGGCCCACAACCTGAAGATCAAGGTGGTCGCCGAAGGCATCGAGACCGCCGAGCAACTGGCATTCCTGCGCCGCCATCGCTGCGACGTCGGTCAGGGCTACCTGTTCGACCGGCCAATTCCCGGTACCGAACTGATTGCCAAGCTCAAGCGTTATCCTCGCGGCCCAATTGCCTGACAGCGCGGCAACACTCGGGCAAACTGCTGGTCTGAATAACCACTACCCCACTGACTGGAGGACTGCGACATGGTCTTGCGCTCGGAAATTCTGGTGAACAAAAACGTGCTTCCAACCAAAGAACAAGCTCTGCCCGGCCGTGAAACCCCCATGACTGTCCCGGAGGAGCACTTCGTCAACGGCAACCCCCTGCTGGGCCCATTCCCGGGCAATGTGGATTTCGCAATCTTTGGCCTGGGCTGCTTCTGGGGCGCAGAGCGACGCTTCTGGCAGCGCGAAGGGGTGTTCAGCACCTGCGTGGGGTATGCCGGGGGCTTCACCCCGAACCCGACCTACGAAGAAGTCTGCTCGGGCATGACCGGGCATACCGAAGTGGTTCTGGTGGTGTACGAGCCAGAGAAGGTCAGCTACCAGCAACTGCTGGCGATGTTCTGGGAACTGCACAACCCGACCCAGGGCATGCGCCAGGGCAACGATATCGGCACCCAGTACCGCTCGGTGATCTACGCCACCAACCCGACTCAGCTGGAACAGGCCCTGCACAGCAAGGACGTGTTCCAGGCCGAACTGAACAAGGCCGGCCTGGGCAGTATCACCACCGAGATCGAGGAGGCGCCGACCGTCTACTTCGCCGAGGCCTATCATCAGCAGTACCTGGCCAAGAACCCCGAAGGTTATTGCGGTATCGGTGGCACTGGGGTGACCTGCCCGATCTGACCCATGACGATGCTGCGAGGCGTGCCCTTCGGGGCCGCTTCGCAGCCCATCGCAACCTCGTGCCTCGGCAGCGGCTACAACTTGCCGCTGTTATTCCGCGATCAGCCAGTCCATCTGCCAGCCGCCCTGGGTCTGGCCGAGCTTTTGCGCCAGCCAGGGCAGTAGCTCGCGCAGTTCTTCTTCCAGGCCCCACGGCGGGTTGGCGATGGCCAGGCCCGAGCCGTTGAGGCTGTTGGGCGTATCCAGCGGATGCACCAGCAACTCCACTCGCAACAGCTTAGGCGCACCGGTGCCGGCCAGGTCCTGGTAGAAACGGCGCAAGGCGCGCTGGTCCTTGACCGGGTACCAGATGGCCGCCACGGTCTGGCGCATGCGACCGATGGCTTCCTTCATCGAGGCGGCGCAACGCTGCATCTCATCGAGTTGCTCGAACGGCGGGTCGATCAGCATCACCGCACGCTTCTCCGCCACCGGCAGCAACGCCCGGGCCACATGCCACCCCTCGCCCAGGTGCACCGCCACCCGGCGATCACCCTTCATGTTGTCCTTGAGCAGCAAACCGTCCTCGGGGTGTTTCTCGTTGAGCAGCGCCCGGTCCTGGTTGCGCATCAGGCGCCGCGCCAGCTCCGGCGAACCGGGGTAATAACGCAGTTCGCCATCCGGGTTCAGCCGGCGCAGCACACGCATGTAGTCGGCGGTCAGCTCGGGCAGGTCATCGGCGCCCCACAACCGGGCGATGCCTTCCAGGTACTCGCCGGTGCGTGTCGCCTGGTCGCCCTTGAGGTCGTACAGGCCGATGCCGGCATGGCTGTCGATGTAGGCGAACGGCTGTTCCTTGCGCGACATCAGGGCGATGAGGCGGGTCAGGGTCAGGTGTTTGAAGACGTCGGCATGATTGCCGGCATGGAAGGCGTGACGATAGTTCATGGTTGCTCCTGCGCAGGCGTGCAAGTTTACCCTGTGCCAGGGACCGCGTCAGGACAGGCCATCGCATTTGGCCCCGACATGGCTGGCGTCTTGCCCATCCGCCACGCCTGTTGGACACTGACGCGCCTGCTGCGGCCAGCAGCAGGCATACCAAGCGGTTGCTGGCGACTCAGACACAAGGGACCACTGACTGCTGTACGGGCACGACCCTGCCTGGCTGTGCTCATTAATGGACTGCTACTGAGTTGAGAATTTATGAAAGACGCAACGATTGCGCTGCACCATGGATTCAAGTCTGACCCCACCACCAAGGCCGTGGCCGTGCCGATCTACCAGAACGTCGCCTTCGAGTTCGACAATGCCCAGCATGGTGCCGACCTGTTCAACCTCGATGTGCCCGGCAATATCTACACCCGGATCATGAACCCCACCAACGATGTGCTGGAGCAGCGCATCGCCGCCCTGGAAGGCGGGGTCGCGGCACTGGCGGTATCGGCCGGTAGCGCCGCCATCCACTATGCGATCCAGACCCTGACCCAGGCCGGCGACAACATCGTCTCCACTCCACAGTTGTATGGCGGCACCTACACCCTGTTCGCCCACCTGCTGCCGAGCTTCGGCGTCGAGGTGCGTTTTGCCCGCGACGACTCGCCCGAGGCCATCGCCGAACTGATCGACGACAACACCAAGGCGGTGTACTGCGAGAGCATCGGCAACCCGGCAGGCAACATCGTCGATATCGAGGGGCTGGCCGAAGTCGCCCACGCCCGGGGCGTGCCGCTGATGGTGGATAACACCGTGGCCACGCCGATCCTGTGCAAGCCGATCCAGTTCGGCGCCGACATCGTCGTGCATTCGGTGACCAAGTATGTGGGCGGCCACGGCAACGCCCTGGGCGGAGTGATCGTCGACAGTGGCAACTTCCCCTGGACCGAACATCCGCAGAAGTTCGCCAGCCTCAACACCCCAGAGCCGGCCTACCACGGCGTGGTCTACACCGAGAAGTTCGGGCCCGCAGCCTTTGTCGCCCGGGCCCGTACCGTCCCCCTGCGCAACACCGGCGCGGCCCTGGCACCGATGAATGCCTTCCTGCTGCTGCAAGGCCTGGAGACCCTGGCCCTGCGCATGGAGCGCCACACCGACAACGCGCTGAAGGTGGCGCAGTTCCTCAAGGCTCACCCACTGGTGGCCTGGGTCAGCTACGCCGGCCTGACAGACCACCCGCACCACGAACTGGCGCGCAAATACATGCAGGGCAAGCCGTCGGCCATCCTCTCCTTCGGCCTCAAGGGTGGCTACGAAGCCGGCGTGCGGTTCTATGACGCGCTGCAGATCTTCAAGCGCCTGGTGAACATCGGCGACGCCAAGTCCCTGGCCTGCCATCCAGCCTCCACCACCCACCGGCAGATGAACGAACAGGAACAGGCCAAGGCCGGGGTCAAGCCGGAAATGATCCGCCTCTCGGTGGGTATCGAAGCCATCGAGGACCTGCTCGAGGACCTGGACCAGGCCCTGCAGCAAGCCTGATTCCCGACTGGCCCGCCTGCCCGGGGCGGGCCCTTGTCGCTGCTGGCCCCGGCCACTAAGCTGCACCTCGCTACATCCTCCCAGGATCCCCCTCCCCCCCAAGGATCGCTCCCCTATCAAAGGACCCTGACATGCTCGTGCGCTACGCAAAAATCACCATGACCCTCGCGGTCGCCGCCTTCGCCCTGCTGGTGGCCTACAACAACATCAGCGACTACGGTTCCAACTTCGCCTTCGTCCAGCACGTGCTGAGCATGGACAGCGTATTCCCCGGCAACAGCGCCACCGGCCGGGCCCTCACCCAACCGCTGCTGTGGAATGCCGGCTACTGGCTGATCATCGCCGGCGAGGCCGCGACCGGCATCCTGCTGCTGCTCGGCGCGGCTCGCCTGTGGCGCTCCCGATACAGCACCGCCAGCGACTTCAATCGCGCCAAGCACTGGGCCATCGCCGGCTTCTGCCTGGGCTTCTGCGTCTGGTTCTTCGGCTTCATGGTGGTAGGCGGCGAGTGGTTCATGATGTGGCAGTCCGCCACCTGGAACGGCCAGGAAGCGGCGTTCAAGTTCTACATGGCGATCCTCGGCGTGCTGATCTTCCTCAACCAGCCCGACGCTGAACTGCACTGAGCCGCGCCCGCCACGGCTCGATACCAGCTGTAGCCGCTGTCGAGCCTTGGCGAGGCTGCGCAAAGGGCCGCAGGGCCTTGCCTGGCGATCTCCAGACGCACTCCTGCTCCCCCAAGAGCGCCACGTTCGCTCGCCGCCTGCGCCAGCGGCTACAGCAGGCCAAAAAAACGGCCCGCTGCGCTAACGCAGCGGGCCGTTCTTCAACGCCCTGGGGAATCAGGGCCAGACCTTCGCACTCACTGATTGAGCTTGAAGTCCTTCTCGGCTGCCTCAAAGCGCTGGACCATGCCGGCGCTCGGTGCACCCAACTTGCTCACCAGAACGATTGCCAGGCTGGCGAAGAGGAAGCCCGGGATGATTTCGTACAGACCCAGCAGGGCAAAGTGCTTCCACAGGATCACGGTCAGGGCACCAACCACGATACCGGCCAGCGCACCGTCACGGGTCATGCCTTTCCACAACACCGAGATCAGCACCACAGGGCCGAAGGCGGCGCCGAAACCGGCCCAGGCGTAGCTCACCAGGCCCAGTACGCGGTTTTCCGGATTGGCAGCCATCGCGATGGCAACCAGGGCCACCACCAGCACCATGGCCCGGCCGACCCATACCAGCTCCCGCTGGGAAGCGTGCTTGCGCAGGAAGGCCTTGTAGAAGTCTTCGGTCAGGGCGCTGGAGCACACCAGCAACTGGCAGCTGAGGGTACTCATGACCGCCGCCAGGATGGCCGACAGCAGCACACCGGCCACCCACGGGTTGAACAGCAGCTTGGCCAGCTCGATGAACACCCGCTCGGGGTTCTCGGTCACGGGGCCGGCCACTTCAGGGTGCGCCGAGAAGTAGGCGATCCCGAAGAAGCCCACGGCCACGGTGCCGCCCAGGCACAGGATCATCCAGGTCATGGAGATGCGGCGGGCCTTGGCGATCGACTTGACCGAATCGGCGGCCATGAAGCGCGCCAGGATATGCGGCTGGCCGAAGTAGCCCAGGCCCCAGCCCATCAGCGAGATAACGCCGATGAAGGTGGTGTTCTTGAGCATGTCGAAGCTGGTCGGGTCCTTGGCCTCGATGGCCAGGAAGGTGGTGTCCACGCCTCCGGTGGCCAGCAGCACGATGATTGGCGTGAGGATCAGGGCGAAGATCATCAGCGTGGCTTGCACGGTGTCGGTCCAGCTCACCGCCAGGAAGCCACCGACGAAGGTGTAGGCAATGGTCGCTGCCGCGCCGGCCCACAGGGCGGTCTCGTAGGACATGCCGAAGGTGCTTTCGAACAGGCGGGCACCGGCGACGATGCCGGAGGCGCAGTAGATGGTGAAGAACACCAAGATCACGACCGCGGAGATGATCCGCAGCAGGCCGCTCTTGTCTTCGAAACGGCTGGAGAAGTAGTCCGGCAGGGTCAGCGCGTCACCGTTGTGCTCGGTCTGGACCCGCAGGCGACCGGCCACGAACAGCCAGTTCAGGTAGGCACCGGCGATCAGGCCGATGGCGATCCAGCTCTCGGACAGGCCGGACATGTAGATGGCGCCCGGCAGGCCCATCAGCAACCAGCCACTCATGTCGGAAGCACCGGCGGAAAGCGCGGTCACCACGCTGCCCAGGCTGCGGCCGCCAAGAATATAGTCGGAAAGGTTGTTGGTGGCGCGATAGGCCATGAAGCCGATCAGCACCATTGCCGCGATGTAGATCACGAACGTGATCAGGGTTGGATTGCTTGCACTCATGAGTAACGCCCTGGCTTTGTTTTTATGGTGCGGCGGTCACTGCCCCACGCCGCCAAACGATAACGCTTGGAAGACGGTCGGGCGAGCCGCGCATTTATGACTGATGTTTCCCCAGGAAAGCCATCAGCCGATGCCCCAGTCGCAAAGACGGTTGCACCTTGGGCGCGAATCCTATGCAACAAAATGAACAAGGTGCAACCAGTTTGACGCGAATCAGTTGCACCTTGTCGATAAATCAGAGTTTGTTGACGTTTTTGCTCCTTTTTGGAGCAAGAAAAACCTTTTTCAGAAGCGAATGCACCAGATCAATCCCCTTCTTTGTGTGGCGGAATTTTATTCCTGACAAGCTGCAGTTTTTTCCAGGTAAAAATGGGTTGCACCCGGTTGCACCTATTTCAGCTCGCGGATAATCTTGCCGCCAGCTGATGCCACACCCGCGTGGCAAACATGAGGATAAAAATATGGCTACCACCACCCTAGGGGTCAAACTCGACGACCCTACCCGCGAACGTCTCAAGGCGGCCGCGGCCTCGATTGATCGGACCCCGCACTGGCTGATCAAGCAGGCAATTTTCAATTACCTGGAAAAACTCGAGGGTGGTGCAACCCTGACCGAGCTGAGCAACGCCATTGCCAGAGACGGCGATGACGCCGGTGACGTGATCACCGACCATGCTCACCAATGCTTCCTCGAATTTGCCGAGAGCATCCTGCCGCAATCGGTACTGCGTGCCTCCATCACCGCCGCCTACCGTCGCCCGGAACCGGAAGTGGTGCCGATGCTGCTGGAGCAGGCCCGCCTGCCCGCCGGCACCGCCGAAGCCGCCAACAAGCTGGCCGCCTCCATCGCCGAGAAACTGCGCAACCAGAAGAGCGCCGGTGGCCGCGCCGGTATCGTCCAGGGCCTGCTGCAGGAGTTCTCCCTGTCGTCCCAGGAAGGCGTGGCCCTGATGTGCCTGGCCGAAGCGCTGCTGCGCATCCCGGACAAGGGCACCCGCGACGCGCTGATCCGCGACAAGATCAGCACCGGCAACTGGCAGCCGCACCTGGGCAACAGCCCGTCGCTGTTCGTCAACGCCGCCACCTGGGGCCTGCTGCTCACCGGCAAGCTGGTGTCGACCCACAACGAGGCCGGCCTGACCTCCTCCCTGAGCCGCATCATCGGCAAGAGCGGCGAGCCGATGATCCGCAAGGGCGTGGACATGGCCATGCGCCTGATGGGCGAGCAGTTCGTCACCGGCGAGACCATCGCCGAAGCCCTGGCCAATGCGAGCAAGTTCGAAGCCAAGGGCTTCCGCTACTCCTACGACATGCTCGGCGAAGCGGCACTGACCGAGCACGACGCGCAGAAATACCTCGCGTCCTACGAGCAGGCCATCCACTCCATCGGCAAGGCCTCCCACGGCCGTGGCATCTATGAAGGCCCGGGCATCTCGATCAAGCTGTCGGCCCTGCACCCGCGCTACAGCCGCGCCCAGTACGAGCGCGTGATGGAAGAGCTGTACCCGCGCCTGCTGTCCCTGACCCTGCTGGCCAAGCAGTACGATATCGGCCTGAACATCGACGCCGAGGAGGCCGACCGCCTGGAGCTGTCGCTGGACCTGCTCGAGCGCCTGTGCTTCGAACCGCAGCTGACCGGCTGGAACGGTATCGGCTTCGTGATCCAGGCCTACCAGAAGCGCTGCCCGTACGTGATCGACTACGTCATCGACCTGGCTCGCCGCAGCCGCCATCGCCTGATGATCCGCCTGGTGAAGGGCGCGTACTGGGACAGCGAGATCAAGCGCGCCCAGGTCGAGGGCCTGGAAGGCTATCCGGTCTACACCCGCAAGGTGTACACCGACGTTTCCTACATCGCCTGCGCGCGCAAGCTGCTGTCGGTGCCGGAAGTCATCTACCCGCAGTTCGCCACCCACAACGCCCACACTCTGTCGGCCATCTACCATATCGCCGGTCAGAACTATTACCCCGGCCAGTACGAGTTCCAGTGCCTGCACGGCATGGGCGAGCCGCTGTACGAACAAGTGGTGGGCAAGGTCGCCGATGGCAAGCTGAACCGCCCATGCCGCGTGTACGCGCCGGTTGGCACCCACGAAACCCTGCTGGCCTACCTGGTCCGCCGGTTGCTGGAAAACGGCGCCAACACGTCCTTCGTCAACCGCATCGCCGACCAGTCGATCTCGATCCAGGAACTGGTGGCCGACCCGGTGAGCCAGATCGAGCAGATGGCCACCCTGGAAGGCGGCCTCGGCTTGCCGCACCCTCGCATCGCGCTGCCGCGTGACCTGTACGGCGCCGACCGCGCCAACTCGGCCGGCATCGACATGGCCAACGAACATCGCCTGGCCTCGCTGTCCTGCGCGCTGCTGGCCACTGCCCATAACAACTGGAAGGCCGCCCCGCTGCTCGGCTGCCCGTCCAGCGACGAAACCCCGGCACC
Organism: Pseudomonas sp. L5B5; assembly: GCF_020520285.1. NCBI lineage: Bacteria > Pseudomonadati > Pseudomonadota > Gammaproteobacteria > Pseudomonadales > Pseudomonadaceae > Pseudomonas > Pseudomonas sp. L5B5. Next base: position 3,635,658 of record NZ_CP084742.1, read on the forward strand.
AGTGCTCAACCCATCCGACCACCGCGATGTGGTCGGTCATGTCCAGGAAGCCACCGTCGTTGACGTCGACAACGCCATCCAGTGCGCTCTGAACGCCGCGCCGATCTGGCAGGCCACCCCGCCCGCCGAGCGCGCCGCGATCCTGGAACGCGCAGCCGACCTGATGGAAGGCGAGATCCAACCGCTGATGGGCCTGCTGGTCCGCGAAGCTGGCAAGACGTTCGCCAATGCCATCGCCGAAGTGCGCGAGGCCGTGGACTTCCTGCGCTACTACGCGGTGCAGGCCCGCAATGACTTCACCAACGACGCCCACCGCCCACTGGGCCCGGTGGTGTGCATCAGCCCGTGGAACTTCCCGCTGGCGATCTTCAGTGGCCAGGTTGCCGCAGCCCTGGCTGCCGGCAACCCGGTGCTGGCCAAGCCGGCCGAGCAGACTCCGCTGGTGGCCGCCCAGGCCGTGCGCCTGATGCTCGAAGCCGGTATCCCCGAAGGCGTGCTGCAACTGCTGCCAGGCCGCGGTGAAACCGTCGGCGCCGGCCTGGTCGGTGACGAGCGGGTCAAGGGCGTGATGTTCACCGGTTCCACCGAAGTGGCGCGCTTGCTGCAACGCAACATCGCCGGCCGCCTGGACAACCAGGGCCGGCCAATCCCGCTGATCGCCGAGACCGGTGGCCAGAACGCGATGATCGTCGACTCCTCGGCCCTGACCGAGCAGGTGGTGATCGACGTCGTCTCCTCGGCCTTCGATAGCGCCGGCCAGCGTTGCTCGGCCCTGCGCGTGCTGTGCCTGCAGGAAGACTCCGCCGACCGCGTGATCGAGATGCTCAAGGGCGCCATGGCCGAAAACCGCCTGGGCAACCCCGAGCGCCTGGCCGTGGACATTGGCCCGGTGATCGACGCCGAAGCCAAGGCCGGCATCGAGAAGCACATCCAGGGCATGCGCGACAAAGGTCGCAGCGTCTACCAGGTGGCCATCGCCGAAGGCGAGGAAATCAAGCGTGGCACCTTCGTCATGCCGACCCTGATCGAACTGGAAAGCTTCGATGAACTGCAGCGCGAGATCTTTGGCCCGGTCCTGCACGTGGTGCGCTACAAGCGCAAGGACATCGACCAGCTGATCGCCCAGATCAACGCCTCCGGCTACGGCCTGACCCTGGGCGTGCACACCCGGATCGACGAGACCATCGCCAAGGTGGTGGACAACGTCAACGCCGGCAACATGTACGTGAACCGCAACATCGTCGGCGCCGTGGTCGGCGTGCAGCCATTCGGTGGCGAAGGCCTGTCGGGCACCGGCCCGAAAGCCGGTGGCCCGCTGTACCTGTACCGCCTGCTGTCGACCCGGCCGGTGGATGCCATCGAACAGTCCTTCGGCCGTGCCGACGCCATCAGCGCCCCGGACCTGCGCCTGCGCGAAACGCTGCTCAAGCCCCTGGGCGCCCTGCAAGCCTGGGCCGACAGCGCCAAGCTGGCGGAGCTCTCGGCCCTGTGCAAACAGTTCGCCGGGCAGTCGCAGAGCGGCATCACCCGACAACTGGCTGGCCCGACCGGCGAGCGCAACAGCTACGCCATCCTGCCGCGCGAGCACGTCCTGTGCCTGGCGGACATCGAAGCCGACCTGTTGACGCAGCTGGCAGCGGTACTGGCCGTCGGCGGTTCGGCGGTATGGCCGGAAAATGCCGTGTCCAAGGCACTGTTCAGCCGCCTGCCCAAGGAAGTCCAGGCTCGTATCAAGCGGGTGGCCGACTGGACCAAGGATGAAGCGGTATTCGACGCGGTCCTGCACCACGGCGACTCCGACCAGCTGCGCAGCGTCTGCCAGCAGATCGCCCAGCGTGCCGGCGCGATCATCGGCGTCCAGGGCCTGTCCCAGGGCGAAACGACGATCGCCCTGGAGCGCCTGGTGATCGAACGCGCCTTGAGCGTCAACACCGCGGCGGCCGGCGGCAACGCCAGCCTGATGACCATCGGTTAAGAGCAGCCTCAAGCGGCAAGCTACAAGCGGCAAGCAGGGGCAACAGCCTTTGCTTGCCGTTTTTGCTTCTGGCTCTGGCTTGCTGCTTGAGCTTGCATTTCTCCTGCTTCATCACGCCCATCAATCTTGCTATCCAGCCTTCATTCACGCATCTAGACTCGGCCCACCCCAAATCAACAGGTAAGCCGCCATGTCCGAGACCTTGCTCAGTTCCCGCAATCTGGCTTTTGAACTGTACGAGGTGCTCGATGCCGAGGGCCTGACCCAACGCGAACGGTTTGCCGAGCACAACCGCGAGACCTTCGACGCGGCCCTGGGCACCGCCCGCAACATCGCCGAGAAGTACTTCGCCCCGCACAACCGCAAGGGCGACGAACACGAACCACGTTATGAAAACGGCCAGGCCGTGCTGATCCCCGAGGTCAAACCCGCGGTGGATGCCTTCCTCGAAGCCGGCTTCCTCAATGCCGCTCGCAGCTTCGAAGCCGGGGGCATGCAACTGCCAACCCTGTTGTCCCAAGCCTGCTTCGCCCACTTCCAGGCAGCCAACGTCGGCAGTTCCGCCTACCCGTTCCTGACCATGGGCGCGGCCAACCTGATCGAGAGTTTCGGCAGCGAAGAACAGAAACAGCGCTTCCTGCAACCGATGATCGACGGCCGTTTCTTCGGCACCATGGCCCTGACCGAACCCCATGCCGGCTCCTCGCTGTCGGACATCCGCACCCGCGCCGAACCGGCCGGCGACGGCAGCTATCGAATCAAGGGCAACAAGATCTTCATTTCCGGTGGCGACCACCCGCTGGCCCAGAACATCGTGCACATGGTGCTGGCCAAGCTGCCGGATGCACCACCCGGGGTGAAGGGCATCTCGCTGTTCATCGTGCCCAAGTTCCTGGTCAACACCGACGGCACCCTGGGCTCGCGCAACGACGTACTGCTGGCCGGCCTGTTCCACAAGATGGGTTATCGCGGCACTACCTCCACTGCGCTCAACTTCGGCGATAACGGGGAATGTGTCGGCTATCTGGTGGGCAAACCCCATGCGGGCCTGTCCTACATGTTCCAGATGATGAACGAGGCGCGCATCGGCGTCGGCATGGGTGCGGTAATGCTCGGCTACGCCGGCTACCTGTACTCCCTGGAGTACGCCCGCGAGCGTCCCCAGGGACGCCTGCCAGATGGCAAGGACCCGAGCTCGCCACAGGTCTCGATCATCCAGCACGCCGATGTCCGGCGCATGCTGCTGACCCAGAAATCCTACGTCGAAGGTGCCTTCGACCTGGGTCTGTATGCGGCCCGGCTATTCGACGACACCACCACCCTGGAGGACGAGGCCGGGCGCCAGCAGGCCCACGAGCTGCTGGATTTGCTGACTCCGATCGTCAAGTCCTGGCCTTCGGAGTTCTGCCTCAAGGCCAACGAACTGGCGATCCAGATCCTCGGCGGCCACGGGTACACCCGCGAGTACCCCGTGGAGCAGTACTACCGCGACAATCGCCTGAACCCGATCCATGAGGGCACCCACGGCATCCAGTCCCTGGACTTGCTGGGGCGCAAACTGGCACAGAATGGCGGCGCCGGGCTCAAGCGCCTGATCCGCCTGATCGCCGAGACCGGCGAACGCTCCCGGGCCCATCCCTCGCTCGATGCCCTGCGCCAGCCCCTGGAGCAGTTGGTGGCGCGCCTGCAAGCGGTAACCCTGGGCCTGTTGGGCGACCTGGCCGCCGGCAAGGTCAGCGCGACCCTGGCCAACTCGGCGCTGTACCTCAAGGCCTTCGGCCATGCGGTGATCGGCTGGCGCTGGCTGGAGCAGGCGATCCGCGCCGAAGAAGGGCTGGCCCGGGACGAAGCGGCGGATCGGGACTTCTACCGGGGCAAGCTGCAGGCTGCACGCTACTTCCTCACCTGGGAAGTGCCGGGATGCCAGCATGAACTGACCCTGCTGGAAGCCCGGGACGACACCTGTTTGGCGATGCGCGACGAGTGGTTCTGAGCCGCCCACGTCCCCGACCACACCTCACTCCAACTTGAATCCCCCGACCTGTCGCGCCAGGTCCTCGGCCAGGTGCTGCAGGGTCAGGCAGTCTTTGCGGCAGGCCTGCACCTCCGCCGCCGTGGCCCGGGCCAGGTCGGAAATACCCTGGACATTGCGGTTGATCTCCTCGGTGACCGCCGACTGCTCTTCAGTGGCAGCGGCCACTTGCTGGTTCATGTCGCTGATGTGTTCCACCTGCCCGGTGATCGCGGCCAGCGAGGCCCCGGTACGCTGGCTGGATTCGACCCCGGTACCGGTCGCCGCCTGCCCGGCCTGCATCGAGGACACGGCATTCTCGGCCCCTTGCTTGAGGCTCAGGATCATCTGCCGGATTTCATCGGTGGATGCCTGGGTGCGCTGGGCCAGGGTGCGCACCTCGTCGGCCACCACGGCAAAACCGCGGCCCAGCTCCCCGGCACGCGCGGCCTCGATGGCGGCATTGAGGGCCAGCAGGTTGGTCTGTTCGGACACCCCGCGAATCACCGCCAGCACCTGGTCGATGGAAGCCACCTGCTGTGCCAGCTCACCCACCGCCCCGGCGGCCTGGGCAATTTCCCCGGACATGCCCTCGATGTGGCGAATCGAGCCGCCCACCACTTCCCGAGCTTGCAGGGCTTCGTCCCGAGCCGCCTGGGAAGCCTGGGCCGCCTGCCCGGCATTGCGGGCAATGTCCTGGACCGTCAGGCCCATCTCATGCACGGCGGTCGCTACCATGTCGGTCATCTCCTGTTGCCGGCCAGAGCGCTCGGCAGTGTTCTGCACCACAGCGGCCACCTGGCCTACCGACACCCGCAAGCGCTCCGTCGTGGCCAGCACCTCGCCCAGCATCCCGCGCTGGCTGTCCAGAAACCGGTTGAACCCCCGGGCCAGGTCGCCCAGCTCGTCGGCACGATCGGCATCCAGGCGCTGGGTCAGGTCGCCGCCGCCACTGCCAATCGCCACCAGGCCCGCCGTGACCTGCCGAATCGGACGCACCAGGCCGCGCGCCAGCAGCACGATCAGCAGCAGGCACAGCACGGCGATTGCCAGGCCGATGCCAGTGGTCAGCCACAGCGTCCGTCGGGCATCGGCGTAGATCTGCGCCTCGGGCACCTCCGCCACCAGCGACCAGTCCATTGCGCGCAGCGGCAGGCTCAGGGCCAGGTATGCCTCGCCGTCGCGTTCAAACGGGCGGCTGGTCAAGCCCTCGCGCCCCATCAGGGCCTGGGCCGCCGCCGGGCCGACCTGCTCGGCCAGTTGGCGCTTGCCGCTCAACTGCGCCTCGGGATGAACCTGAATCAGGCCATCGGTACGCACCAGGTAGACCTTGCCGTGCTCACCGAAGCTGAAATCGTGGATCAGCCGTGACAGCGCCTGCATGCTCAGCCCGAGCCCCGCCACGCCCACCAGCTTGCCGTCTTTCTTGACCTGCATATCGATGAACATGGCCAATTCGCCCGAGGCTACGTCGGTGTCGATGTTGATCAGTCGCGGCTGGTCGCTGTCGATGAAGTGGTAGAACCAGGCATCTTTCGGGTTGGAGCGGCTAAGGGTGCGGTCCAGGCCTTTTTCACTGTAATAGCGGCCACTGGCCGTGCTCACCATCAGGGTGGTGAATGCCTGGTTTTGCGCGCGGACGCCTTCCAGGTAATCGATGAAGGCCGGCGCCTGGGCCGGGTCTTCTCCGGCCGCCAGCCAATCGCGCAGCAGGCCATTGCCGGCAAGGTCGTGGGCTACCGTCAGGGGTTGGGCGAGGATGCGTTCGATGTCGTTGCGCATGGCCTCGATACTCGCGGGCAGCGCCTTGTCCAGCAGGTAGCTGTGGGTCAGGTGATTGATCAGCGCGGAGTAGAGGGCTACCACCACCAGCAGGCTGGCCAGCAGGGCCGAGCCCATGCCGAGAATCAGCTGCCATTGAATGCTGCGTCGCCAGAATTGCATGGATCACCTCTTTCTTATTGGTATAAGAGGCTGAGATACCGCGCCAGCCGCGGAAGGTTGTATACAAACATTACAAATGATTGTCCAACCTATTACCGCGAGACTGTACGCAAATCCATCAATTCTGTTGGATGGTCTTGGCGATCACTTCGACCGTGGCACTCACTTGTTCCTGATAGCGCTCGAGCTCCTGCTCGTGCTGCTTTTTCATCTCGATCTGTTGCGAGCACAGGTTCATCGCCGCCAGCACCAGCAGGCGCTCGCCAATCAGGGTGGGGAACTTCTTCTTGGTATCGGCCAGGGCGGCCTGGAGCATCTGCACCGCGTCCATCAGGACCTGTTCCTGACCGGTCGGAGCCTTGAGCGAATAGTCCTCACCGAGGATCGAGACCACCCTCACCCCATCGATGTGATGTTTCATGGGTTGGCCGGGCTCGCAGTAACGCGCTCAACCAGGGCCTGGATGCGGGCGGCCGTGGCGCCGTGCTTTTCTTCCTGCTCCATCAGGTTCAGTTGCAGGCTTTCGTTCTCATCCTTGGCCTGGGCCAGTTGAGTCTTGAGGGTTTCGTTCGTGTCGAGCAGTTCCTGGTTCTGTACCACCAGGTCGCTGACCAGCTGTTCCAATTGGCTGAGGGATGCTTCCAACATGTTGATCTTCCGGGCTGTTTGCAAAGGGCGCGTACGATAAAGAAAAGTCACCCTGGATGCCAGGGTTATCCAGGCGCAAAGCCTTGATTTTACTGGCGATGACCCTTCCACAAGAGCAGCTAGAGACTGCCATTCTCCCCTGGGGTTCCTGACGCCCCGTCGGACGCTCGGACTTTTCCCGAAAAGTCGCACAAGCCAGTGGAAATTTCTGAAACCACTCCTGGCGATTCAAGAAGCCTTTTTCCAATGCGATAGCCCGGGTGCATGCCCATCCCCACGGCGCCACGCGCGCTTCACACAGGTGAGAACAATGTCCCTGCGCACCATGAACATCGCCCCGCGAGCTTTCCTCGGGTTTGCCCTGATCGGCTGCCTGATGCTGTTCCTCGGCGTCTTTGCCCTGAATCAGATGGGCAAGATCCACGCGGCTACCGAACGAATCACCCAGGACACCATCCCCAGCATCAAGAGTGTCGATGACTTCACCCAGCTGAGCCTGCGCTTGCGAGTCCATGCCTACCGCCTGCTGGTCAATCGCGACCCCGAGGCGCAACAAAGGACCCAGGAGGCCATCCTCGAACGCAACCAGAAGATCGACCAGATCCGCCCGGTCTACGAGGCCTTGATCAGTCTCCCCGAGGAGCGTGCGGCCTACGCCGACTACATCAAGAGCCTGACCCGCCATCGCCAGCTGGAAAGCCAGTTGATCGAACTGTCCCGCCAGGGCCAACTGGAGCCCATGCAAGCGCTGCTCAATGACCAGTTGATGGACAACGCCGAACAGATCAACGCCACCCTCAACCGGCTGCTGGAAATCAACACTCGTTATTCGACCGCCGCTGCCCGGGAGGCCGCCGAGCAGTACCGCAGCGCCTTCGAGCGGGTCGTCGCGTTGCTGCTACTGGCCAGCGGCCTGACCCTGCTGTTCGCCTGGCTGCTGACCCGCAGCATCACCCAGCCGATTGCCAAGGCCCTGGAGGCTGCCGAAGAAATCGCCGAAGGCAACCTGACTCGACCGGTCCAGGCCGACGGCAGCGATGAAGCCGGGCGCCTGCTGCGGGCCATGGCCAAGATGCAGGAAAAACTGCGCGACACCCTGCAGCACATCTCAGGTTCCGCCACCCAACTGGCCTCGGCCGCCGAGGAACTCAACAGTGTCACCGAGGAAAGTGCTCGTGGCCTGACCCAACAGAACAACGAGATCGAACAGGCCGCCACCGCCGTCAACGAAATGACCAGCGCCGTGGAAGAGGTGGCCCGCAACGCCGTCAGCACCTCCGAAGCCTCGAAGAACGCCACCTCCTCTGCCGGCGACGGCCGTGACCTGGTGCAGGAAACCGTGTCCGCCATCGAGCGCATGAGCGCCGACGTGCAGGGCACCGCCAGCCTGATCGGCGACCTGGCCAATGAATCCCGGGACATCGGCAAGGTCCTGGACGTGATCCGCGGCCTGGCCGACCAGACCAACCTGCTGGCCCTCAACGCCGCCATCGAGGCTGCCCGTGCAGGCGAAGCCGGACGTGGCTTCGCCGTGGTTGCCGACGAAGTCCGCGCCCTGGCCCACCGCACCCAGCAGTCCACCAGCGAAATCGAACGCATGATCGGCAGCATCCAGAACGGCACCGAACAGGCCGTGGACTCCATGCGCAACAGCACCGAGCGCGCCGAGTCGACCTTGAACATCGCCCGGGGCGCCGGCCTGTCCCTGGACACCATCAACACCGCCATCATCGAGATCAACGAGCGCAACCTGGTGATCGCCAGCGCCGCCGAAGAACAGGCCCAGGTGGCCCGCGAGGTGGATCGCAACCTGGTGAACATTCGCGGTTTGTCGGCGCAGTCGGCCACCGGCGCTCACCAGACCAGCGCCGCCAGCAACGAGCTGGCGCGCCTGGCCGTGGACCTGAACGTCATCGTCAGCCAATTCCGCCTCTGACTCCGGCACCTCCAGCCCTGCGCCCGGTTTCCCGGCCGGGGCTGCAGCGATCCACCAGCGAAAGGCCAATGCGCGGCAGATTCAACCGGCTGAATCCAATCAGGACTCAAGACTTTAGTCGTACGACCGATAAGTCACGGTAGATCAGTCTCAAGCCCCGCATGGATGCGCTCTTCCTGGTACCTATCATGTCCCTTCGTAATATGAATATCGCTCCGCGGGCCTTCCTCGGTTTTGCCATGATCGGCGGCTTGATGCTGATCCTCGGGGTTTTCGCCCTGAACCAGATGGGCAAGATCCGAGGTGCTGCCGAAGACATCACCCTGAGCAGCGTGCCGAGCATCCAGAGCCTCGACGAGTTCACCCAGCTGACCCTGCGCCTGCGGGTGCTGTCCTATCGCCTGCTGGTGAACCGTGAGCCGGATGTCCAGCAAAAGACCATGGACCTGCTGGACATGCGCAACCAGCAGATCCGCAGCGCCCAGACCACCTACGAGAAGCTCATCACCAGCCCGGAGGAAAAAGCCGCCTACGACCAGTACATCCAGTTGCTGGGCCAGTACCGGCAGATCGAAGAACGGATGAAGAGCCTGTCGCGCAACAACCAGGTGGATGAGCTGCGCAACCTGCTCAACACCGATCTGCTGAACAACTCCGAGGCGGTCAACGCCGTGCTCAATCGGCTGATGGAGATCAACACCCAGCAGACCCTGGACACCAACCGCCAGGCTGCCGAGCAGTATTCGGCCGCCGTCAAGCTGGTGGTGGTACTGCTGCTCCTGGCCACCGGCCTGACCCTGCTGTTCGCCTGGCTGCTGACCCGCAGCATCACCCAGCCGATCGCCAAGGCCCTGGAGGCCGCCGAAGAAATCGCCGAAGGCAACCTGACTCGACCGGTCCAGGCCGACGGCAGCGATGAAGCCGGGCGCCTGCTGCGGGCCATGGCCAAGATGCAGGAAAAACTGCGCGACACCCTGCAGCACATCTCAGGTTCCGCCACCCAACTGGCCTCGGCCGCCGAGGAACTCAACAGTGTCACCGAGGAAAGTGCTCGTGGCCTGACCCAGCAGAACAACGAGATCGAACAGGCCGCCACCGCCGTCAACGAAATGACCAGCGCCGTGGAAGAGGTGGCCCGCAACGCCGTCAGCACCTCCGAAGCCTCGAAGAACGCCACCTCCTCTGCCGGCGACGGCCGTGACCTGGTGCAGGAAACCGTGTCCGCCATCGAGCGCATGAGCGCCGACGTGCAGGGCACCGCCAGCCTGATCGGCGACCTGGCCAATGAATCCCGGGACATCGGCAAGGTCCTGGACGTGATCCGCGGCCTGGCCGACCAGACCAACCTGCTGGCCCTCAACGCCGCCATCGAGGCTGCCCGTGCAGGCGAAGCCGGACGTGGCTTCGCCGTGGTTGCCGACGAAGTCCGCGCCCTGGCCCACCGCACCCAGCAGTCCACCAGCGAAATCGAACGCATGATCGGCAGTATCCAGAACGGCACCGAACAGGCCGTGGACTCCATGCGCAACAGCACCGAGCGCGCCGAGTCGACCTTGAACATCGCCCGGGGCGCCGGCCTGTCCCTGGACACCATCAACACCGCCATCATCGAGATCAACGAGCGCAACCTGGTGATCGCCAGCGCCGCCGAAGAACAGGCCCAGGTGGCCCGCGAGGTGGATCGCAACCTGGTGAACATCCGCGACTTGTCGGTGCAGTCGGCCACCGGCGCCAACCAGACCAGTGCAGCCAGCAACGAGCTGTCGCGCCTGGCCGTGGACCTCAACAACATGGTCGCCCGCTTCAACCTCTGAAGGCCCGCCCGGACCTGGTAAAAACCCCGACGGATACCGTCCGCCGGGGTCTGCGCCGCTGTCATGAAAAGCTTTTGACAGCGGCACATTTCAGCAGGTTAGAATCGCTGGCACGCAGACTGCATGGTCAGTTCGCGCCCGCCTTTTCCGCTCTGGAGTACTGCCTTTGAATGCGACGACCATCAACAGCCTGTTCTTGATCGGCGCGTTGCTGGTGGGTGCGAGCATCCTGGTCAGTTCACTGTCTTCGCGCCTGGGCATCCCGATCCTGGTGATCATCCTCGCCGTGGGCATGAGTGCCGGCGTCGACGGCGGCGGCATCATCTTCGACAACTACCCGACCGCCTACCTGGTGGGCAACCTGGCCCTGGCCGTGATCCTCCTGGACGGCGGCCTGCGCACCCGGGTCGCGAGCTTTCGCGTGGCCCTGTGGCCGGCGTTGTCCCTGGCCACGGTCGGGGTGCTGATCACCACCGGGCTGACCGGCATGGCGGCCGCCTGGCTGTTCGACCTGAACCTGATCCAGGGCCTGCTGATCGGCGCCATCGTTGGCTCCACCGACGCGGCGGCGGTGTTTTCGCTGCTGGGAGGCAAGGGGCTCAACGAAAGGGTGACCGCGAGCCTGGAAATCGAGTCCGGCAGCAACGATCCGATGGCGGTGTTCCTCACCGTGACCCTGATCGACATGCTCGCCAATGGCCATACCGGCCTGCACTTCAGCTTGCTGGTGGAGCTGATCCGCGAGTTCGGCATCGGCGCGGTGATCGGCCTTGGCGGCGGCTGGCTGATGCTGCAGCTGGTCAACCGCATCCATCTGGCCAACGGCCTGTACCCGATCCTGGTGATCGCCGGCGGGCTGGTGGTCTTCGCCCTGACCAACGCCCTGCACGGCAGCGGTTTCCTCGCGGTGTACCTGTGCGGGCTGGTGATCGGCAACCGGCCGGTACGCAGCCGCCACGGCATCCTGCACATGCTCGATGGCATGGCCTGGCTGGCCCAGATCGGCATGTTCCTGGTGCTGGGGCTGCTGGTCACTCCCCATGACCTGCTGCCCATCGCCTTGCCGGCCCTGGGCCTGGCGCTGTGGATGATCCTGTTCGCCCGCCCTCTGTCGGTGCTGGTGGGGCTGCTGCCGTTCAAGGCCTTCCACGGCCGGGAGAAGGCCTTCATTTCCTGGGTCGGGCTGCGGGGCGCGGTGCCGATCATTCTGGCCGTGTTCCCGTTGATGGCCGGACTGCCCAACGCCCAGCTGTATTTCAACCTGGCGTTCTTCATCGTGCTGATCTCGCTGCTGCTGCAGGGCACCAGCCTGCCGTGGGTGGCCAAGTGGCTGAAGGTCACGGTTCCGCCGGAGCCGGCGCCGGTTTCCCGGGCCGCCCTGGAAGTCCATGTCACCAGCGAGTGGGAGCTGTTCGTCTACCGCCTGGGCGCGGAAAAATGGTGCATCGGCGCCGCTCTGCGCGAATTAAAGATGCCCGAGGGCACACGCATCGCCGCCCTGTTTCGCGGCCAGCAACTGCTCCATCCGTCGGGTAGTACGGTGCTGGAGGCCGACGACCTGCTGTGCGTGATAGGCCATGAACACAACCTCCCGGCCCTGGGCAAGCTCTTCAGCCAGGCACCGGAACGCGGCCTGGACCTGCGCTTCTTCGGCGACTTCGTGCTCGAAGGCGACGCCCAGCTGGGCGCGGTCTCGGCGCTCTACGGGCTCAAGCTCGACGGCCAGGACGCGGACATGCCGCTGGCGGCGTTCATCGCCCAGAAGGTGGGAGGCGCTCCCGTGGTGGGCGATCAGGTGGAGTGGAACAACACCACCTGGACCGTCGCGGTGATGGACGGGAACAAGATCGGCAAAGTCGGCGTCAGATTCCCCGAAGGAAGTCGCCCCGGCCCCGGACTCTTCCTCTAAACTCGCAAGCGCGGCGGGCTCCGGCCAGCCCGCCCCCCTATTCCTACTTGTTCGACCGATCTCTATGCCGACCCTGCATAAACTTTTCGCGATTGCCCTGCTGGCCCTGAGTCTTTCCATCGGCACGGCACAAGCCGGCGATCCGCCCAGCGCCGAGGCGGTCCAGCAAAGCCTGGACAAGATCGCCGAGCGCAAACTGTCGGAGGTCGATCAGAAGGCCCTGCAGACCCTGCTGCAGAACACCCTGAACCAGCTGGCCAACCTGCAGGACTACGAGCAGCGGCTACCGGAGCTCAAGCAGCAGCTGAGCAACGCCCCGCGCCAGACCCTGGAAAACCAGCGTGAACTGGCACGCCTCAAGGCCAGCAAGGTCGTACCGGTCACCCAGCGCTATGCCTCGCTGAGCGTGGCTCAGCTGGAGCAGCTGCTGGCCGAACGCACCGGAACCCAGGGCGAGCTGCAAAAGGCCCTGGCCCAGGCCAACAGCCTGACCATCAGCGCCCAGACCCGCCCCGAACGGGCCCAGGCGGACATCAGCAACGGCCAGATGCGAATCCTGCAGATCAACGCCATCCTCAAGGCCGGCAAGGACAACGGCAAGCTGTTGAGCAGCGATCAGCGCAACCTGCTCAATGCCGAGCTGGCGGCGATCAATGCGCTGATTCCGTTGCGCCGCCAGGAGCTGGCAGGCAACAGCCAGCTACAGGACCTGGGCAGTAGCCAGCACGACCTGCTGGTGGAAAAAATTGCACGCCTGGAACAGGAAACCCAGGACCTGCAGACCCTGATCAACCAGAAGCGCCTGGCCCAGTCCCAGGAAACTGTCACCCAGCAGTCCATCGAAGCCCAGAAGGCCGGCGGCAGCAGTCTGTTGGCCACCGAAAGCGCCAACAACCTCAAGTTTTCCGATTACCTGCTCGAGTGCACCGACCGTCTCAACGAGCAGACCCAGCGCAACCTGCAGACCAAGCAGCAACTGGACAACGTGACCCAGGTCGCCGCCGCCCTCGACGAACAGATCAGCGTGCTCAAGGGCAGCCTGCTGCTGTCCAAGATTCTCTACAAACAGAAACAGGCCCTGCCACGCCTGAAGGTCGACCGCGACCTGGCCAACAACATCGCCGATATCCGTCTTTACCAGCTCGAACTCAGCCAGCAGCGAGAGCTGCTCAGCAGCCCCAGTACCTATGTCGACAACCTGCTCAAGAGCCAGCCGGCCGAGCAGGTCACCCCGCAGTTGCGCAAGACCCTGCTCGAACTGGCCAATACCCGGGTCGACCTGCTGGAGCGCCTGAACCGCGAACTGAGCGCGCTGCTCAACGAGTCCATCACCCTGCAACTGAACCAGAAGCAGTTGCTCAGCACGACCCAGACCTTGCGGGCCACCCTCGACGAGCAGATGTTCTGGATCCCCAGCAACAAGCCACTGGACACCACATGGCTGCGCGAGGTGCCAGAGCGCCTGCAGATCCAGGTCACGACGCTGCCCTGGGCCTCGAGCTTCAGCGAGCTGATCGACGCGCTGGTCCAGCAGCCCTTGCTGTTCCTGCCCCTGCTGCTGTTGATCGGCGCCCTGCTGTGGCGCCGCAAGAGCCTCTATGCGCGCCTGAGCAAGGTGCACAAGGACATCGGCCACTTCAAGCGTGACAGCCAGTGGCATACGCCGCTGGCGATCCTGGTCAACATCCTGCTGGCGATGCCCCTGGCCCTGGCCCTGGCCTTGTGCGGTTATGCGCTGCAAATCGATGCCCGAGGGCAGAACGCCACCTTGGGCGCGGCGCTGCTGCAGATCGCCCAGGCCTGGCTGGTGTTCTACACCGCTTATCGGATCCTGGCCCCCGGCGGCGTGGCCGAACTGCACTTTCGCTGGGAGAAACCCCAGGTGGAGTTCCTGCGGGGCTGGATCCGCCGCCTGGGGCTGGTGGTCCTGGCCCTGGTGGCGGTGGTCACCGTGGCCGAGCTGCAACCGGCGGCCCTGGCCGAAGATGTGCTGGGCATTGCCGTGGTACTCACCTGCTACGCCCTGATGGCCTGGCTGCTCGGCCGCCTACTGCTCAGCAGCCCGACCCACGAGAACGCGTCGCTGTTTCGCAAGGCCGTGGGACTGCTGTTCACCCTGCTGCCGATCGCCTTGTTCATCGCCGTGTGCTTCGGCTTCTACTACACCGCGCTGAAACTCAGCGACCGCCTGATCAATACCCTGTACCTGCTGATGCTGTGGCTGGTGGTCGAGGCCACCTTCGTGCGCGGCCTGGCCGTGGCTGCGCGGCGCCTGGCCTACCAGCGCGCCCTGAGCAAGCGCCAGGCGGCCAAGGAGGCCGGGGAAAGCGGCGAAGTCGTGGTCGAAGAACCGACCATGGACATCGAGAAGGTCAACGAACAGTCCCTGCGCCTGATCCGCCTGGCCCTGCTGGGCGCCTTCATGCTCGCCCTGTACTGGGTCTGGTCCGACCTGATCTCGGTGTTCTCCTACCTGGACCGGGTGACCCTGTACGAATACACCAGCGGCACCGGCGCCAACATGAGCATGGTGCCCATCAGCATCGGCGACTTGCTCGGGGCTCTGATCATCGTCGGCATCACCTTCGCCCTGGCGCGCAACCTGCCGGGCCTGCTGGAGGTGCTGGTACTGTCCAAGCTGAACCTGGCCCAGGGCAGCGCCTACGCCACCACCACCCTGCTGTCCTATGCCATTGCCGGGATTGGTTTCGTCACCACCCTGTCGACGCTCGGGGTCAGCTGGGACAAGTTGCAGTGGCTGGTGGCCGCCTTGTCCGTGGGCCTGGGTTTCGGCATGCAGGCGATCTTCGCCAACTTCATCTCCGGCATCATCATCCTGTTCGAGCGCCCGGTACGGATCGGCGACACCATCACCATCGGCAACCTCTCGGGCACGGTGAGCCGAATCCGTATCCGCGCCACCACCATCACCGACTTCGACCGCAAGGACATCATTGTCCCCAACCAGACGTTCATCACCGGGCAACTGATCAACTGGTCGCTGACCGACACCATCACCCGCGTGACCCTCAAGCTCGGTGTCGACTACGGCTCGGACCTGGACCTGGTCAAGGAACTGCTGCTCAAGGCCGCCCGGGAGAACCCACGGGTGCTCAAGGAACCGGAGCCCCAGGTGTACTTCCTCAACTTCGGCGAAAGCACCCTGGACCACGAGCTGCGCATGCACGTACGCGAGCTGGGCGATCGCAACCCGGTGATTGACGAGGTCAACCGCTTCATCAGCCGCGAGTTCAAGAAGCATCACATCAACATCTCGTTCCGGCAGATGGAGGTCTACCTCAAGAACCTCCAGGGCCAGGAATACAAGATGGTGCCCATCGGCCCGGAAAAGCCCCAGCAGCCACCGGCGCCCGACACACCGGCGCAGTAGCCGCCGGACGAACTCGACTCACGCGGCTTTGCCCAGCAGAATACTCGGACATTCTGCTGGGAGATGGCCGTTGAAAGCCCTCGACGAACTGACCTTCGACAATCGTTTTGCCCGCCTGGGCGATGCCTTCTCGACCCACGTGCTGCCCGACCCCCTGGACAACCCTCGCCTGGTGGTGGCCAGCCCGGCCGCCATGGCCCTGCTGGACCTGGACCCCGCCGAGGCCCAAAGCCCGGTATTCGCCGAGCTGTTCGGCGGGCACAAGCTGTGGGCCGAGGCCGAGCCCCGGGCAATGATCTACTCCGGGCACCAGTTCGGCGCCTACAACCCGCAGCTGGGGGACGGCCGCGGGCTGTTGCTGGGCGAGGTCTACAACCAGGCGGGAGAACACTGGGACCTGCACCTGAAGGGCGCTGGCCAGACGCCTTACTCGCGCATGGGCGATGGCCGCGCGGTGCTGCGTTCGTCGATCCGCGAATTCCTCGCCTCCGAGGCCCTGCATGCCCTGGGCATTCCCAGCAGCCGCGCCCTGTGCGTGATCGGTTCGGACACCCCGGTATGGCGCGAGAAGCAGGAGCGTGGGGCCATGGTGCTGCGCTTGGCGCCCAGCCATATCCGCTTCGGCCATTTCGAGTATTTCTACTACACCAAGAAACCCGAGCAGCAGAAGCAGCTGGGGGAGCATGTGCTGGCCCTGCATTTCCCCGAGTGCCTGGAACAGCCTGAGCCCTACCTGGCGATGTTTCGCGAGATCGTCGAGCGCAATGCCGAGCTGATTGCCAGATGGCAGGCCTACGGTTTTTGCCACGGAGTGATGAACACCGACAACATGTCGATCCTGGGCATCACCTTCGACTTCGGCCCCTTCGCCTTCCTCGACGATTTCGACGCCCACTTCATCTGCAACCACTCCGACGACCAGGGGCGCTACTCCTTCAGCAACCAGGTGCCCATCGGCCAGTGGAACCTCAGCGCCCTGGCCCAGGCCCTGACGCCGTTCATCAGCGTCGAAGCGCTGCGGGAAAGCCTCGGCCTGTTCCTGCCCCTGTACCAGGCCCATTACCTGGACCTGATGCGCCGACGCCTGGGCTTCACCCAGGCCGAGGACGACGACCAGAAGCTGGTGGAACGCCTGTTGCAACTGATGCAGAACAGCGGCGTCGACTACAGCCTGTTTTTCCGCCGCCTGGGGGAGGATGCCCCGGAACAATCGCTGGCGCGGCTGCGGGACGATTTCGTCGACCGCGGCGGCTTCGATGCCTGGGCCGGGCTGTACCGCGAACGGGTCGCCCGCGATCCGATCCAGGGCCAGGACCTGCGTCGGGAGCGCATGCATGCGGTCAACCCGCTGTACATCCTGCGCAACTACCTGGCGCAACAAGCCATCGATGCCGCAGAGGCGGGGGACTACAGCGAAGTACGCCACCTGCACCAGGTGCTGAGCCGGCCTTTCGAAGAACAAGCCGGCATGGAGCGCTACGCCGAACGTCCGCCGGAGTGGGGCAAGCACCTGGAAATCAGCTGTTCGTCCTGAATCGGACGACGCTTTCCATCGATACCCCCGAGTGCTCGGTCACCCTGCGAACCTGCCACAGGGTGAACGGGCGCTTGCTGCTCGCCACTGGCTCAACCAGCGATTGCGCATGGACCCGCCACTCACGGACAGGGATAATGCGCGCCCCTGATTTCCAGTACCTGCAAGGATGCGCATGAACCTGTTCCTCACCCTGGTCACCCTGGTTTTGGGCGTCATCACCCTGATATCGGTCGTCACCTATTTAAGCCGCCGCGCCAAGTACCGCATGAACCTGCAGGACCTGCGCCTGCACGGCAAACCGCATCGCACCCTGACCCAGGCCGAACAGGACGAACTGGCCAAGCAGACTGCCAGCCTGCAACGTATCCAGGGCAGCGGCGGCATGTCCTACGAGCCGATCAGCGACAGCGTCTATCTGATCAGTGGCGGCACCGCAAGCGACGGGCTGGAACTGCAGGTCCAGTCGATAAAGCACATGTCGATCGCCGGGATTCCCGTGGAATTCCCCTTCCCGATGGAGAGCTTCCTGGCCAACAGCAACCAGGCCGAAGTGGTGATCGCCAAGAAGTTCGCCGTGGTCATCGGCCTCAACGGGCATCGCCTGGCCCAGTGACCCGTCGGCGGCCTGGCCGCCACCTTCATCGCTCGCCCATGCCACGAGCCCTTCCCCGTCGATGCCCTGCAAGAGTCCGCCATGAAACGTCGCTACCTGCTGCTGTTATCCCTGCTGATCGGCCTGACCGGGTGCAAGGAAGATTTCGCCACCCTGCACTTTCAGGATTCGGTGCGCTCGGACCCCAAGGCCGGCCCGCAGTACTCCGACCAGTTGGTGCACGAGGCCTACAAGCAGAGCATCTACACGGCGCTCGGCACCCAGGGCCTGGACCCGGATGCCATCGCCCTGGAGCGCGACAAGGAGGATGACAAGGTGATTCACCTGCGCCTGGTGGACTACTCCCTGAGCCCGGAACAACGGGGCAGCCTCAAGGCCCTCCTCGATCAGGTCATCGCTGCACGCCAGGCCAGTTCGATGAACCTGCGCCTGGAGCTGGACAACGCCCACGCCAAGGTCACCCCGTCCGGCACCAGCGACCTGCCGGACCGCATCGACGCCACCCTGGAATTCGACCCGCAGTTCGACATGCTGCTGGACCGCAGCTACGAGGACAGCATGCAAGCGATTGTCAACGAAAGCGAAATCCAGGGCCCGGTCAGTTGCAAGATCACCGCGCACCTGGCGATGCCCACGCCCTTGAAACTGATCAGCTACGAAGCCCTTGAACAAGACAACAGCGAGCGCGGCCTGATTTCGTTGCTGACCCGCAGCGGGAGCATTGCCAAGGTGGCGCTCAAGGTGCATTTCGCTGACCCGGACCTGAACCGGCACCTGCAAGACAAAACCGTCCAGGCCTGGCCTTCGAGCTCGAAAATCACCCGACCCGCCCCGGTGCCCCTAGATGAATTCGCCATCGTCATTGGCTCCATCGGCGTCCAGACCCTGACCGCAGCCTTGCCTTTCGACACCCGTAAAGACCAGCTGCAAGCGCTGTGCGACCAGAAGATGCAGACCCTGGGGCGGCCGTTCACCTTTCAAATGGGCCGGACCCTGGATCGCTTGACCCGCGTCGACTACCGCTGAACCCCATGCGCAACAAGGACCCCAAGTGAACCGACGCCTCTACGCTGCCGCCCTGCTGCTGATGCTGACCGGCTGCAAGCAGACCTACCTCACCCTGCATTTCCAGGAAGAAGTGGGTAACCCCCAGCAGGCCCGGATCGTGCCGTACTTCGCCGAGACCATCACCCGGATGGCCGCGGGAATCGGTATCGAAGCCGACGACATCGGCCTGGAGATGGACCGCAAGGACGACAAGACACTGCATATCAGCCTGGACAGCGGCGTGCCCGAAGCCCGGCGCCAACGCCTGCGAGAGCTGTTCAGCGAGATTGTCGAGGCCCGCGCAGCCAGCACCTTCGAAGCCGTCCTGGAGATCGCCCCGCAAACCGGGAAATACACCGATCCGGAGTACCGCAAAAGGGCCATGGCCTTGCCGCGGCGCTTCTCGCTGGCGCTGGAGCCGGTGAAATACGCCGATGTGCTGTTTCACTACTCGATGGAGGAGTTGATCAGCGGCAAGCTCTCGGCCACCGGCACGCCCAACGAGGCGTTCTGCCAATACCAGGCCACGCTCCGGCCGCCGGGCATGCTGTTCAGCCAGATGGGCAGCAAGGCTGGGAGCGGAACAGGGGATTACAACGTGTACCTGGAGTGGAAAGACAACAAGCGCGAACCGGCGCAGTACTTGTTCGGCAACATCACTTTCGCCAACCCCACGCTCAACCAGATGCTGTTCGACAACCGCATCCAACTGTCCGCGATCAAGACCTCCTGGGGTACGCGAGCGGATCGCCGGGCCGATCGCGTCGGTTTCAGCGTCGGCTCCCTGGGCCTGCAGTACCACGAGGACGGGGAGATTTCCCCGTTGCAGCACATAGGCTTCATGGGCAGGTGCGAGGGCATGGCCATGGAACTGGGGCGGCCCTTCACCTTTTACATCGGTCGCTCCATGGACCGTCTGGTCAGCGTCGATCTGGCACCGCCCAGCACATGAAGCCATGACGAGACCTGCCGCGCCGACTTGATATTCACTCTCGGTGGCGCCATCTAGGGTGCTCTACCCTGCTTGCGGAGCCCATCCATGTCCGAGCCACTGCTGATCCCCTGCCCGCACTGCAACGGCCTCAACCGCATTCCCGGCGAGCGCCTGGGCGACCAGCCCAAGTGCGGGCGCTGCAAGGCCGAAGTACTGCTGAGCAAACCCTTCGAACTGCAACAGGGCGACTACGCCAGCCAGATCAAGGGCGACCTGCCGTTGCTGGTGGATGTGTGGGCAGACTGGTGCGGACCGTGCAAATCCTTTGCGCCGATCTTTACCCAGGCCGCCGCGCAACTGAGTGGCAAATGCCGACTGGCCAAGCTCGACAGCGAGGCCAACCCGCAGCTCTCGGCCCAGTTGGGCATCCGCTCGATTCCGAGCCTGATCCTGTTCAGGAACGGTCGGGAAGTGGCCCGGCAAAGCGGCGCGTTGCCGTTGCCGCAACTGTTGAGCTGGTTGCGCAGCCAGGGGGTTTGAGCCGACGCCGTGAGCCCCAGGCCTCGCCCTGGGCTCATGGCAACACCGTGATCAGGCGCTTTCCAGCAGGTTATGCAGATCGACGAATTGCTGGGTCAGCTTGTGCCGTGGGTCGAGATGGATCAGCGGCATGCTGGCCTGGTGGGATTCACGCATGCGCACCGAGCTGCCCAGGTACACCGGCAGCACCGGCAGGCCCTCGCTGATCAGCTCGTCGAGCATCTGTTGCGGCAGGCTGGCGCGGGCCTGGAACTGATTGACCACGATGCCCTCGACCTCCAGCCCCTCGTTGTGGTCTTCCTTCAACTCTTCGATCTCGGCCAGCAGGCCGTACAGGGCCTGGCGGGAAAAACTGTCGCAATCGAAGGGAATCAATACGCGATCGGCCGCGATCAACGCCGATACCGC
The DNA here is from genome assembly GCF_020520285.1 of Pseudomonas sp. L5B5. NCBI lineage: Bacteria > Pseudomonadati > Pseudomonadota > Gammaproteobacteria > Pseudomonadales > Pseudomonadaceae > Pseudomonas > Pseudomonas sp. L5B5. The sequence goes on from NZ_CP084742.1 coordinate 3,656,365, forward strand.
GTAAAAATTCAGGGCCGGCGGGGTATCCAGGTAGATCCGGTCGTAATCCTCGGCCAGTTCGTCCAGCAACTTACGCAGCTTGTTGATCTTGTGCTTGGCCTCGAGCTTGGGCTGCAGGTCCGCCAGTTCCGCCGTGGCCGTGACCACGTGCAGGTTGTCGAACGGCGTCTCGTAGATATCCACCTGGTTTTTCTTCGCGAACGGCCCGGACGACAGGGTCTGCTTGAAGAAATCGGCAATGCCCATGGGGATGTCCTCGCCGGTGAGGCCGGTGAGGTACTGGGTCGAGTTGGCCTGGGCATCCAAGTCCACCAGCAAGGTGCGATAGCCCTCGCTGGCGCTGACCGCCGCCAGGTTGCAGGCAATGCTGGATTTGCCGACGCCACCTTTCTGATTGAATACCACGCGCCGCATGTCTAAACCTCCGTGTATCAAAGATCCCCGAGTGTAGTAGTCCACGCCGTCCCTTAGCTACCTCGGCAACACAAGATCGGCCGGCTATCCCGGGACCGGCGAAAAACCCCGGCAACGCCCGGTGGCAGGCGCCTGAAGACGGCCAGTGCAACCGGTGACAGCAAAAAGACACTTCAAGTTGCGGCAGATTCATCTCATTTGCGACCGGCAACCCATCCGGCATTTGCTACAAGGGTGTTGCACCGGGATAATGCGCGCCACCAACGCTTTCGCGTTCCCCAGGCCCGGCGCCACCCCCAGCACCGTCGCCACGTCAAGGAAGCCCGCAGGGGCGGGATGAAACCAAGTGATCAAGTTCAATATCGCTCAATGGCGTGCGTGGGCCCCTGGGCTCGAAAGCGTGGACGCCTGGCAGGCCTGGAGCCAGCAACCGGCCCTGGCGCAGAGCAGCGATAGCGCACCTGACGTGTCCTTCCTGCCCGCCATGCAGCGCCGCCGCCTCAGCCGCCTGGCTCGCATGGCATTCAGCGTGGGCTGGCCCCTGGCCGAGGGCCTGGAGCACCTGCCCCTGGTGTTCATTTCCCGCCACGGCGAAACCCCGCGAACCTTCGAGATCCTCAGCGACCTGGCCGCCGAGCAACCCTTGTCGCCCACCCAGTTCAGCCTTTCGGTGCACAACGCGATCATTGGCCTGTGGTCCATCATGCGCGGCGAAACCAGCGAGATGACCGCACTGGCCGCAGCCGGCGACGGCCTGGAGCACGGCATGCTGGAAGCCGCCGCGCTGCTGGCCGACGGCGCCCCCCATGTGCTGCTGGTGATCACTGAAGAGCAGCCGCCAGAGGCCTATGCCCGCTGGATCGACGACGTACCCTTCCCTTATGCCGTGGCCCTGCTGTTGACCCCTGGCGAGGACTGGCAACTGTCGCTGGGCAGCCATGCCGACCAGTCCCGGGCTCCCTGGCCCCATGCCCTGAACCTGTTGCGCACCCTGCTTGGCCCGCAATCCCATTGCCAACATGCCTGGATGAATCGTGTATGGACCTGGCAACGCAACCTGTGAACGCCAAGGGGCGTGACGCCTACTACTGGCGCCTGGTGGCCACGGCGCTGAGCTTTGCAGTGTTCGGAACAGGTGGTTTGTGCCTGCGCCTGGTGATCTTTCCCCTGCTTGCGTGCCTGCCCGGGGATGCCAGCCGTCGGCGCCAGCGGGCGCGCGCAACCATCAGCCGGCTGTTCTGGCTGTTCATCCGTTTCATGGCCAGGAGCGGCGTGCTCACCTACGAGGTCCAGGGCAACGGGCAACTGGGGCGCCCGGGCCAGATGATCATCGCCAACCATCCCTCGCTGATCGACGTGGTGTTCCTGATCGGCCTGGTGCGCGACGCCAACTGCGTGGTCAAGGACAGCCTGTGGAACAACCCGTTCACCCGCGGCCCGGTGCGCACGGCCCGGTACATCAGCAACGACGGCAGCCTGGAGATGCTCGACAGCGCCTCCCAGGCCTTGCAGGAAGGACAGACCCTGATCGTCTTTCCCGAGGGCACCCGCACCCACCCTGGCACCGCGCCCACCTTTCATCGGGGGGCCGCGGCGATCGCCCTGCGCGGTGCCAAGATCATCACTCCGGTAGTGATCCGGGTCAGCCCCAGCACCCTGACCAAGGCCGAGCCCTGGTACCGGATCCCGCAACGCCGTGTGCACTTCAGTTTTCACGTCGGTGCCGATATAGACCCACAGACCTTTGCCGCCCAGGGCCCCGCACCCCAGGCGTCGCGCAAGCTCAATGAGCACTTGCACCACTATTTCATCAAGGAGCTCGCCAGAGATGAGCGATACACACCCGGACCTGATGCTTGAAATCAAACGGCTGATCATCGATGCCCTGGGCCTGGAAGACATCAGCGTCCAGGACATCGGCGACCAGCAGACACTGTTCGGCGAGGGCCTCGGCCTGGACTCGGTGGACGCCCTGGAACTGGGCCTGGCGATCCAGAAGAAGTACGGCATCAAGATCGACGCCGACGCCAAGGACACCCGCAATCACTTCAGCAACGTGGCGAGCCTTGCGGCCTTCGTCACTGCGAAACAGGCAGCTTGAGAACCGACCATGCAAACCCGTGACGACATCTTCAACACCCTGCGCGATGCCCTGGTCGAGCTCTTCGAGCTGGAACCTGCCAGCATCAGCCTGGATTCCAACCTGTACCAGGACCTGGAAATCGACAGCATTGACGCCGTCGACCTGATCGACCACATCAAGCGCCAGACCGGCAAGAAAATCGCTGCCGAGGAATTCAAGTCGGTGCGTACCGTCAACGACGTGGTCGAGGCGGTCTACCGTCTGGTCCAGCCGAGCGCATGAGTCGGCTGATCGGCCTGGGCCTGTTGCTGGCCGGCCTGCTTTATCCCTTCGCCGTGTACTTCGGCATGGAGCACTTCGCGGCATGGCAATTCGGCCTGCTGCTGGGCGGCCTGTGGCTGGCCCGGGCCCTGACCGGTGAACGTCGTCCCGGCAGCCTGTGGATGGCTGGCGCGGCGATCGTCTTCTGCCTGTTGCTGGCCTGGTTCGACCACCCCGGGCTGTTGCGCTGGTATCCGGTGCTGATCAGCGCCTGCATGCTCGTGCTGTTCGGCCTGAGCCTCAGGTACGGCCCGCCGGTGGCAGAGCGCCTGGCCCGCTTGAGCGAGCCGGACCTGCCGGAAAAGGCCATACGCTACACCCGCCAGGTGACCATCGCCTGGAGCCTGTTCTTCCTCTGCAACGGCCTGATGGCGGCGGCGCTGACGCTCTGGGCGCCGCTGGACTGGTGGATGCTGTACAACGGCCTGATCGCCTATGGGCTGATGGGCCTGTTGTTTGCCATCGAATGGCTTTTACGACAACGGGTACGAGGCCGCAGATGAACTGGATTCCCCTTGAGCAGCTCTTGCTCGGGACACAACGGCCACGGTGGGTCAGTGCCCATCCCGCCATCGATCTTGAATCCCTGCAGGCACGGGCGCTGAGCCTGGCCGCAGCGCTCCGGGAGCGGGGCGTGGAGCGCGTGGCGATCCACCTGGACGATGCGGTGGAACTGGCGGTGGCCCTGCTCGGGGCCTGGCGGGCCGGGGCCAGCGTGCTGCTGCCCGCCGACCTGCAAGCCAAGACTCGCCAACGCTGGACAGCCGAAGTGGACCTCTGGCTGACCGACCAGGACCCTCCTTTGCCTGCGCCCACCGCCAGCCCCCTGGCAGCCGCCGCACTGGACCTGGACACCTGCCGGCTGAGCCTGTGCACCTCCGGCTCCAGCGGCGAACCCAAGCGCATCGACAAGCAGCTGCGCCAGTTGGCCAACGAGGTCCTGGCCCTGGAACAGCTCTGGGGCGATGACCTGGGCCAGGCCTGGATCATCGGCAGTGTTGCCACCCAGCACATCTACGGCCTGCTGTTCCGGGTGCTCTGGCCCTTGTGCGCCGGGCGCCCTTTCCTGCGGCGCCAACTGGCCTTCCCCGAAGACCTGCAACGGGCCAGCCGCGAGTGCCCGACATTCGCCTGGGTCGCCAGCCCCGCGCTGCTCAAGCGCATGGGCGACAACCTCGACTGGCCGGCCCTGAGCCTGGTCCGGCGGGTATTTTCCTCCGGCGGCGCCTTGCCGAAGGAAGCTGCCGTCAGCCTGCACCAGCGCCTGGGGCAGTGGCCCACGGAGATCCTCGGCAGCTCGGAAACCGGCGGCATCGGCTGGCGCCAGGGCGCAACCCTGTGGCAGCCGTTCACCGAGGTGCAGTTGAGCCAGGACGCCGACGGCGCGCTGTTGATCGCCTCGCCCTATCTGCCGGCCGGGCACATCGAGCACAGCGCCGATGCCGCGCGGATCGCCGCCGATGGCCGTTTCGAGCTGCTCGGGCGCCTGGATCGCATCGTCAAGCTGGAAGAGAAACGCATCTCCCTGCCCATGCTGGAGCATGCCCTGGAGAGCCACGCCTGGGTCGCGGAAGCTCGCCTCGGGGTGATCGAGGAAAACCGCGCGTACCTGGGGGCGCTGCTGGTGCTCAGCGATTGCGGCCTGCATGCCTTGCGCAACCAGGGCCGGCGCAACCTGACCCAGGCCCTGCGTCAGCACCTGGCACAACACTGCGAAGCCCTGGCCCTGCCACGACGCTGGCGCCTGCTGCGCCAACTGCCTCTCAACGCCCAGGGCAAGCTGCCCCAGGCCGAGGTCCAGGCCCTGCTTCTGGCAGCACGTCCACAGCACCCCGAAGTGCTGGAGCGAGTGCAGCACGAGGGCGAATGGCGCCTGCAACTGGCGATTCCCCCGGACCTGGCCTACTTCAGCGGCCACTTTCCCCAGACCCCGGTCCTGCCGGGCGTGGTGCAAGTGGACTGGGCCCTGGCCCTGGGCCAGCAGCTGCTTGAACTACCGGGGCGTTTCGCCGGCATGGAAGTGCTGAAATTCCAGCAGCTGGTGCGCCCCGGCGACCGCATTCAGTTGAACCTGCGGTTCGACGCCCAGCGCCAGAAGCTGTACTTCGCCTACCTCAACGACGGCGCCCCCTGTTCCAGCGGGCGTATCGTCCTGGAGGCGAGCTGTGGATAAGTTATCCAGCGGCGCGCCTGTGCATAACCCTTGTGCGGTGATTCCGGTCTACAACCATGAAACCGCCGTGCCGGCAGTCCTTGAGGCACTCCTGCAACAGGGCCTGCCTTGTGTCCTGGTAGACGACGCAAGCAGCCCGCAGTGCGCCAGCGTGCTGCAACAACTGGCCGGTCGCGAGCAGGTGTTCCTGGTCCGTCTGGCGGTCAACCAGGGCAAGGGGGGCGCGGTCATGGCCGGGCTGCGCGAAGCCGCTCGCCTGGGTTTCAGCCATGCCCTGCAAGTGGACGCCGATGGCCAGCATGACCTGGCGGATGTGGATAACTTCATCCAGCGCTCACGCCTGGCGCCCCAGGCCCTGGTCTGCGGTTATCCACAGTACGACGCCAGCGTGCCCAAGGGACGGCTGTACGCCCGCTACCTGACCCATGTCTGGGTATGGATCAACAGCCTGTCGTTGCAGATCCCCGACTCCATGTGCGGCTTCCGGGTCTACCCATTGGCGCCCACCCTGGCCCTGATCGATTCGGTGGCCCTGGGCCGGCGCATGGATTTCGATCCGGAAATCCTGGTGCGCCTGTCCTGGCGCAACCAGGCCATGCTCTGGCTGCCAACCCGGGTCCACTATCCACAGGATGGCCTGTCGCACTTTCGCCTGTGGCACGACAACGCCCTGATTTCCACGATGCACGCCAAGCTGTTCTTCGGCATGCTGGCGCGCCTGCCACTGATTCTCTGGCGTCGGTGGCGAGCATGAACCGGCCGCCTTCGAGCCGGCACTGGGCCGAGCACAGTGAACGCGGCAGCTTCTGGCTGATGAAGCTCACAGCCTTCGGCGTGCGGGTATTGGGTCGCCGGGCGCTGGGCCCGCTGCTGTACGCCATCGTCTTCTACTTCTTTGTGTTCGGTCGCAGCGCCCGCCGCAGTATCTGGCAGTACCAGGAGCGCCTGGCACGCTTTGCCGGACGCGACGACCTGCTGCCCAGCCAACGCCGGGTATTCGGCCAGTTCATGGCCTTCGCCGATGCCCTGCTGGACAAGCTCGACGTCTGGAACGGCAAGCTGCGCCTGGAACAGATCGAGATCGTCGACCCGGCGGGCCTGCGCCAGCAACTGCGCGGCGAACGCGGGCAACTGCTGGTGGGCGCGCACCTGGGCAACCTGGAGGTCTGCCGGGCCCTGGCCGAACTCGGCGAACAAGTGACCATGAACGTGCTGGTGCATACCCGGCATGCCGAACGCTTCAACCGCCTGCTGGGCGAGGCCGGGGCCAGCAACCTGCGGCTGATCCAGGTCAGCGAGCTGGACCCGGCGATCATGTTGCAGCTGAGCCAGCGCCTGGAGCGCGGCGAATGGCTGGCGATCGCCGGTGACCGGGTGCCGCTGCACGGTGGACGCAACGTGCAGGTGGATTTCCTCGGTCACCCAGCGGCGTTTCCCCAGGGGCCATGGCTCCTGGCCGGACTGCTCAAGTGCCCGGTCAACCTGTTGCTGTGCCTCAAGCAGCAGGGACGCTACCAGGTGATCCTCGAACCCTTCGCCGATGCCGTGCGCTGGACGCGCAGCGATCGCCAGCAGGTGATCGCGCAGTGGGCCGCCCGCTACGCCGAGCGCCTGGGCCAGTATTGCCAGCAGGCCCCGCACCAGTGGTTCAACTTCTACCCATTCTGGAAAACCGATGACGACCTCGACTCCTGAGCCGGTAACCTTCGGCGAACACCCCTTGCGCATCGAAGACGTGCTGGCCCTGGCCAACCGCCAGCGGCCCGCGCAGCTGCAAGGCGACGCCGCCTGGCGCCAGCGGATTGCCAAGGGCGCGCAGTTCCTCGACTCCCTGCTGGACAAGGAGGGGGTGATCTACGGCGTAACCACCGGCTATGGCGACTCATGCGTGGTGGCCGTGCCGCTGGAGCATGTCGAGGCCCTGCCCCGTCACCTGTACACCTTCCACGGTTGCGGCCTGGGCCAGCTACTCGATGCCCAGGCCACCCGCGCGGTGCTGGCCGCCCGCTTGCAGTCGCTGTGCCATGGGGTCTCCGGGGTGCGCGTGGAACTGCTCGAGCGCCTGCAAGCCTTTCTCGACCTGGACATCCTGCCGCTGATCCCGCAGGAAGGCTCGGTGGGTGCCAGCGGTGACCTGACGCCCCTGTCCTACGTGGCCGCCACCCTGTCCGGCGAGCGCCAGGTGCTGTTTCGCGGCGAGCATCGCGAAGCCGCCGAGGTGCACCGTGAGCTGGGCTGGCAACCCCTGGTGCTGCGGCCCAAGGAAGCCCTGGCACTGATGAACGGCACCGCCGTGATGACCGGCCTGGCCTGCCTGGCGTTCGCCCGCGCCGACTACCTGCTGCGCCTGGCAACCCGCATCACCGCCTTGAACGTGGTGGCCCTGCAAGGCAATCCGGAACACTTCGATGAACGCCTGTTCGCCGCCAAACCCCATCCCGGGCAAATGCAGGTGGCCGCCTGGCTGCGCCAGGACCTGGCGATCGATGCGCCAGCCGCGCCCCTGCATCGCCTGCAGGACCGCTACTCCCTGCGCTGTGCACCCCATGTACTGGGCGTGCTGGGCGACAGCCTGGGCTGGCTGCGCTCGTTCATCGAGACCGAACTCAACAGTGCCAACGACAACCCGATCATCGATGCCGAGGACGAGCGTGTGCTCCACGGCGGGCACTTCTATGGCGGGCATATCGCGTTCGCCATGGACAGCCTGAAGAACCTGGTGGCCAATGTCGCCGACCTGCTGGACCGGCAACTGGCCTTGCTGGTGGACGTGCGCTACAACCACGGCCTGCCGAGCAACCTGTCCGGCGCCAGCGCCGAACGCGCCATGCTCAACCACGGCTTCAAGGCCGTGCAGATCGGCGCCAGCGCCTGGACCGCCGAAGCCTTGAAAAACACCCTGCCGGCCAGCGTGTTCTCACGCTCCACCGAGTGCCACAACCAGGACAAGGTGAGCATGGGCACCATCGCCGCCCGCGACGCCATCCGCGTACTGGAACTCACCGAGCAAGTGGCAGCCGCCGCCCTCCTGGCCGCCAACCAGGGTGTCTGGCTGCGCAGCCGCGAAGCTGATGCCCGGCCATTGCCAGCAGCCCTGGATGCCATGCACCGGCAACTGGCCGAGGATTTTGCGCCGGTGATCGAGGACCGCGCCCTGGAAGGCGAACTGCGCCTGTGCCTGCAACGCATCGCCCAGCAACACTGGAGGCTGCATGCGTAGCCGGGGAGTGATACATGCCGACAGCCAGATCCAGGTGCCATTCTTCGATGTCGATACCTTGCACGTCGTCTGGCACGGGCACTACGTCAAGTACCTGGAAATCGCCCGCTGCGCCCTGCTCGACAAGCTCGGGCACAACTACCTGCAGATGCGCGACTCCGGCTACGCCTGGCCGGTGATCGACCTGCAGCTGCGCTACGTGCGTGGCGCGGTGTTCGGCCAGACCCTGAACGTGCGCGCCAGCCTGGTGGAGTGGGAGAACCGCCTGAAGATCAACTACCTGATCACCGACCTGGCCACCGGCGAACGCCTGACCCGCGCCAGTTCGGTGCAGGTGGCCGTGGACATCGCCAGCCGCGAAATGCAGCTGGCCTCGCCCAGTGTGTTCACCGATGCCGTGGAGCGCCTGCTGCCATGACCTTCTGCAAACGCTTGCTGCTGACCTGCTTGTGGGGGCTGTGCCTGCCTGCCCTGGCCCAGGCCTTCGACCTGCAACAACTGAGCGACCAGCTGTCGCGGCCGGAGGTCATCCACGGCCGCTTCATCCAGGAAAAGCACCTGCGAGCCCTGCCCCAACCGCTGACCAGCAAGGGCCAGTTCGTCCTGGCCAAGCAGCACGGCCTGCTGTGGTTGCTGCAGGCGCCGCTGCGCCAGGACTACCGCATCACGCCCAAGGGCATTGCCCGGCGCGATGCCGAAGGCTGGCAGATGCTGCCAGGCAAGAGCGCCGGTGCCGAGCAGAACCGCCTGTTCCTGGCCGTGTTGCAAGGCGACAGTAGCGGCCTGCAGCGGGATTTCGAACTCAAGCTGCAAGGCAGCGCACAGGACTGGCACCTGCAACTGATCCCGCGTTCGTTGCTGCTGCAGCAGATTTTCACCCGGATCGACATCGACGGCGGCAACCTGGTGCAACGCATCCAGTTGCTGGAAGCCCAGGGCGACCGGACCGTGCTGATCCTGCAGGACGGCACCAGCGCCCAGCCCTTGAGCGACGCGGAGCAGCATGACTTTGCCGAGTGAACGCTGGTTGCCCCGATTGTTCCTGACCCTGCTGGCCCTGGTGCTGGCCTTCGGCGCGTGGCAATGGCGCCATGGCGCACCGCTGTCGGCCAACCTCATGGAACTGGTGCCCGGCACAGCCCCCGACGCCCTGGAACTGCAGGCTGAACAACGCATGCAGGAGCCGTTGAATCGGGAGATCCTGGTGCTAGTGGGCCATGCCGAGCGCCAGCGAGCCCTGGAAATGGCCCGCGAGCTGGGCGAGCAGTGGCAAGCCAGCGGGCTGTTCGACAAGGTCCAGTGGAACCTGCAGGCCGACCTGCCAGCGTTGCGCAAGCAACTGCTGCAAGGTCGCCTGGCCATGCTGTCGGCCAAGGACCGCGAGCAGTTGATCGGCCACCCCCAGGCGTTCATCCAGCAACGGGTACAGGGCCTGTTCGACCCTTTCGCCAGCTTCACCCTGGTGCCCAGCCAGGAGGACTGGCTGGGCCTGACCGGGCGCATCCAGAACAGCCTGCCGCAGCACGCCAGCGTGCAGCTGGACATCGGCAGCGGTGCCCTGGTGGCCGAGGCCGATGGCAAGCACTGGGTGCTGCTGCGGGCCCACACCGCCGGCAATGCCTTCGACCTGCAGTTGCCCCTGCAAGTGGCCGAGCTATTGCAGCACAGCCGTGAACACGCGGCCCGGCAACAGGCCCAACTGCTGGCGGCCAGCGGCTTGCTGTACGCCGCCAACGGCCAGCAGCAGGCCACCCGGGAAATCTCCTGGGTCGGCGGCGGCGCGACCCTGGGCATCCTAGCGCTGCTGCTGCTGGCGTTCCGCCGCTGGCGCGCCTTGCTGGCCTTCTTCCCGGTGCTGGTGGGCATGCTGTTCGGTGCCGTGGCCTGCGTCGCCCTGTTCGGGCACATGCACGTCATGACCCTGGTACTGGGGTCGAGCCTGATCGGCGTCGCCATCGATTATCCCCTGCACTACCTCTCCAAGAGCTGGAGCCTGAAACCCTGGCGCAGTTGGCCAGCCCTGCGCCTGACCCTGCCGGGGCTGAGCCTGAGCCTGGCCACCAGCTGCATCGGCTATCTGGCTCTGGCCTGGACCCCGTTCCCGGCCCTGACCCAGATCGCCACCTTCTCCGCCGCCGGCCTGCTGGGCGCCTACCTGGCCGCGGTGTGCCTGCTGCCCGCGCTGCTCAAGCACGTCGAACTGCGCCCGACGCAATGGCCGCTGCAGGTCGCCGAAGCCCTGCTCGAACTGCGGGCGAAGCTGTTGGCGAAAGTACCGAGCCCGGCTCTGCTGGTCTTGCTGGCGCTGTTCTGCGCGGCCGGCCTGTGGCAACTCCAGAGCAAGAACGATATACGCCAGTGGGTCGGTGCCCCGCCGCAACTGCTGCAAGAGGCCCAGGCCATCGCCCGGATCACCGGCTACCAGCCCACCAGCCAGTTCTTCCTGGTGCGCGCAGCCGACCAGCAGCAACTGCTGGAACGGCTCGACGCCCTGGATGAACGCCTGCAACCCCTGGTGAACCTGGGCAAGCTCAAGGGTTACCTGTCGCTCAATCAATTGCTCAGCCAGCCGACGCAACAGCAGCAGGTGCGAGCAGCCCTCGGTCAGCTGCCAGGAGCCTGGCAACCCTTGCTGGAGCTGGGTGTGCCCGAACAGGCACTGCAAGCCGAGCTCGAGCAGTTGCAGGCGCTGCCCCTGCTCGACATCGACAGCGCCCTGCAAGGACCGCTGGCCGAACCTCTGCGTCCACTCTGGCTGGGGGCCAACGCCGAGGGCGTGGCCGCCCTGGTCAGCTTGCAGGGCCTGAACGACGCCCCCCTATTGCGGGTCCAGGCCGACGACCTGCCGGGAGTACAACTGGTGGACCGCCTGGGCGAGTTGAACCAGGTATTCGCCGCCACCCAGCTCAGCGCCGCCGAGCTCAAGCTGGCCTCCTGCGTGTTGATCGTGCTGTTGCTGATCCTGCCTTTCGGTGTCGGTGGCGCCCTGCGCCTGGTCGCCCTGCCGCTGCTGGCGGCCCTGTGCAGCCTGGCTAGCCTTGGCTGGCTGGGACAACCCCTGACATTGTTCAGTCTGTTCGGCCTGCTGCTGGTCACCGCCATCAGCGTCGATTACGCGATCCTCATGCGCGAGCAGATCGGCGGAGCCGCCGTGAGCCTGCTGGGTACCCTGCTGGCCGCGCTGACCACCTGGCTGTCGTTCGGCCTGCTGGCCATTTCCAGCACCCCGGCGGTGAGCAACTTCGGCCTGGCCGTCAGCCTCGGCCTGGCCTTCAGTTTCATCCTCGCGCCCTGGGCCGGCCACTCGCCGCCCCCGGACGAGAAAACGAGGCAAGCGTCATGCTGAGCCTGCCATCGGCCGCGACAGGCGCGGCCTCCCTGAACCAGAACCCCGCCCAACCGGCAAGGAGCCCTCGTGCCAACAGTTGAAATGGACCTGCGCCAGGTCGTGACCCGCGCTTTCGCCCCCTCGGCAACCGGCACGAGGACTTGCCCATGAACGGCCAGGCCTCGCCTTACCTGAGCGACAGCTACGTCGAAGAGACCCGCTTCGGCTTCTGGTTCCTGCGTAGCCACACCTGGCAGCACCATGTGCTGCGGGTGGCGATCAACGACCTGCGCTCGCTGTTCGACAGCGAGCCCCCCCGCAACCCGGTGCTGCTGGATGCTGGCTGTGGCCAGGGCAAGTCCTTCCAGCACCTGCGCCAGGTATTCGCCCCGCAACGCCTGATCGGCATCGATGCCGACCCGCACAGCCTCAAGCTCAGTGCCGAGGAAGCCCGGCGCCAGCAAGGGGAGGTGGAGCTGATCGGCAGCGACTGCGCGACCCTGAAACTGGCCGACGACAGCGTCGACCTGCTGTTCTGCCACCAGACCTTCCATCACCTGGTGGAACAGGAAAAAGCCCTGGCCGAGTTCTATCGTGTACTCAAGCCCGGCGGCTACCTGCTGTTCGCCGAGTCCACCGAGGCCTACATCGACACCTGGGTAATCCGCTGGCTGTTCCGCCACCCGATGCACGTGCAGAAAAGCGCCGACGAGTATTTGCAGATGATTCGCCAGCAAGGCTTCGAGTTCACCCAGGACAACGTGTCCTATCCCTACCTGTGGTGGAGCCGTGCCAAGGACTTCGGCCTGCTGGAACGCCTTGGCCTGCGCCAGCCCCCACCGGTGGGCCAGCGGGAAGAAACCCTGGTCAACGTCGTGGCCCGCAAGCCGCTCGTCCCGCCTGCCGCCAGGCAGGACCTGGCCGAATGATCCGTGCCCTGCTGCTCGGTTGTGTCCTGTTGCTGAGCGCTTGCGTCAGCCAGGCGCCGCTGCCCGAGCGCACGCCCTCGCTGGTGCTGCCATTGCAGCTCCACGTGCAGCGCCAGGCCCAGGGCCAACGCCAGGACTGGCTGTTGGTGATCCAGGCCGAAGGCTCCAGCCTGCGCTGGTCGCTGATGGACCCCCTGGGCATCCCCCAGGCCCGCCAGCGTCTAGTGGAAGGCCACTGGCAGGCCGACGGCCTGCTGCCACCCAACCCCGAGGCCCGGGAGTTGTTCGCGGCCCTGCTGTTCGCCCTGACGCCTGCGGCCGAGCTACCGGCCAACTACCCGGACGCCCGCCAGCAGGACGCCCAACGGACCCTCGGCCCACGCTGGCGAGTCGACTATCAACACGCTCTGGACTTCACATTGAACCTGCCCCAAGGCCTGTATTACCACATCACTGCATTGAGCAACGAGGCCACGCCATGACGGCCTACCTCAACGCCCTCGGGGTGATCTGCGCCCTGGGCGACACTCGCCAGGACGTCGCCCGCCACCTGTTTGCCGGCGATTGCTCGGGCATGCGCGAAGAAAGCCACTGGGTGCCCGAGCGCACCTTGCCGGTGGCGGCAGTGCGCAGCCCGCTGCCCAACATGCCGGCCGGTCTCGAAACACAGAACAGCCGCAACAACCAATTGCTGCTGCAGGCCACCCGGCAGATCGAGGACGATATCCACCAGGCCGTCGCACGCTACGGCCGTGGCCGCATCGGCATCGTCCTGGGCACCAGCACCTCGGGGATCGACGAAGCCAGCCGCGGCATCGGCCACTACCTGCAGGACCGGCAATTCCCGGCCGACTACGACTACCGCCAGCAGGAGCTCAGCGCCCCGGCGAACTTCCTCGCCGAGTGGCTGCAACTGAGCGGCCCGGCCTATGTGATCTCCACCGCCTGTACCTCCAGCGCCCGGGCCCTGATCAGTGCCCGGCGCCTGCTCGACCTGGACCTGTGCGATGCCGTGCTGTGTGGTGGGGTCGACAGCCTGTGCAAGCTCACCCTCAACGGCTTCACGGCCCTGGAGGCGGTCTCCGGGGAGCGCTGCAATCCGTTTTCGCGCAACCGCAATGGCATCAACATCGGTGAGGCGGCGGTGCTGTTCCTGATGACCAGGGAACCTGGCCCGGATTCGATCGCTTTGCTTGGCGCAGGCGCCAGCTCGGATGCCTACCATATTTCCGCTCCGGCGCCGGACGGTCGCGGCGCCCTGCAGGCCATGAACCTGGCACTGAGCAGCGCCGGCCTGCAACCGCAGCAGATCGCTTACCTGAACCTGCACGGCACCGCCACCCAGCACAATGACGCCATGGAAAGCCTGGCCGTGGCGCAGCTGTTCCCCGACGGCGTGCCCTGCTCCTCGACCAAACCCATGACCGGGCATACCCTGGGCGCCGCCGGGGCCCTGGAAGCGGCGTTCTGCTGGCTGGCCCTGGGCAGCGACAACCCCGGTCACGCCCTGCCGCCCCATGTCTGGGACGCCCAGGCCGATCCGGCGTTGCCGGCATTGCACTGGGTCACACCGGCCGACCGCCTGGCCCTACACGCACCACGCCGCCTGATGAGCAATTCCTTCGCCTTCGGCGGCAACAATGTCAGCCTGATTATCGGAGACGCCCCATGATTGACTGGCCGCTCGCCGAACTGCTGCCCCACGCCGCAGACATGATCCTCATCGACCAGGTGCTGGCCTTTGATGAAGAACAGATCCGCACCCGCCTCCAGGTTCGCCCGGGGGGCTTGTTCAACCGCCCCGACGGCAGCCTGCCGGCCTGGCTCGGCATCGAGCTGATGGCCCAGAGCGTCGCCGCCTACGCCGGTTGTCGCGCCCGCCAGCAAGGCCTGCCGGTGGAGTTGGGTTTCCTGCTGGGCACTCGCCGATTCGAATGCAATGTCGAGCACTTTGCCGTTGGCAGCACCCTGGAAATCCATGCCCTGCGCTCTCTGGAAGACGACAATGGCATGGGCGTGTTCGAGTGCCATCTCAGTGGCCCGGGCATTGCCGCCAGCGCGCGCCTGAACGTCTATCGCCCGCCCCAGGCCGGCGATTACCTGCATGAAACACCTGCCTCTTCTACAGGAACCCCGTCATGACTGACTCCGTACTGGTCACCGGCTCCAGCCGTGGCATCGGTCGCGCCATCGCCCTGCGCCTGGCCCAGGCTGGTTACGACCTGGTGCTGCACTGCCGCACTGGCCGTGCCGAAGCCGATGCCGTCCAGGGCGAGGTCCAGGCCCTGGGCCGCAGCGCCCGCGTCCTGCAATTCGATGTGGCCGACCGCGCCGCCTGCAAGGCCGTCCTGGAGGCCGACGTCGAGGCCCATGGTGCCTATTACGGCGTGGTGCTGAACGCCGGCCTGACTCGCGACGGTGCGTTCCCGGCCCTCGGCGAGGACGATTGGGACCAGGTGCTGCGCACCAACCTCGATGGCTTCTACAACGTCCTGCACCCGGTGATGATGCCGATGATCCGGCGCCGCGCACCGGGGCGAATCGTCTGCATCACCTCGGTCTCGGGGCTGATCGGCAACCGTGGCCAGGTCAACTACAGTGCCTCCAAGGCCGGCGTGATCGGCGCCGCCAAGGCCCTGGCCATCGAGCTGGGCAAGCGCAAGATCACCGTCAACTGCGTCGCCCCGGGGCTGATCGATACCGCCATGCTGGATGAGAACGTGCCAGTGGAAGAACTGCTGAAAATGATTCCTGCGCAGCGCATGGGCACCCCCGAGGAGGTCGCCAGCGCGGTGAACTTCCTGGTGTCCGCCGAGGCCGCCTACATCACTCGCCAGGTGCTGGCGGTCAACGGGGGCCTGTGCTGATGAAACGCGTGGTCGTCACCGGAATGGCCGGCATCACCTCCCTGGGCCGCGACTGGGACAGCATTGCCGAACACTTTGCCGCCAACCGCAGCGGTATCCGGCGCATGGACGAGTGGGATCGGTTCAGCGAGCTCAACACCCGCCTGGCTGGTCCCATCGACGATTTCCAGGTCCCCGGGCACTGGACCCGCAAGCAGTTGCGCAGCATGGGCCGGGTCTCGCGGCTCGCAGTCGGCGCCGCCGAACAGGCGCTGGCCGATGCCGGCCTGCTGGACGATCCCTCGATCAAGGATGGGCGCATGGGCGTGGCCTGCGGCTCGTCCACCGGCAGCACCGAGGAGATCAAGGCCTTCGGCAACATGCTGCTGAACTCGGTGGCCGAAGGGCTCAATGCCAACTCCTACGTGCGCATGATGCCCCACACCACGGCGGCCAATATCAGCATCTTCTTCGGCCTCACCGGACGCTTGATCCCCACCTCCAGCGCCTGTACCAGCGGCAGCCAGGGCGTCGGTTATGCCTATGAGGCGATCAAGTACGGCCGTTTGCCGATGATGCTCGCCGGAGGTGCCGAGGAACTGTGCCCCACCGAGGCCATGGTGTTCGATGCGCTCTATGCCACCAGCTTGAAGAACGACGCGCCCCACACCAGTCCGCGGCCCTACGACTGCGATCGCGACGGCCTGGTGATCGGTGAAGGGGGCGGCATGCTGGTGCTCGAGGAGCTTGAGCACGCCCTGGCCAGGGGCGCGCGGATCCACGCGGAAATCGTCGGTTTCGGCAGCAACGCCGACGGCCAGCACACCACCCGCCCGGAGCAGAGCACCATGCGCCGGGCCATGGAACTGGCCCTCGAGGATGCGGCCCTGGCGCCAGCGGCCATTGGCTACGTCAACGGCCATGGCACGGCCACCGAACAGGGCGACATTGCCGAGACCCAGGCCACCAGCAGCCTGTTCGGCAGCCGCATGCCCATCAGTTCGCAAAAGAGTTTCCTCGGCCACACCCTCGGTGCCTGCGGGGCCCTGGAATCCTGGTTCAGCATCGAGATGCTCAAGCGCGACCTCTACGTGCACACCTGCAACCTGGACCGGGTCGACCCTCGCTGCGGCGAGCTGGACTACCTGCAAGGCGGCTTGCGTGCCATGAGCCACGAATACGTAATGAACAACAACTTTGCCTTCGGCGGGGTCAACACGTCGTTGATCTTCCGTCGCTGGTCCTGACCCCTGGAGAAAATGGAATGTCTTCCCTGTTTCGCGCCACCTTGATTGTCCTTGCCCTGCTGGGCACCTCGGCCTGTACCAGCAAGCCGATGTACACCCCCAATCGCATCATTCCGGCCACCATCCAGGCCGACCACGAGCAGGTCAAACAGGCAATCCTGAAGAACCTGGTGGCCCGCCAGTGGACGGTGCAACGCATCAGCCCGGAGCTGATCCAGGCCGAGATCACCGTGCGCGAGCAGTTCCACGCAGAGATCGACATCCAGTACTCCGCCAACAACTACAAGATCGTCTACCGCGACAGCCGCGCCCTGGACTACAAGGACGGCAAGATCCACAAGAACTACATCCGCTGGGTACGCCTGCTGGACAAGGGCATCCTGCGGGACCTGCGCGACGGCCAGAACCAGCGCACCGCGCAGCAACTGTCCAACTCCGCCAAGGCCTTTCCCGCGGCCCAATGACCTGGGTAGCCGCTGTCGAGCGCCAGCGAGGCTGCGCACGCGCGCAAAGCGGGCGCAGATCCTGAAGGCCTGACGGCCCAGGCGCAGCCTCGCCAGCTCGACAGCTCGACAGCGGCTACAAGATCGATCAGCGTCTACACTCGCAACAGCGGGCCGACGCGCCATGACGGCTTGCCTTTCACATCCGTCAAGGAGCCGACCATGCAAGTGAAAGCGCTGATTGCCCTGGCCCTGTTGTCCGTCTTCAGCCCCGTCAGCCAGGCCACCAACCTGATGTACATGCCTTTCGAGAGCGTGGTATCCGATGCCCTGCGGGCCGGGCGCCTGGATGGCAGCGTGACGTTCCACCTGGCGGGCAACCCGCATCCCCCGGTGCTCCGGGTCAAGGTCACCGAGCTGGCCACCAACAAGAAGACCAATGCCTTCAACAAGAGCGATATCGCCGCCTGCGAATGGGCTCTGCAATCGGCCCTGATCACCCTGCAGGCCGCGGCCAAGCGGGTGGGCGCCAATGCCGTGACCAACATCGTCAGCTACTACAAGCACCATGTACGCAAGGACCTCAACACCTACGAGTGCCATGCCGGGGTGCTGATGGCTGGCGTGGCGCTGCGCGGCGACCTGGTGTTCCTGCAGACCCCGCTCCGCCCCAACGCACCCTCAGGACGTGGCCCCGGTCTTGCGCGTCAATAGCTCGACGAACCCCCTGGCCATGGGCGAGCACTGGTCCTTGCGTTGTACCAGCCACACCGCGGTCATGGCGTCCGGGTCCAGCAGCCGGCGATAGACCACGCCGTCGATACGCATGCGCTGGTAGGACGCCGGCAGCACCGAAACCCCCAGGCCTGCGGCCACCAGGCCGATGATGGTCATGGCTTCCGAAGCCTCCTGGGCAAAATGCGGAGTGAAACCGGCCTCCCGGGACAGGTTCAACAACTGGGCATACAAGCCGCTGCCATAACTGCGGGGAAAGAACACGAAGGGCTCCTGGGCCAGCTCGGACAGGTGCAGCCCTTCTTCGCGGCCGGTGGCCAGCGGATGCTTGGAACTGAGCACCGCCACCAGCGGCTCGCGCAGCAGTTCCACCACCGACAGCGCATCCGGCAGGGGCAAGGGCCGCATGATGCCGACCTGGATGTCCTGGTCCACCAGCGCCTGGGCCACCTGGGTGCTGCTCATTTCCTTGAGCTTGAGGTACACGGCGGCAAAGCGCTGGCGAAAGGCGAAGATCGCCTGGGGAATCGTCGAGTTGAAGGGCGCCGACGAGGTGAAGCCGATCTTCAGCTCACCCAGCTCGCCCAGTTGCGCGCGCCGCGCCACATCGGCCGCCTTGTCCACCTGGGCCAATGCCAGGCGTGCCTCTTCGAGGAACAGCCGGCCGGCCTCGCTGAGCTCGACCCGACGATTGGTACGCTCGAACAGGCGCGCGCCCAGCTCCTGCTCCAGGGCCTGGATCTGCTGGCTCAGGGGCGGCTGGGAGATGCCCAGGGCCTGGGCAGCGCGACCGAAGTGCAGCTCTTCGGCAACAGCGATGAAGTAGCGCAGGTGACGCAATTCCATGGGGGCTCCATTGAGTCGTTAAACCTATCAAACAGGTCGAACAATATATTGGAAGGAATCATTAGCCAGCTATATGCTTTTTCCATTGCCTGATTGGCTGCGCTCCCCCGAGGCCCCCGTGAAAACCGCTGTCGCCCCCCTTGCCCACGAAATCCCTTCCACTCCTTCACCCCTGGACGAGGTGGTCGCCCAACTCAACGACGTCTACATCGAGAAAGGCACGCCGATGTTCATGCGCACGGTACTGGCGCTGTTCTCCGGCGGTTTCGCCACCTTTGCCCTGCTGTACTGCGTGCAACCGATGATGCCGCTGCTGTCCCGGGGTTTCTCCATCAACGCGGCCCAGAGCAGCCTGGTGCTGTCGGTGTCCACTGCGCTGCTGGCCGTCGGCCTGCTGGTCACCGGGCCGATTTCCGATCGCATCGGGCGCAAGCCGGTGATGGTGGCGGCCCTGCTGGCCGCCGCATTGTGCACCATCGCCAGCGCGCTGATGCCCAGCTGGCAGGGGGTGCTGATGATGCGTGCGCTGGTGGGGCTGTCCCTGAGTGGCCTGGCGGCGGTGGCCATGACCTACCTGAGCGAGGAGATCCATCCACAGCACATCGGCCTGGCCATGGGCCTGTACATCGGCGGCAACGCCATCGGGGGCATGACCGGCAGGCTGATCACCGGCGTACTGATCGATTTCGTCAGCTGGCATACGGCAATGCTCGTCATTGGCGCCCTGGCGCTGATCGCCGCGGCGGTGTTCTGGCGCATCCTGCCCGAGTCGCGCAACTTCCACCCCCGCTCGCTGCATCCGCGCAGCCTGCTGGAGGGCTTCACCCTGCACTTTCGCGATGCCGGCCTGCCGCTGCTGTTCCTCGAGGCCTTCGTGCTGATGGGCGCATTCGTCACCCTGTTCAACTACATCGGCTACCGCCTGCTGGCCGCGCCGTACCACATGGACCAGGCCTTCGTCGGCCTGCTGTCGGTGGTATATCTGTCGGGGATCTACAGCTCGGCGAAAGTCGGTGCCCTGGCCGACCGCCTGGGGCGCCGCAAGATGCTCTGGGCCACCATCGTGCTGATGCTTGCCGGTCTTGCCCTGACCCTGCTGGAGTCGCTGCCGGTGGTGATCATCGGCATGCTGGTGTTCACCTTCGGCTTCTTCGGGGCGCATTCGGTGGCCAGCAGCTGGATCGGCCGCCGCGCCACCAAGGCCAAGGGCCAGGCCTCGTCACTGTACCTGTTCAGCTACTACGCCGGCTCGAGCATCGCCGGCACCGCAGGCGGGGTGTTCTGGCACATGGCGGGCTGGAATGGTATCGGCCTGTTCATCGGCGCCCTGTTGCTGGTGGCCTTGCTGGCGGCCTTGAAGCTGGCCAAGCTGCAACCGCTGGCGGCGCCCTGAACCCAAGGCAAGCATGCCGGCGCCCGACTCCCGCAGAGCATCTGCAAGGTCGGGCGCCGGCCTCAGTATCGTGCGAAACGAACGAGCGGCTTACTTGATGATTTCCACCAGGTCGACGTCGATCTCGCGCTTCATCAATCCGTTCTCCACCTCGCCGGTCAACTTGACCAGGGTCTTGTCGTTGAACGGCACGGGGGGCAGGTTCTCGTCGTCGATCTCCACAGTGATGGTGCCACTGGAGTCCTTGAATTCGTATTTGTCGTCGTTATCCAGCTTCTTGGTGACATAACCCTGGAGTACCACCGGGGTGTCGTCCGAGGCATCCTTGGCGGCCACGACGGTGGTGACCGCCTGGGCACCAGGGCCGGTGTAGCCGGCGGCCAGGGCAGCGGTGCTGAACAACGGAGCGAGCAAGAGCACGAGGTAACGGGTTTTCATGGCAGTGATCCAGTGTGGGTTTCGATGCAGCCAGGTTAACCACCCAGGCTGAATTGAAACTTAATCGGCGCCCTTGCCTTTTCACCCGCAAGAAAAAGCCCGGCCAAGGCCGGGCTCGATCGCAGCAAGTGCGATTACTCGTGGTATTGCGCCGACAACTCATGCACCGCCTGCAGGAAGGCGCCCGCATGTTCCGGGTTCACTTCCGGGGTGATGCCATGGCCCAGGTTGAACACGTGGCCGCTGCCCTTGCCGTAGCTGGCGAGGATGCGCGCAACTTCGCTACGGATCGCCTGCGGGTTGGCGTAGAGCACGGTGGGGTCCATGTTGCCTTGCAGCGACACCTTGCTGCCGACCCGGCGCCGGGCTTCGCCGATGTCACAGGTCCAGTCCAGGCCCAGGCTGTCTGCGCCGGCGTCGGCAATGCTTTCCAGCCACAGGCCGCCGCCCTTGGTGAAGAGGATCACCGGAACCTTGCGTCCATCATGTTCGCGGATCAGGCCGCTGACGATCTTGCGCATGTAGGCCAGGGAGAACTCCTGATAGGCCGCTGCCGAGAGGCTGCCACCCCAGCTGTCGAAGATCTGCACCGCCTGGGCGCCGGCCTTGATCTGGCCGTTGAGGTAGCTGGTGACCGACTGGGCCAGCTTGTCCAGGAGCAGGTGCATGGCCTGAGGGTTGTCGTAGAGCATGGCCTTGGACTTGCGGAAGTCCTTGGACGAACCGCCTTCGACCATGTACGTGGCCAGGGTCCAGGGGCTGCCGGAGAAACCGATCAGCGGCACGCGGCCGTTGAGCTCACGACGGATGGTGCTGACCGCATCCATCACGTACCCCAGGTCCTTGTGCGGATCGGGGATCGGCAAGGCTTCGATATCAGCCAGGGTACTGACCACTTTCTTGAAGCGCGGGCCTTCGCCGGTCTCGAAGTACAGGCCCTGCCCCATGGCATCGGGAATGGTCAGGATGTCGGAGAAGAGGATTGCCGCATCCAGCTGTGGATAACGATCCAGCGGCTGCAGAGTGACTTCGCAGGCGAACTCCGGGTTCATGCACAGGCTCATGAAGTCGCCGGCATTGGCACGGCTGGCGCGGTACTCAGGCAGGTAGCGCCCGGCCTGACGCATCATCCACACCGGGGTGACGTCTACGGGTTGCTTGAGCAGGGCACGAAGGAAACGGTCGTTCTTCAGGGCAGTCATGTCGGCATCCGGAAAAAAAGTGGGGGCATTTTCTCAGAGCGCGACATAAAAGGCACGGCAAGAGCCGTGCCTTTTATCTATAGGGGCAATTTGTCACACAGAAGCCCCCGTACAACCAACCTGTAGGAGCGAAGCTTGCTCGCGATAGCGGTGGATCAGCCAGCATTCGTGTTGCCTGACACACCTTGATCGCTAGCAAGCTTCGCTCCTACAAAGGCGACGACGATCAGACGCCCAGGTAGTCGAGGATGCCTTCGGCGGCGTTGCGCCCTTCGAAGATCGCCGTCACCACCAGGTCGGAACCACGCACCATGTCGCCACCGGCGAAGATCTTCGGGTTGCTGGTCTGGTGCTTGAACGTGCCCTGTTCCGGCGCCACGACCCGGCCCTGGCTGTCGGTCCGGATCTGGAACTGCTCGAACCAGGGTGCCGGGCTCGGGCGGAAACCGAAGGCGATGACCACGGCGTCGGCCGGGATGATCTCCTCGGAGCCCGGGATCGGCTCGGGGCTGCGACGGCCACGGGCATCCGGCTCGCCGAGACGGGTCTCGACCACCTTCACGCCCTCGACCTTGTCTTCGCCGACGATGGCGATGGGCTGGCGGTTGTAGAGGAACTTCACGCCTTCTTCCTTGGCGTTCTTCACCTCTTTGCGCGAGCCGGGCATGTTGGCTTCGTCGCGCCGATAGGCGCAGGTCACCGACTTGGCACCCTGGCGAATGGAGGTGCGGTTGCAATCCATCGCGGTGTCGCCGCCGCCGAGCACCACCACCTTCTTGCCGTTCATGCCGATAAAGTCTTCCGGCGACTTTTCAAAGCCCAGGTTGCGATTGACGTTGGCCACCAGGAAATCCAGCGCGTCGTACACCCCAGGCAGGTCCTCGCCGGCAAAGCCGCCCTTCATGTAGGTGTAGGTGCCCATGCCCATGAACACCGCGTCGTACTCGGCGAGCAGTTGCTCCATGGTCACGTCCTTGCCGACCTCGGTGTTGAGGCGGAACTCGATGCCCATGCCGCTGAAGACTTCACGGCGATTGCTCAACACGGTCTTTTCCAGCTTGAACTCGGGGATGCCGAAGGTCAGCAGGCCGCCGATTTCCGGATTCCGGTCGAACACCACCGGGGTCACGCCGCCACGCACCAGCACGTCGGCGCAGCCCAGGCCCGCAGGGCCCGCGCCGATGATCGCCACGCGCTTGCCGGTCGGCTTGACCTTGGACATGTCCGGGCGCCAGCCCATGGCGAAGGCGGTGTCGGTGATGTACTTCTCCACCGAGCCGATGGTCACCGCGCCAAAACCGTCGTTCAGGGTGCAGGCCCCCTCGCACAACCGGTCCTGCGGGCACACCCGGCCGCAGACTTCCGGCAGGGTGTTGGTCTGGTGTGACAGTTCGGCGGCGGCGAGGATGTTGCCCTCGGCCACCAGCTTGAGCCAGTTGGGAATGAAGTTGTGCACCGGGCACTTCCATTCGCAATACGGGTTGCCGCAACCCAGGCAGCGGTGGGCCTGGTCGGCCGACTGCTGGGGTTTGAAGGGTTCGTAGATCTCCACGAACTCTTTCTTGCGCTGACGCAACAGTTTCTTCTTCGGATCCTTGCGCCCGACATCGATGAACTGGAAGTCGTTATTCAGACGTTCAGCCATTATCAAAACCTCTATACAGCAGCTGCAAGCTATGAGCTGCAAGCCGCAAGTCGATCACTAATGCCCGGCAAACCTCGTACTGCGTCTCTTGCAGCCTGAGGCTTGCCACTTGCAGCTGCTTTATTGCGGGTTGGCCCGGGTGCTGGAGAGCAGGTTCTTCAGGTTCGCCGCCTTCGGCTTGACCAGCCAGAAGCGCCGCACATAGTCGTCCAGGTTTTCCCAGAGCTCATGGCCCCATTCACTGCCGGTTTCTTCCACGTACTCGGTCAGCACGCGATGCAGATGGCTGCGGTAAGCCTCCATCGCCTCGCCAGTGATCCGCTGGATTTCCACCAGTTCATGGTTCAGCTTGTCGACGAAGCTGTTGTCCATGTCCAGCACGTAGGCGAAACCGCCCGTCATGCCTGAGCCGAAGTTGTAACCGGTCTTGCCCAGGATGCAGACAAAACCACCCGTCATGTATTCGCAGCAGTGATCGCCAGTGCCTTCCACCACCGTGTGGGCACCGGAGTTGCGCACGGCGAAACGCTCGCCTGCGGTGCCGGCGGCGAACAGCTTGCCGCCGGTGGCACCGTACAGGCAGGTGTTGCCGACGATCGCACTGTCCTGGGTCTTGTAGGCGCTGCCCTTGGGCGGGACGATGACCAGCTTGCCGCCGGTCATGCCCTTGCCCACGTAGTCGTTGGCGTCGCCTTCCAGGTAGAGGTTCAGGCCACCGGCGTTCCATACGCCGAAGCTCTGCCCAGCCGTGCCCTTGAAGCGGAAGGTGATCGGCGCCTGGGCCATGCCCTGGTTGCCGTGGACCTTGGCGATCTCGCCGGAAATCCGCGCGCCGATGGAACGGTCGCAGTTGCAGATATCCAGGGCGAAGTCGGCACCGCTCTTGTCGTTGATAGCCGCACGCGCCATTTCCACCATCTTCTCGGCCAGCAGGCCCTGGTCGAACGGCGGATTGCGCTCCACCTGGCAGAACTGCGGCTTGTCCGCCGGAATGTGGTCGCTGCCCAGCAAGGGGGTCAGGTCCAAGTGGCGCTGCTTCTCTGTCTGGCCTTCGAGCACTTGCAGCAGGTCGGTACGACCGATCAGATCCTGCAGCGAGCGCACGCCCAGCCTGGCCAGCCACTCGCGGGTTTCCTCGGCCACGTAGGTGAAGAAGTTCACCACCATGTCCACGGTGCCGATGTAGTGGTCCTTGCGCAGCTTGTCGTTCTGGGTGGCAACGCCGGTGGCGCAGTTGTTCAGGTGGCAGATGCGCAGGTACTTGCAGCCCAGGGCGATCATCGGCGCGGTGCCGAAACCGAAGCTCTCGGCACCGAGGATCGCCGCCTTGATCACGTCCAGGCCGGTCTTCAGGCCACCGTCGGTCTGCACCCGGACCTTGCCGCGCAGATCGTTGCCGCGCAGGGTCTGGTGGGTTTCCGCCAGGCCCAGCTCCCAGGGCGCACCGGCGTACTTGATCGAGGTCAGCGGCGACGCACCAGTACCACCGTCGTAGCCGGAGATGGTGATCAGGTCGGCATAGGCCTTGGCCACGCCGGCGGCGATGGTGCCCACCCCGGCCTCGGCCACCAGCTTCACCGAGACCAGGGCCTGCGGGTTGACCTGCTTGAGGTCGAAGATCAATTGCGAGAGGTCTTCGATGGAGTAGATGTCGTGGTGCGGTGGCGGCGAGATCAGGGTCACGCCCGGCACGGCATAACGCAGCTTGGCGATCAGGCCATTGACCTTGCCGCCGGGCAGTTGGCCGCCCTCACCGGGCTTGGCGCCCTGGGCCACCTTGATCTGCAGTACCTCGGCGTTGACCAGGTATTCGGGGGTTACACCGAAACGGCCGGTAGCCACTTGCTTGATCTTCGAGCTCTTGACGGTGCCGTAGCGGGCCGGGTCTTCGCCGCCCTCGCCGGAGTTGGAGCGCGCGCCCAGGCGGTTCATTGCCTCGGCCAGCGCCTCGTGGGCCTCGGGCGACAAGGCGCCCAGGGAGATACCGGCGGAGTCGAAGCGCTTGAGGATCGCCTCCAGGGGCTCGACCTCGTCCAGATCCAGTGGCTGCTCGAGAGTCTTGACCTGGAACAGGTCGCGAATCATCGAGACCGGGCGGTTGTCCACCAGCGCGGTGTATTCCTTGAACTTGGCGTAGTCGCCCTGCTGCACGGCGGCCTGCAGGGTGTTGACCACGTCCGGGTTGTAGGCGTGGTACTCGCCACCGTGGACGAACTTCAGCAGGCCACCCTGCTGGATCGGCTTGCGCGGACTCCAGGCCTCGAAGGCCAGGGCTTTCTGTTCAGCTTCGATGTCGACGAAGCGCGCACCCTTGATCCGGCTCGGCACGCCCCGGAAGCTCAGGTTGCAGACTTCCTCGGACAGGCCGATGGCCTCGAACAACTGGGCGCCGCGATAAGAGGTAATGGTGGAGATGCCCATCTTCGACAGGATCTTCAGCAAGCCCTTGGTGATGCCCTTGCGATAGTTCTTGAACACCTCGTAGAGGTCGCCCAGCACTTCGCCAGTGCGGATCAGGTCGCCCAGCACTTCGTAGGCCAGGAACGGATAGACCGCCGAGGCGCCGAAACCGATGAGCACCGCGAAGTGATGCGGGTCACGGGCGGTGGCGGTTTCCACAAGAATGTTGGAATCACAGCGCAGGCCCTTTTCAGTCAGGCGGTGGTGCACCGCGCCGGTGGCCAGGGACGCGTGGATCGGCAGCTTGCCCGGAGCGATATGACGGTCGCTCAGGACGATCTGGGTGCGGCCGGCACGGGCAGCTTCTTCAGCCTGGTCGGCGACATTGCGGATCGCCGCTTCCAGACCGACGCTTTCGTCGTAGTTCAGGTCGATGATCTGGCGCTCGAAGCCCGGGCGCTCGAGGTTCATCAGCGAACGCCACTTGGCCGGGGAGATCACCGGCGAGCTGAGGATCACCCGCGAGGCATGCTCGGGCGATTCCTGGAAAATGTTGCGCTCGGCACCGAGGCAGATTTCCAGGGACATGACGATGGCTTCGCGCAGCGGGTCGATCGGCGGGTTGGTGACCTGGGCGAACTGCTGGCGGAAGTAGTCGTAGGGCGTGCGCACGCGCTGGGACAGCACGGCCATCGGCGTGTCGTCGCCCATGGAGCCCACGGCCTCGTAGCCCTGCTCGCCCAGTGGACGCAGCACCTGGTCACGCTCCTCGAAGGTGACCTGGTACATCTTCATGTACTGCTTGAGCTGGTCGACATCGTAGAAGGCCGAACCGTGGTCGTTGTCTTCCATGGTGGCCTGGATGCGCAGGGCGTTCTTGCGCAGCCATTGCTTGTAGGGATGACGGGACTTGAGGCGGTTGTCGATGGCGTCGGTGTCGAGGATCTGCCCCGTCTCGGTGTCCACGGCAAAGATCTGCCCCGGGCCGACACGGCCCTTGGCGATCACGTCCTCGGGCTGGTAGTTCCAGACGCCGATTTCCGAGGCCAGGGTGATGAAGCCGTTGGTGGTGGTGACCCAGCGCGCCGGGCGCAGGCCATTGCGGTCCAGAAGGCAGACGGCGTAGCGGCCGTCGGTCATGACCACGCCCGCAGGACCATCCCACGGTTCCATGTGCATGGAGTTGTATTCGTAGAACGCACGCAGGTCGGCGTCCATGGTCTCGACGTTCTGCCAGGCCGGCGGAATGATCATGCGCACGCCGCGGAACAGGTCGATGCCACCGGTGACCATCAGCTCGAGCATGTTGTCCATGCTCGAGGAGTCGGAACCTACGCGGTTGACCAGCGGACCCAGTTCTTCCAGGTCAGGGATCAGGTCGTTGGCGAACTTGGTGCGCCGGGCCACCGCCCAGTTGCGGTTGCCGGTGATGGTGTTGATCTCGCCGTTGTGGGCGAGGAAGCGGAAGGGCTGGGCCAGCGGCCACTTCGGCAGGGTATTGGTGGAGAAGCGCTGGTGGAACACGCAGATCGCGGTCTGCAGACGCTCGTCACCCAGGTCCGGATAGAACGCGGCGAGGTCCGCCGGCATCATCAGGCCCTTGTAGATGATGGTCTTGTGGGAAAAGCTGCAGATGTAGTGGTCGGTGTCGGCGGCGTTGGCCACCGAGGAGCGACGACGGGAACTGAACAGCTTGATGGCGAAATCCTGGTCGCTCAGGCCTTCGCCACCGATGAACACTTGCTCGATCTGCGGCAGGCGCTCCAGGGCCAGACGCCCGAGCACGCTGGTATCGATCGGCACCTTGCGCCAGCCCACCAGTTGCAGGCCGGCGGCCAGGATCTCGCGGTTCATGTTGTCGCGAGCGGCTTCGGCTTTCACCGGGTCCTGGTTGAAGAACACCATGCCCACGGCATATTGCCTGGGCAGATCGGTAGCGAAGTGCTCCTTGGCGACGGCGCGCAGGAACAGGTCGGGTTTTTGTATCAGCAGACCGCAACCGTCACCGGTCTTGCCGTCCGCGTTGATCCCACCGCGGTGGGTCATACAGGTCAGGGCCTCGATGGCCGTTTTCAACAGGGTATGACTGGGTTCGCCCTGCATGTGGGCGATCAGGCCGAAACCACAGTTATCCTTAAATTCATCGGGTTGGTACAGACCTGCTTTCATAGACACTTTCTCACCAGGCTGCCTCTTTTCGAGACAAATTTCTTTTCAATTCAACCGCTTACCTTCCACACCGAACGTACGCCGGCTTTGCGGGGGCAAAAGGGAGGTCATTGTACACACCGACACAAAGCCCCACAAATTTAGCGACGATCAATCGCAAATTCGTGTCGCATTTATGAACGTTTTAAATCGATATGCTGTGCTAGTCAAAAAGTTTTGTCTTTGACTGCAGCGACTCAAAAACTACTGTGACGCAGACACCACAAGGCACGCGGCCTGTAAGGCAGCATGCCGATGCGGAAATTTGAGGTTGCCGGGAGAGGCGGCCTGGGTAAGGCCGCCGAATCTTCAGCGGGCCGTTGCCAGTTCTTGTTGAACGCTGGCGACAGTGCGAGGCCAAGGTTTACCAGCCTGAACCTTCGCTGGCAAGGATTTGATGGCGCTGACCGCTGCATCGCGGCTGGAGAAGTTGCCGTAGGTGATCACATACAGCGGTTTGCCGTTGAGGACTTTCTTGAAGTAGCGGTACTCGCCGCCCTGTTCCTTGACGAAACCCTGCGCAGTGGCCTCGGAGCTGGTGCCCAGGATCTGTACCACGTAGTTGCCAGGCGCCTGGCCGGCATACCAGCTGCCACCGGTCGCAGCCTTGGCCACGGTGAGGGGTTTGTCTGCCGGTTTGGCGGCAGGGGCTGGCTTGGCGGCCACAGCCTTCTCTACCGGCTTGGGCGTCGGAGCAGGCTTGGCAGTGGCAACCGGGGCAGGTGCCGGTGCTGGAGTCGGACGTGGCGTCGCAGTTGCGGCCGGGCCCGCTGGAACGCCGACAGGAGGTGCGGTGGTGGTCACGGTTGGCGGAACGGCGCTGGAGCCTGCTACCGGCACACCGTCGTCACCCTCGGTGATACCGCCCGCTGCTTCGGCCAGCGGCCCCCGCATCACGGGCTGCGACTGGCCGACCAGCGGCAGCGGCATCGGTTGCGACGAACCGGCGAACTCCACTGCCGGGCTGCCATTGGCGTTCGGTGCCTGGCCCAGCGGCAATTGCGCCTGCTCATTGGCCGGCGTCCCGGTGGCGGGCGCCTTGCCGCGACCCGGCATCAGCCAGGCCGCGGCAACAGCCACGACCACTACGGCGGAAATGGCCAATACGTGTTTCTTAGGCATGTTGAACCCCATACTTGGACGCTTTACCGCAGAGCGGCTGGCGATCATTGCTTCGATCATCGCATCCCTGGCGACCTGGTTGATATTGCCCGGCCAGCCATCGGAGCTTTCGTGAATATCACTGATCTGATCCGCGGAAAAAAGTTCGATGCCCTGGCCGGCGCCCTCGAGGCGCTGGGACAGGTATTCGCGGGTTTCCTCCTCGGTGTAGGGCTGCAATTCGATGATGTGGAACAGCTCCTGCTCGGAGCTGAACGGGTCCAGCGCGGCAATCAGCGACGACTCACCGAACAGGAACACATGGGGACGCCCCTCCGGTGCACCAGCGGCCAGCGCCAGCAGGGCCTCGAGCGCGGACTCGTCGAGCTGTTCGGCGTCGTCCACCAGCAGGTAGACCTCCTGGCCGGTCAGGGCCAGTTGCACCACCTGGGCCAGGATCGCACCGATCTCGGCCTGGGCCACATTCAAGGCCTGGGCCACTTGGCGCAGCACCCCGGCGGCATCACCGGCACCGCGCGCGGAAACCACCACGCTCTGCACCGATTGCTTGTTGGTACTGGCGACCAGCGCCTGGCGCAACAGGGTCTTGCCACTGCCCTGGGGGCCGGTGACCACCAGCAGCAGCTGGCTGTAGCGGGCCAGGTGATGCAGCTGCCCCAGCACAGGCTTGCGCTGGGCAGGGAAGAACTTGAAGCCGGGGACCCGAGGGGCGAAAGGGTCGTGGCTCAACTGGTAATGGCCGAGGAATGCCTCGTCCGCGTGCAAACTAGTCATTGGATCTTATCAACCTTTAAGCTGAGCCAGGGCGCGGTAATCCGCTCCCAGCGTGGCCTGTAGAACCTCTTTCGGATAGTCGTCGGTCACTGTGGCTTCGCCCATGCGACGTAGCAGCACCAGGCGCAAACGACCATCGATCACTTTCTTGTCAATTGCCATGTGTTCGAGAAAATCTGCCTCGCTCATCTCCTCGGGAGGGATGACCGGCAGGCCCGCGCGCAGGAACAGGGCGATACCACGATCGCGCTCCTGGTTGCTGATCCAGCCCAGGCGTGCGGACATTTCCAGGGCCATCACGGTACCGGCAGCCACCGCCTCACCGTGCAGCCAGACACCGTAACCCATGTGGGTCTCGATGGCGTGGCCGAAGGTATGGCCGAGATTGAGGGTGGCGCGCACCCCCGACTCGCGTTCATCGGCGCCCACCACGGCAGCCTTGGCCGCGCAGGAGCGTTCGATGGCATAGGTCAGTGCCTGCGGATCCAGTGCCCGCAGGCGATCGACATTCTCTTCCAGCCAGGTGAGGAAGGGCTCGTCGCAGATCAGGCCGTACTTGATGACCTCCGCCAGGCCCGCCGACAGTTCGCGGCTCGGCAGGGTCTTGAGGCTGGTGGTATCGATCAGCACCACGTTCGGCTGGTAGAAGGCACCCACCATGTTCTTGCCCAGCGGGTGGTTGATACCGGTCTTGCCGCCTACCGAGGAGTCGACCTGGGACAGCAGGGTGGTGGGAATCTGGATGAAATCGACACCACGCTGATAGCAGGCCGCCGCAAACCCGGCCATGTCACCGATCACCCCGCCGCCGAGGGCGATGATCGTGGTACGGCGATCGTGACGGGCAGTCAGCAGGCCGTCGAAGATCAGTTGCAGGGTTTCCCAATTCTTGTAGGCCTCGCCATCGGGCAGGACCACCGAGATCACCGAGAATTGCCCCAGGGCATTGGTCAGACGCTCAAGGTACAGCGGCGCGACGGTTTCATTGGAGATGATCGCCACTTGCCGACCGGCGATATGCGGCACCAGCAGCTCGGGCCGGTCCAACAATCCTTCACCAATGTGAATCGGGTAGCTGCGCTCGCCTAGATCGACCTTAAGTGTCTGCATGTGTCCCCACAGTGAAGATGGAAGCAGGCGATGTGCCTTGCATTGACGATGGGCCTCGCCTGGTCATCTGACGCAGCCCGATAGCTCTGCGCCACACCTTGGCGATCTGGCGCGACGCCGAGAATAGCGCATTTCGCCCGGCGTATTAACGGGGGGGCAGTTGCAGCAGGCGCTCTAGGATGTCCAGCACCACCAATCGCGGTGGCCGCTCATCGGTTTCCACCACCAGGTCGGCAATTTCCCGATAAAGCGGGTCACGGATCTCCAGCAGATCCCGCAGTGTCTTGGCCGGGTCGGCGGTACGCAGCAGGGGACGATTGCGGTCCCGCGCCGTGCGCCCCACCTGTTGTTCCACCGAAGCGTGCAGGTAGACCACTCGTCCGCCGGCGTACAACGCCCGACGATTGGCCTCGCGCATCACTGCGCCGCCGCCGGTAGCCAGGACCATGCCGTCAGTACCGCACAACTCGGCGATCATTGCCTGCTCACGATCACGAAAACCCGGCTCGCCTTCCTTATCGAAGATCCACGGGATATTCGCACCTGTGCGCAGTTCAATTTCCTTATCGGAATCTTTGAATGGCAGGCGCAACTCTTTGGCCAGCAAGCGGCCGATGGTGCTTTTTCCAGCCCCCATTGGCCCAACAAGAATCAAATTTCGCACAGAATCAATGACTCGCAGCAATCGCCTGGTTGTTCATGATACGCGGAGTGAGAAACACCAACAGCTCGGATTTTTTCTCCGACACCGCGTCTCGCCGGAAAAGGCGGCCAAGATACGGCACATCGCCCAGAAATGGCACTTTATCTACTACCGTGCTTTTCGTATTGGAAAAAACACCGCCGATGACAATGGTTTGCCCGTCACGCACCAGCACCTTGGCATTGACTTCGTTTTTGCGGATGGGCGGCACCTCCTGAACCTTGTTCAGGTAATCCGGCTCATCCTTGGTGACCTTGACGTCCATGACCACCTGGTGGTCCGGGGTGATCTGCGGCGTCACTTCAAGAGACAGCGAAGCCTCCTTGAACGATACCGAGGTCGCACCACTGGAGCTGGCCTCCTGATAGGGAATCTCGGTGCCCTTGAGAATCCTGGCGGTTTCCTTGTCGGAGGTGACCACCTTGGGCTGGGAGACGATCTCGCCATTACCGCTCTTTTCCATGGCGGTCAGCTCCAGGTCCAGCAGGAGGTTATCGGTGATGTAGGCGATGCCCATGCCCGAGGTCTTGGCGACGACGCCCAGGTCGACGAAAGGCAAGTGACCACCCCCGACACCGCTGGACGCCGAGCCGGCAGGCCCGGACAGGCTCCAGTTGCCCCGATTCTGCAATGACCCGCCCCAACGTGCACCCAGCCCCTTGTCGTAGTCGACGTTGACCTCGACGATCCGCGCCTCGATCATCACCTGGCGTACCGGAACGTCCAGCTGGGC
The DNA here is from genome assembly GCF_020520285.1 of Pseudomonas sp. L5B5. Taxonomy (NCBI): domain Bacteria; kingdom Pseudomonadati; phylum Pseudomonadota; class Gammaproteobacteria; order Pseudomonadales; family Pseudomonadaceae; genus Pseudomonas; species Pseudomonas sp. L5B5. Next base: position 3,688,678 of record NZ_CP084742.1, read on the forward strand.
AACGATGCGCCGCAACTCGTCGAGGCGTTCCTGGTTCTGGTAGGCAATGATGTTGTTGGTGCGCTCGTCGACGCTGATGGAGCCACGCTCGCCGACCCGGTCGTCGCTGCCGGTCACCGACTGGAACAACCGGGCGATGTCCGCAGCCTTTGCGTAATTGACCTGCACCAGCTCTCGACGCAGGGGCGCCAGGTCCTCCAACTGCTTTTGCGATTCCAGCTCCTGGAGTTCCCGGGCAGCGATTTCTTCAGCCGGGGCCACCAGCAACACATTGCCGATCCGGCGCTGGTCCAGGCCCTTGGTCTTGAGCACGAGGTCCAGGGCCTGGTCCCAGGGTACGCCCCGCAGGCGCAGGGTAATGCTGCCCTGGACCGTGTCACTGGCCACCAGGTTGAGCCCCGTGAAGTCGGCGATCAGTTGCAGCACCGCACGTACTTCGATGTCCTGGAAGTTCAGGGAAAGCTTGTCGCCACTGTAGACCGGGCTTCCTGCGTCGCCCACGGCGCCGACCCCGGAGGCGCTGGCAGACACCAGCAACACGGCCCATAGCGCCAGGCTACTGGCTGAAACAGTCCTGCTCATTATCCTGATTCCATTCAAGAGTGTGTTTTCAGCGCCAGCGTCCGCGATCGCTCCAGCCAGGCTCCCGCTCCATCGGGAACCACCTCCACGACGTCTACCCGGGAATCGCCGATGGCCACGATCCGGCCCTGATCGCGCCCCAGGTAGTCGCCGATCCGCAAGCGATACACCACGCCGCCCCCACGCAGCAGGACGAAACTCCCGGCAGCGCCGGACAGGGTTCCGACCATCTGCAACTGCTCGATATCGAAACCCTCGAGAGGCTCGCGGACCCGAGCCGGGTCATTCATGCCAGGTACTGCTGCGCCTTGCCGGTCGGCGACAGAGGCGCCCAGAGGGATCTGGAACGGGCTGCGCAATGCGCTGGCGCCGTAACTGGGCGTCGGAACCGGACGAAGGGTCGGGGCAGGCTCGAGCTGGACGGTGGCCTGTGTCCGCGCCGCGTCCAGGTATGCCTCCAGGTCGGCGTGCCCCGTCTCGGCCGCACATCCCGCGAGGCCGATGCAGACTGCAACCCCCAGCAAACCGCGGACACCGTTCATGAGCGTGCCTTCTGGCTGTCATATCTATAGGTCCGCGCTTCCAGTTGCATTCGCAAGCGCATGGAGTTGCCTGCAGCCACCGGCCTGATCCGAATATCGTGCACCGTGAGGATTCGGGTCAGGCCGGCAAGGCCACTGACGAAAGTCGCCAGGTCATGGTAGGCACCCGTAACCGTGAGCTGGATCGGCAGTTGCACGAAATGCTGCCGGGGCAACTCGGCCTGCAACCGGATCTCCTCGAAATCCAGCCCGACGTCCAGGCCTGCACGACTGATGTCCTCCAACAGGCCAGGCACTTCGGCATCGCTGGGAAACTGACCCAGCCATAGTCGAAGCTGAGCCTGCATCAGCGCCAACTGCTGCTGGTAGGCTTCGAGTTCGGCTCCCTCACGCACCTTGCCGGCGACCTGCTCCTTGAACCGGGCTTCTTTCTGGCGCAATTGCCCCAGATGCGCCAGGCCTCCCTCCAGATAAAACCCGCGACCCGCCACCAGAACCCCCAGCAGGACCAGAATCGCCAGCAGCACCCTGAGCGGGGCCGGCCAGGCACCAGGATTGTCCAATGCCAGCGTTCGCACATCGGCGCCCTGCAAGGGGTCCCACCATGGCTTGCGACTCACGGCATCGAATCCCGGGAGGAGAGAGGCACCTGCTGCACCCTTAGCCGAAACCGGTTGTGCAATCCCTGGCCACCCTCTGCAGCCTGCCTGACCTCACCCAGCTCAGGAGCGGCAAAACCTTCGGCGAACTGCAGGTTGCGCAGCAATTCGGAAACTCGCTCGTTGGACTCTGCGGCCCCCTTGATGTCCAGACTGCGCCCCTGCTGTTCAAGCTCGGTGAAATAGACGCCGTCCGGCAGGCTGCGGGCCAGTTGTTCGAAAAACTGCACGCTGGACGACCGGTGTTCTTGCAGTTCCTCGACGATCTTCATGCGCTCAATCAGTTGCTGGCGCTGGGACTTGAGCTCATGAAGACTGGCGAGCCGGTCGTCCAGGCGTACCGAGGCCTGTTCCAGGTACTGATTGCGCAGGTGCAGCCGCTCAATGATCCGCGAGATGTAGACGTCTGCCAGCAGGATCACCCCGGCACCCAACAGCACCATCACCACCAGCACCCGGAAGTACCGTCGTCGACGCAGCTCCCGTGAAGCCTCGCGCCAGGGCAGTAGGTTGATCCGGGACATCAGTGCACTCCTCTCAAGGCCAGGCCACAGGCGGACAACAGGGTCGGGGCCTGGTCAGCGAGCGCCAGGGCATCCACCCCCGGGCTGCAGGACATGTCACGAAAAGGGTTGGCGACACGGGTGGTCATGCCCAGGCGCTCCTCCACACGATGGGCCAGGCCCTCCAGACGGCTGGCAGCGCCCGCCAGCAGCAACAGGTCAACGGGTCGCTGCCGGGGCGATTCGGCGAACTGCTGCAATGCATGGGTCGCCTGTAGCACAAGACTGTCCTCGAACAGGTGCAGCACCTCCCCGTCATGATCCTGGAGCGGGAGGCCATGGCGCTGGGCCAGCAATACCTCCTCCAGCGTCAGCCCATGACGCTGCAGGGCATCCTGCAACTGACGGCTGCCGAACAGCTGTTCGCGGACATGAATGACCCGCTGATCATGCATCACGTTGAACAAGCTGCGCTCCAGGCCGATGTCCAGGACCGCCTGGGTCGCCTTTCCCGCCCCCAGCAACGACAGGCAGCGCTCCCGGGCAAGTGACTGGGTCTCCACCACCTGCACATTCAGGTTGGCCAGGGCCAGTACTGATTCCAGGGACGCAACCTGTTCGCGGCGACAAGCCACCAGCAATACCTGGTCCCGTTCGGAGCGGCCAGGCACCGCCCCTTGCCTGTCGAAATCGATGGCTGCGTCCTCCAGGGGATAGGGGATGTACTGTTCCGCCTCCAGCAAAACCTGATCTTCCAGCTCCAGTTCCGACAACCCCGCCGGCACTTCGATCACCTTGCTGATCACAGCCTCATCGGACACCGCCACCGCCACGTTGCCCAGGCCGGTACCGGCCTTGAGCAGGACGCTGGACAAGGACCTGGCCAATGCTTCGGGGTCGACGATCGACCGATCCTGCACCACGCCGGGAGCCAGGGGTTGCCTGGCATAGGTTTCGACCCGGTAACCGTTGCCCTGGCGGCTCAAGGCCAGAAGCGTGACCGCCGTCGCCTCGATATCGATCCCCAGCAGGGAACTCGACTTTTTGCTGAATAGTCCAAGCACGACCAATTCCTTATGACTATCCGTAGGTTACGGATTCCTTGAGCCGCAGTGCGCTCGATCGTCGCGTCTTGACAGACGGTCAAATGACGCTCTGGGCGGAAAATGCTTATAATGCCCGCGTTTTTTTCCGCGTTTACCCGCAGCGTGGGTCGGTCCTGATGACCGTGAATGCCCCGACGCCTAATTCATTCCTTTCTCTGGAAATCCAAAAGCCTTGATTCGTCTGCTGAAGTTTTTCGGGTGGTCCATCGTAGCGGTGTTCTGCGGGCTGCTCCTCGCCCTCTCCGGTGCGTTTCTCTATCTTAGTCCTGGCTTGCCATCGGTAGAGGCCCTGAGAAGTATCCAGTTGCAGATTCCTCTGCGGGTGTACAGCAGCGACGGCAAGTTGATCGCCGAATTCGGCGAGATGCGCCGTACTCCTATCCGTTTCGCCGACATTCCCCCCAACTTCATCAATGCGTTACTAAGTGCTGAAGACGACAACTTCGCCAACCATTACGGAGTTGACCCCAGCAGCCTGATGCGGGCCGCGACCCAGCTGGTCAAGAGCGGGCACATCCAGTCCGGCGGCAGCACAATCACCATGCAGGTGGCGAAGAACTTCTTCCTCTCCAGCGAGCGCAGCTTTTCGCGCAAGACCACCGAGATCCTCCTGGCCCTGCAGATCGAGCGCCAATTGACCAAGGACGAGATCCTCGAGCTGTACGTCAACAAGATCTACCTGGGCAACCGAGCCTACGGGATCGAGGCAGCGGCGCAGGTGTACTACGGCAAGTCCATTCGTGATGTCAGCCTGGCGCAGATGGCGATGATCGCCGGATTGCCCAAGGCGCCCTCGCGCTTCAACCCCCTGGCCAACCCGGCGCGCAGCAAGGAACGGCGCGACTGGATCCTGGGGCGCATGTACAAGCTCGGCAAGATCACCGAGGCGGCCTACACCGAAGCGGTCAACGAGCCGCTCAACGCCAGTTACCACGTCCCGACCCCGGAGGTGAACGCCCCCTACGTCGCCGAGATGGCCCGGGCCGAGATGGTCGGGCGCTATGGCAGCGATGCCTACACCGAAGGTTTCCGGGTGACCACCACGGTGCCCAGCGACCTGCAGGAAATGGCCAACACCGCCGTTCATGAAGGCTTGATGACCTACGACCAGCGCCACGGCTACCGTGGCCCGGAATCGCGCCTGCCCGGCAAGACCCAGGCAGCCTGGAGCACCGAACTGACCAAGCAGCGGACCATCAGCGGGCTGGAGCCGGCGATCGTGACCCTGATCGAGAAGAACGGCGTCCAGGTGCTGACTCGCAACGGCCAGGAACATGTGGCCTGGGAGACCATGAAATGGGCCCGCCCATTCCTCAACACCAACAGCATGGGCGCCGTACCGCGCCAGCCATCGGACGTGGCGCAGGTCGGTGACCTGGTGCGCGTACAGCGCCAGGCGGACAACTCGCTGAAGTTCAGCCAGATCCCGGTCGCCCAGGGCGCCCTGGTGACCCTGGACCCGCAAAACGGGGCAATCCGCGCACTGGTCGGCGGCTTCGCCTTCGAGCAGAGCAACTACAACCGCGCGATGCAGGCCAAGCGCCAGCCCGGCTCCAGCTTCAAGCCGTTCATCTACAGCGCCGCCCTGGACAACGGCTATACCCCGGCCAGCCTGGTGAACGACGCGCCAATCGTGTTCGTCGACGAGTACCTGGACAAGGTCTGGCGCCCGAAGAATGACACCAACACCTTCCTCGGCCCGATCCGCATGCGCGAGGCGCTGTACAAGTCGCGCAACCTGGTGTCGATCCGCCTGCTGCAAAGCATGGGCGTGGATCGCACCATCGACTACATCAGCAAGTTCGGCTTCAACAAGCAGGATCTGCCGCGCAACCTGTCCCTGGCCCTCGGCACCGCGACCCTGACCCCCATGGAGATCGCCACCGGCTGGAGCACCTTCGCCAACGGCGGCTACAAGGTCACCCCCTATATCATCGACAAGATCGAAAGCCGCAACGGCGAACAGCTGTTCAGCGCCAACCCGCCCAGCGTGCCCAATGGCAACACCGCCAGCAGCGGAATCGCCGCACCCGAGCAAGGCTTCACGGTCAATACCGTGGCCGGCGATAACCCGGTGCAGCCGACTGCACAGGCCCCAGCGGTGGCCGAACGAATCATCGACGGACGCACCGCCTACATCCTCAACAGCATGCTCGAGGACGTGATCAAGCTGGGAACCGGCCGCCGTGCCCTGGCGCTGGGCCGTCCGGACCTGGCCGGCAAGACCGGTACCACCAACGAGTCCAAGGACGCTTGGTTCTCAGGCTACAACGCCGACTACGTGACCACCGTGTGGACCGGCTTCGACCAACCCGAAAGCCTGGGACGCCGCGAATACGGCGGCACCGTCGCACTGCCGATCTGGATGAACTTCATGGGCGCCGCGCTCAAGGACAAGCCACCGCACACCCAGCCCGAGCCGGAAGGCATCCTCAGCCTGCGGGTCGATCCGGTCAGCGGTCGTGCAGCCGCCCCAGGCACGCCGAATGCCTACTTCGAACTGTTCAAGAGCGAAGACACTCCACCGTCGGTCAACGAGCTGGGCAATGGCGTCGCGCCCGGCAGCCCGCTGCCTGCCGACGAGGCGGCACCGATCGATCTGTTCTAAGAGAGCAGCTCAAGCTGCCAGCCCCAAGCCGCAAGAAGAAGCGACAGCGCCTTCTCTTGCAGCTTGAAGCTTGAAACGCTCCCATAAAAAACCCGGCTCGATGGCCGGGTTTTTTATGGGCTGCTGTTAGCCGTTGAACACGTCATCCACGCTTTTCAGCGGATAGTTCTTCGGATACGGCAGGGTGGCCACGCCGGTCTCGATGGCGGCCTTGGCCACGGCATCGGAGATCACGGTGATCAGGCGGGCATCCATTGGCTTGGGAATGATGTACTCACGACCGAACTCCAGCGCCTGGCCGCCGTAGGCGTCGCAGACTTCCTGAGGCACTGGCAGCTTGGCCAGGTCCTTCAGGGCGATGGCCGCCGCGATCTTCATCTCTTCGTTGATGCGCTTGGCGCGAACGTCCAGGGCACCACGGAAGATGAAGGGGAAGCCCAGCACGTTGTTGACCTGGTTCGGATAGTCCGAACGACCGGTTGCCATGATCACGTCGTCGCGGGTGGCGTGGGCCAGTTCCGGGGCAATTTCCGGATCAGGGTTGGAGCAGGCGAACACGATCGGGTTGGCCGCCATCGACTTCAGACCTTCCGCGCTCAGCAGGTTCGGACCGGACAGGCCCACGAACACATCGGCGCCTTGCAGGGCATCGGCCAGGGTACGCTTGTCGGTCGCGTGGGCGAACACGGCCTTGTACTGGTTCAGATCGTCACGGCCGGAATGGATCACGCCGGTACGGTCGACCATGAAGATGTTCTCGATCTGTGCGCCCATGCTCACCAGCAACTTCATGCAGGAGATGGCGGCAGCGCCGGCGCCCAGGCAGACGATCTTGGCGTCGGCCAGGGTCTTGCCGGCGATTTCCAGGGCGTTGATCATGCCGGCCGCGGTCACGATCGCGGTGCCGTGCTGGTCATCGTGGAATACCGGAATGTCGCACTGCTCGATCAGCGCACGCTCGATCTCGAAGCACTCTGGCGCCTTGATGTCTTCCAGGTTGATGCCACCGAAAGTGATGGAAATGCGCTTGACGGTGTCGATGAAGGCCTGCGGGCTTTCGGAATCGACTTCGATGTCGAACACATCGATGCCGGCGAAGCGCTTGAACAGCACGCCCTTGCCTTCCATCACCGGCTTGGAGGCCAGCGGGCCAAGGTTGCCCAGGCCGAGAATAGCGGTGCCATCGGAAATGACGGCAACCAGGTTGCCTTTGCCGGTGTACTTGTAGGCCAGTTCCGGATCGCGCGCGATTTCACGCACCGGTTCGGCTACGCCAGGGCTGTAGGCCAGCGCGAGGTCGCGGGCGGTAGCAGTGGCCTTGGTGAGCTCGACACTCAGCTTTCCTGGACGAGGATTGGCATGATATTCGAGAGCGGCAGTTTTCAAATCAGACATGTGGGCATTCCGCTTTTACTGTTGGACAGACGGACCGCCGAGGATACGCGTGTCGCATAGTCCCCACAAGACTGGCCAGTCACCGCTGTCAAGGCCTGTAGCCTACGACTTTGGGCCAAGAGCCGCAGCCCGCAAGGCTTTCACCTGTTCACAATTTTTACTGAAAATGTCTACAATTTTGCGATTTCAGGGAATCCTGAGCATCGACGGATCCCTCAGCGAGACCATCCAGCGCACTTCGCCACGACGGGAACGCCCTTGGCGCCGGCGCTCGACCACCCAGCCACGAGCCTCGACGCGTCGCCCAACAAGGTGCTTGAGCCGGCCTGGGGGGAACCCGTCCCGGATATTGGGTGCAATGCGCAATACAACCGAGCCGTGCAATGTGATCCAAACCCCACTGCGATTGCGCAGCACCTTGCTTACCCGCCCCGTGAGCAAGGCAAAGCCCGGGGCACGGATCTGCTCCGCTTTCAGTACAGGCGACTGCCGCCACAGCCCCAGCCGAGCACGGCGCGCGTGGTCTTCGGCGGCCTGCTGGCAGGCGACCAGTGCGACATTCGGCGCCAGGGCAATCCGGTAGGCAAGCCCTTCGGCGATCAGCCGCGCTTCGAAGTTGAGGCCATTGGCACCATATACATGGGCCAGGGTCCGGCCGTAGCGATCATGCCGCTCACGCCCAAGGACCAGGCCGACCCGTCCACCGCTCTGCGCCACCAACTGTTCCAGGCGCTGGCGCGCTGCCAGGGCCAGGGGCTCGGCCTTGCGCCCTGCCCTGGCCAGTTCCGGCGCATTGAGGCCGATCATGCGTACGCTACGACCGTCCTTGAGACGCAGGGTGTCGCCATCCACCACACGCAGCACGGTGGCGGGCATCACACTTCCCGGCGCTGGAACCGGGCAGAACGCCTGGACAGCTGTCAGCCAAATCGCAGGCACAAAAAAGGCGCCCACCAGGGACGCCTTTTTCATCAGCGAGGAAAGTCGGTATCGGCTTTCCAGAACGATCAGCCTCAGGCCTTCTTCGTTGCGCCGAAAGCACCGAAGCGCGACTTGAACTTGTCGACACGACCGCCAACGTCCAGAGTCTTCTGCTTACCGGTGTAGAACGGGTGGCACTCGTTGCACACGTCCAGGCTCAGAGGCTTGGCCAGGGTGGAGCGAGTTTCGATGACGTTACCGCAGCTGCAAGTAGCGGTAATGGCTTCGTATACTGGATGGATATCGGCTTTCATGATGTATTCCTCAGGCTAGCGTGCCGCCACCCAACACTATTGTTGAATACCGCACGAATTAGGGCGCGGATTCTACCAGACCCCGGCAATCGCGCAAGAGAGCCGAACAACCCTCCATCTGAAAAAACCGCTATCTCCTTGACAGGCCCATCCTTGCACTGGCTGGGCATTCAACCTGGACGCGCGCGCTTGTGCAGGACACTCCACCGTCCGTCTGTTAGGCTCCAAACCCTATCGATTGCCCGCCCTGTGAGACAACCCCGCGTGCCCGACGCCATCCTGCGCCTCGCCCTGCCTTCGCCCCTGCGCCGCCTGTTCGACTACCGTGCTCCCGCCGGCGTACTGCCTACCCAGCTACACCCGGGCATGCGTCTGCGCGTGCCGTTCGGGCGCCGGGAGATGATCGGCATCCTGGTACAGGTGGCCGATCACAGCGAGGTCCCGGCGGACAAGCTCAAGCCGGCCCTGGCCCTGCTGGACCCCACGCCACCGCTGCCAGCGGCCCTGTTCAAGTTGTGTCTGTGGACCGCCCAGTACTACCAGCACAGCCTGGGGGACACCCTGAGCTGGGCTTTGCCGGTGCTGTTGCGCCAGGGCGAACCGGCCGAGGCTCGCCAGGAGCGTTTCTGGTCGATCGCCCCCGGGGCCCGCCTCGACGACCCGCGAATCGCCCGCGCGCCACGCCAGCGAGAAGCCCTGGCAACCTTGGCCCAGCATCCCCACGGCGTGCCCCACGCGCTCCTGAGCAAGCTGATGCTGAGCAAGGACAGCCTCGACCTGCTGCTGGCCAAGGACCTGGTCCGCATAGACGTGCGCCGGCACGCCCCCGGAGCCCGCCACGAACACTGGCTGGCCCAGCCGGAGCTGCCGCTCAACAGCGAGCAACGCGCTGCCTATGAGGCGATCCGCGCCGGGTTCGACAGCTACCACGCCTTCCTGCTGGCGGGTGTCACCGGCAGCGGCAAGACCGAGGTCTACCTGCAGCTGATTCGCGAAACCCTGGAAGCCGGCAAGCAGGCCCTGGTGCTGATCCCGGAAATCAACCTCGGCCCCCAGACCCTGGCGCGCTTCGAACAGCGCTTCAATGCACGCATCGCCCTGCTGCACTCGGCGGTCAACGATCGCGAACGCCTGGATGCCTGGCTGGCGGCCCGGGACGGCGAGGCCGACATCATCATCGGCACCCGTTCAGCGCTGTTCACGCCGATGAAGAACCCCGGGCTGATCATCATCGACGAGGAGCACGACGGCTCCTACAAACAACAGGAAGGCCTGCGTTACCACGCTCGCGACCTGGCCCTGGTACGCGCCCGGCAGGAGAACATCCCGATTGTCCTGGGCTCGGCCACGCCGTCCCTGGAAAGCCTGCACAACGCCTACACCGGCCGCTATGGCCTGCTACGCATGAACGAACGGGCCGGCGGCGCCAAACAACCACGCTTCCTGCGCCTGGACGTGAAGAGCCGCCCGCTGGATAGCGGCATTTCCGGCCCCATGCAGCAGGCCATCGGCCAGACCCTCGCGGCCGGGCAACAGGTCCTGGTGTTCCTCAATCGCCGCGGCTTCGCTCCGACCCTGCTCTGCCACGACTGCGGCTGGATGTCCGAGTGCCAGCGCTGCGATGCCCGCATGACCGTGCACCAGCGCTCTGGTGAACTGCGTTGCCACCATTGTGGCCATGTGGAGCGTGTGCCACGGCACTGCCCGCAGTGCGCCAAGGTCGACCTTCGGCCAGTGGGCGCCGGCACCGAACGGGCGGAAGAGCGCCTGGCGATCCTGTTCCCCGACTACCCGGTGCTGCGGGTGGACCGCGACAGCACCTCGCGCAAGGATGCGATGAACCAGCTGTTCGCCACCATCCAGAAGGGCCATCCGTGCATCCTGGTGGGCACGCAGATGCTAGCCAAGGGGCATCACTTCCCCAGGGTGACCCTGGTCGCGATCCTCGATGCCGACGGCGGCCTGTTTTCCGGGGACTTTCGCGCCAGTGAGCGCATGGCGCAATTGATCGTCCAGGTGGCCGGTCGCGCTGGCCGGGCCGAAGAGCCCGGCAAGGTCATCATCCAGACGCACCTGGCCGACCATCCGCTGCTGGTGCAATTGACCGAGCAAGGCTATTTCGCCTTCGCCGAGCAGGCCCTGAGCGAACGCCGCGCCGCTGGCCTGCCCCCGTTCGCCCACCTGGCCCTGCTTCGAGCCGAAGCCCACAAGCCGGGCCAGGCCGAGGCGTTCCTGGATGAGGCCTGCAGCGAGGCCGAGCGCCTGCTGGCGGAACAGCAACTGGGCGGCATCGAGTTGCTGGGGCCAGTGCCCGCGCCCATGGAGCGTCGAGCCGGGCGCTACAGGGCACAACTGCTGCTGCAGGCCAATGCCCGAGCACCGCTGCACCGACTGCTCAGCAGCTGGCTGCTGGTCCTGGAGCAGATGCCCAGCGGCCGACAGGTACGCTGGTCACTGGATGTGGACCCGGTCGACCTGTACTGAGCCGCAGGCGGCCAGCCCAAGGCTATAAGTAGCCGGTGTCTTGCCGCTCACCCCCCAAAGGTTGGCAACCTGCCCCCGGCAACGGATAATGCCCAGTTTTTCCACCTGCGCACCGAAGCGCCGCCGCGCCAGCGGTCGAAAGAGAAGACCATGAAAGACACCATTCGCCAGCTCATCCAGCAAGCCATCGCCCAACTCGTCGCCGAAGGTGTGTTGCCAGAAGGCCTGACGCCGGCGATCCAGGTCGAAAATACCCGCGACAAGACCCATGGCGACTTCGCCAGCAACATCGCCATGATGCTGGCCAAGCCTGCCGGCATGAAACCTCGCGACCTGGCGGAGAAAATCATCGCCGCATTGCCGGCTGACGAGAACCTGAGCAAGGCGGAAATTGCCGGGCCGGGCTTCATCAACTTCTTCCAGAACACCCAGGCCCTGGCTGCACGCCTGGACGCGGCACTCGACGACGCTCGCCTGAACGTACGCAAGGCCGGCCCGGTACAACGCACCGTGATCGACTTGTCGGCGCCCAACCTGGCCAAGGAGATGCACGTGGGCCACCTGCGCTCCACCATCATCGGCGACGGCGTGGCGCGGGTCCTGGAGTTCCTTGGCGATACGGTCATCCGCCAGAACCACGTGGGCGACTGGGGCACCCAGTTCGGCATGCTGATGGCCTACCTGGAAGAGAACCCCATCACCAGCGACGAGCTGTCGGACCTGGAGAACTTCTACCGCGCGGCCAAGCAGCGCTTCGACGAGTCCGAAGCCTTCGCCGACCGCGCCCGCGCCCTGGTGGTCAAGCTGCAAGCTGGCGACCCGGACTGCCTGGCGCTGTGGAGCCGGTTCAAGGACATCTCCCTGTCCCACTGCCAGAAAATCTACGAGCTGCTCAACGTCAAGCTGACCATGGCCGACGTGATGGGCGAGAGCGCCTACAACGATGACCTGATCAACGTGGTCAACGACCTCAAGGCCCAGGGCATGCTGGTGGAGAGCAATGGCGCCCAGTGCGTGTTCCTCGACGAGTTCAAGAACGCCGAGGGCGAGCCGCTGCCAGTGATCATCGTCAAGGCCGGCGGCGGCTACCTGTACGCCACCACCGACCTGGCGGCCGTGCGCTACCGCAGCGGCAAGCTCAAGGCCGACCGTGCCCTGTACTTCGTCGACCAGCGCCAGGCCCTGCACTTCCAGCAAGTGTTCGCGGTGGCCCACAAGGCCGGCTTCGTCACCCATCCGATGGCAATGGAGCACATGGGCTTCGGCACCATGAACGGCGCCGACGGCCGTCCGTTCAAGACCCGTGACGGCGGCACCGTGAAGCTGATCGACCTGTTGACCGAAGCCGAGGAGCGGGCCTACGCCCTGGTGAAGGAAAAGAACCCGCAGCTGCCGGAAGCCGACCTGCGCCGCATCGCCAAAGTGGTGGGCATCGACTCGGTGAAATACGCCGACCTGTCCAAGCACCGCACCAGCGACTACAGCTTCAACTTCGACCTGATGCTCAACTTCGAAGGCAACACCGCGCCCTACCTGCTGTACGCCTACACCCGTGCTGCCGGCGTGTTCCGCAAGCTGGGCAAGGACTTCAGCCAGGTACAGGGCAAGATCGAACTGCACGCCGCCCAGGAGCTGGAGCTGGCAGCGCGCCTGGCGCAGTTTGGCGAGATCCTCAACAACGTCGCCGAAAAAGGCACCCCACACGTGCTGTGCAGCTACCTGTACGATGTGGCCGGGCTGTTCTCCAGCTTCTACGAGAACTGCCCGATCCTGGCAGCCGAGACTCCCGAGCAGATGAATAGCCGCCTGCGCCTGACCGAGCTGACCCGGCGTACCCTCAAGCAAGGTCTGGAACTGCTGGGCCTTGAAGTCCTGGAGCAAATGTAAGTTGGCTGCCAAGAAAAAACCTGCACCCAAGCGTGGCGCCAGTCGTTACCAGCCCCCGGCCAAGAAGCCGATCCCGGGCTGGCTGTGGCTGGCCATCGGCCTGACCATCGGTGCATTCATCGTGTTCCTGATGAAGCTCGAGCCAGGCAAGGGCGGCGACAGCGTCAAGCGCGAGAAGATCGAGCAACAGAAGGCCAGCAAGATCGCGGAGGCCAACAAGACACCGCCCAGCCCGCAGCAACCGGTGAAGCCCAAGTACGATTTCTACACCCTGCTGCCGGAATCGGAGGTCATCGTGCCGCCCGAAGCGGTACCGGAAAAGACCCTGCCGACGCCACAGGTGCCGCCAGTGCCAACCACTCCGGTAACTCCGGCAGAAGCGGCGAAGATCGACACCGCCCGGGCCCAGGCGGCCCTGGCCGGCATCACGCCACCACCTGCGCCACCGGTGGCCAAGGCCGCGCCGGTGACCAAGTTCTTCCTCCAGGCCGGGTCATTCCGCAAGGAAGCCGATGCCGACAAGGTCCGCGCGCAGATCATCCTGCTGGGCCAGTCGGTCTCGGTCGAATCCGGCACGGTGAAGGATGAAACCTGGTACCGGGTATTGGTGGGCCCGTTCAGCAACCGCGAACAGCTGACCGTAGCCCAGAAGCAACTGGCTGGCGCCGGCTTCAGCAACCTGCTGTTACAACAGCGCCAGAACCGCTGACCCCCCCTGCGGCGAGGGCCCGCTCTCTCGTCGCACCCGGGCAATCGCGCCCTCTTTTGGCAGCCTGTCGCGCCAAAAGAGGACACGCTGTCCCTCCCCCCGATGCCAAGCCGCTCGTCTCTCGCCTCGCCCGGCAGTTGAAAAACCTCTCGCCACCCCCATATGAGTTTCCATCTGGGCACTTTCGCCCCGCTGCGTGGAGACTTTCCCTTGACCACCATCGTTTCAGTCCGCCGCCACGGCAAAGTCGTCATGGGCGGCGACGGCCAGGTTTCCCTTGGCAACACCGTGATGAAAGGCAATGCGAAAAAGGTTCGCCGCCTGTATCACGGCCAGGTCATTGCCGGCTTCGCCGGGGCCACTGCCGACGCCTTCACCCTGTTCGAACGGTTTGAAGGCCAGCTGGAGAAGCACCAGGGCCACCTGATTCGTGCCGCCGTCGAGCTGGCCAAGGAATGGCGTACCGACCGTTCCCTCAGCCGCCTGGAAGCCATGCTGGCCGTGGCCAACAAGGACGCCTCGCTGATCATCACCGGCAACGGTGACGTGGTCGAACCCGAGGACGGCCTGATCGCCATGGGTTCCGGTGGCGCCTACGCCCAGGCCGCCGCCAGCGCATTGCTGAAGAAAACCGACCTGTCGGCTCGCGAGATCGTCGAGACCGCCCTGGGCATCGCCGGCGATATCTGTGTATTCACCAACCACACTCAAACCATCGAGGAGCAGGATCTCGCGGAATAAGCCTGTTTCGGCCCGGACCTGCCGTCACGCGGCAGGCCCTCACGCCACGGCATTCATTCCTGCTTGAGGACCGTCAATTATCATGTCCATGACCCCCCGCGAAATCGTCCACGAACTCAATCGCCATATCATCGGCCAGGACGACGCCAAGCGCGCCGTGGCCATCGCCCTGCGCAACCGCTGGCGGCGCATGCAACTGCCTGCGGAACTGCGCGCCGAGGTCACCCCCAAGAACATCCTGATGATCGGCCCTACCGGCGTGGGCAAGACGGAAATCGCCCGGCGCCTGGCCAAGCTGGCCAACGCACCGTTCATCAAGGTTGAAGCGACCAAGTTCACCGAGGTCGGTTATGTCGGTCGCGATGTCGAGTCGATCATCCGCGACCTGGCCGACGCCGCGCTGAAGATGCTGCGCGAGCAGGAGATCGTCCGCGTGCGCCATCGCGCCGAAGATGCCGCCGAGGACCGTATCCTCGACGCCCTGCTGCCCCAGGCCCGGGCCAGCAGCTTCGCCGAGGAAGCCGCACAGACCAGCACCGATTCCAACACCCGCCAGCTGTTCCGCAAGCGCCTGCGTGAAGGCCAGCTGGACGACAAGGAAATCGAGATCGAAGTCGCCGAGAACATGGGCGTCGAGATCGCCGCGCCTCCCGGCATGGAAGAGATGACCAACCAGCTGCAGAGCCTGTTCGCCAACATGGGCAAGGGCAAGCGCAAGAGCCGCAAGCTCAAGGTCAAGGAAGCGCTGAAGATGGTTCGCGATGAAGAAGCGAGCCGCCTGGTCAACGAGGAAGAACTCAAGGCCAAGGCCCTGGAAGCCGTCGAGCAGCACGGTATCGTGTTCATCGACGAGATCGACAAGGTGGCCAAGCGCGGTAATGTCGGCGGTGCCGATGTCTCCCGCGAAGGCGTGCAGCGCGACCTGCTGCCGCTGATCGAGGGCTGCACCGTCAACACCAAGCTGGGCATGGTCAAGACCGACCACATCCTGTTCATCGCCTCCGGCGCGTTCCACCTGAGCAAGCCGAGCGACCTGGTACCCGAGCTGCAAGGCCGCCTGCCGATCCGTGTCGAACTCAAGGCCCTGACCCCGGAAGACTTCGAGCGCATCCTCAAGGAGCCTCATGCGTCGCTGACCGAACAATATTGCGCGTTGCTCAAGACCGAAGGCCTGGGTATCGAGTTCGCCGACGAGGGCATCAAGCGCCTGGCCGAGATCGCCTACCAGGTCAATGAGAAGACCGAGAACATCGGTGCCCGTCGCCTGCACACCCTGCTCGAGCGCCTGCTCGAAGAGGTGTCGTTCAGCGCCGGCGACCTGGCCAGCGCCCACAGCGAAGAGCCGATCCGCATCGACGCTGCGTACGTCAACAGCCACCTGGGTGAACTGGCGCAGAACGAAGACCTGTCCCGCTATATCCTGTAAGCGCCAAGCTGCAAGCGACATGCTGATTCGTGTCGCTTGCAGCAACGCTTCTCCAGTGTTTTATCGGTGATGGCTTGAATCTCACTTCTTGTGGCTTGAAGCTTATGGCTTGAAGCTCAAGAGAGAACGCCCATGGCCCGCCTGCCCACCGGCATCAACCTGCACAAAGCCTCCAAGACCCTGACCCTGACCTACGGTCCGGACGAGGTCTACCACCTGCCTGCGGAATTCCTGCGGGTGCACTCGCCCTCCGCCGAGGTCCAGGGCCACGGCAAACCCATCCTGCAATTCGGCAAGCTTGGCGTCGGCCTGAGCAAGATCGAACCCGCCGGCCAGTACGCACTGAAATTGACCTTCGACGACGGCCATGACAGCGGTCTGTTCACCTGGGACTACCTGTACCAGCTCGCGCTGCGCCAGGACGATCTGTGGCGCGACTACCTGCAGCAACTCCAGGCCGCAGGAAAATCCCGCGATCCGGACGAGTCCGTCGTCAAGCTGATGCTCTAGCTCAAGCCTCTGGCTGTTTAGAGGGCATTTTCTAATTCCATCTGTTTGAATGCAGGGCTGCATGGCCAATGAATGGCCTGCTTGCGAAAAAAATTAAACTCGGGTAACCAATGGACCTGGCAAGTTCCCTGCAGAGTTCTGCGAAGTAACGGCAGCGGTATGCAATCAACGGTCACCCGAGCAGTAGTGCCTGGCCTCGTGCTGTGTGACTACACAGCAGGTCCGGTACTCGTCTCAGGACAATGGAGCGTCGTAGATGAGTAACAAGAACAACGATGACCTGAAACGCCAAGCCTCGGAGAATACCCTGGGGCTCAATCCGGTCATCGGCTTGCGTAGAAAGGACCTGCTTACCTCTGCTCGAATGGTGCTCACCCAGGCCATCAAACAACCCATCCACAGCGTCAAGCATGTCGCGCACTTCGGCCTCGAACTGAAGAACGTGATGTTCGGCAAGTCATCCCTGCAGCCCGAAAGCGACGATCGCCGCTTCATCGACCCGGCATGGAGCCAGAACCCGCTGTACCGGCGCTACCTGCAAACCTACCTGGCGTGGCGCAAGGAACTCCACGACTGGATTGGCGACAGCAGCCTGTCCGAACAGGACATCAGCCGCGGGCACTTCGTGATCAACCTGCTGACCGAAGCCATGGCCCCGACCAACAGTGCGGCCAACCCCGCAGCGGTCAAGCGCTTCTTCGAAACCGGCGGCAAGAGCCTGCTGGACGGCCTGTCCCACCTGGCCAAGGACCTGGTGCACAACGGCGGCATGCCCAGCCAGGTCAACATGGACGCCTTCGAAGTGGGCAAGAACCTGGGTACCAGCGAAGGCGCGGTGGTGTTTCGCAACGACGTCCTGGAGCTGATCCAGTACCGGCCAATTACCGAGCAGGTGCATGAACGCCCATTGCTGGTAGTGCCGCCGCAAATCAACAAGTTCTACGTTTTCGACCTCAGTCCGGACAAGAGCCTGGCGCGCTTCTGCCTGCGCAATAACATGCAGACGTTCATCGTCAGCTGGCGCAACCCCACCAAGGCCCAGCGCGAATGGGGCCTGTCCACCTATATCGAGGCCCTCAAGGAAGCGGTTGATGTGGTTACCGCGATCACCGGCAGCAAGGATGTGAACATGCTCGGCGCCTGCTCCGGCGGCATCACCTGCACCGCCCTGCTGGGCCACTATGCGGCCCTCGGGCAGAAGAAGGTCAATGCCCTGACCCTGCTGGTCAGCGTGCTCGACACCACCCTGGATACCCAGGTGGCGCTGTTCGTCGACGAGCAGACCCTGGAGGCGGCCAAGCGTCACTCCTACCAGGCCGGGGTTCTCGAAGGCAAGGACATGGCCAAGGTCTTCGCGTGGATGCGCCCCAACGACCTGATCTGGAACTACTGGGTCAACAACTACCTGCTGGGCAACGAGCCGCCGGTGTTCGACATCCTGTTCTGGAACAACGACACCACTCGCCTGCCTGCCGCCTTCCACGGCGACCTGATCGAGATGTTCAAGAACAACCCACTGACCCGGGCCGATGCCCTGGAAGTGTGCGGCACGCCGATCGACCTGAAGCAGGTGACCGCCGATATCTTCTCCCTGGCCGGCACCAACGACCACATCACCCCCTGGAAGTCCTGCTACAAGTCGGCGCAGCTGTTCGGCGGCCAGGTGGAATTCGTCCTGTCCAGCAGCGGCCATATCCAGAGCATCCTCAACCCACCGGGCAACCCCAAGGCGCGCTACATGACCAGCGCCGAGATTCCGGAATGCCCTGACCAATGGCAGGAAAACTCGGTCAAGCACACCGACTCCTGGTGGCTGTACTGGCAGGCCTGGCAAGCGGAGCGCTCGGGCGAGCTGAAACCGGCGCCGAGCGTGCTGGGCAGCAAGAAACACGTGGCCGGCGAGGCATCGCCGGGCACCTACGTTCACGAGCGCTGAGCAGGTACCCAGCAAGGCGGCTAGCCAACGAGCCGCCAAGCCCTATTCTTCATGAGAGGCCTGGCCTCAGGAAATCCGGAGGGCGCCGGGAGGCACCTCCACCGGTTAAATACACAGGGCTACGGCATGCCACACTCGTTCATCTTTCGTACCGTCGATCTGGATGGCCAGACCATCCGCACTGCGGTACGTCCCGGCAAGCCTCACTTGACGCCGCTGCTGATCTTCAATGGCATCGGCGCCAACCTGGAGCTGGTGTTCCCTTTCGTCCAGGCCCTGGACCCGGATCTTGAGGTCATTGCCTTCGACGTCCCGGGTGTGGGGGGATCTTCCACGCCTTCGCGGCCCTATCGCTTTCCGGGCCTGGCCAAGCTGACCGCCCGCATGCTCGACTACCTCGACTATGGGCAGGTCAACGCCGTGGGTGTGTCCTGGGGCGGGGCACTGGCCCAGCAGTTCGCCTATGACTATCCCGAACGCTGCAAGAAGCTGGTGCTGGCCGCCACGGCGGCTGGCGCCTTCATGGTCCCGGGCAAGCCCAAGGTGCTGTGGATGATGGCCAGCCCACGGCGCTACGTGCAGCCCTCCCACGTCATGCGTATCGCACCGCTGATCTATGGCGGTGCCTTTCGCCGCGACCCGAACCTGGCGGCGGAACACGCGGCCAAGGTCCGTTCGGCGGGAAAACTGGGCTACTACTGGCAGTTGTTCGCCGGAGTGGGCTGGACCAGCATCCACTGGCTGCACAAGATCCACCAGCCGACCCTGGTGCTGGCGGGTGACGACGACCCGCTGATCCCATTGATCAACATGCGCATGCTGGCCTGGCGGATCCCCAATGCCCAGTTGCATATCATCGATGACGGCCATCTATTTCTCATCACCCGGGCCGAAGCCGTCGCCCCGATCATCATGAAGTTCCTCCAGGAGGAACGGCAACGCGCCGTGATGCACCCGCATCCGCTGCCCGCCCAGCCCATGAAGTAAAACAGCTCCCTCGACAGGACCGTCGCGCGCAGGAAAGGCCAGGACCGACTAAGGTATTTGTCTTGAATTGGTCTGCTTGTTAGTGGTTTGACGAAGGAGTGTTGACTCATGCAAGACAAGCCTGCGCAGGGCACGCTGCCCTCCCCTGCGATGTACATCACCGCGCAAAGCGCGATCACCGGCCTGCGGGGGCGAGACCTGTTCTCCACCCTGCGCAGCCTCGCGGCCCACAGCTTGCGCAACCCGCTGCACAGCGTTCGCCATACCCTGGCCCTGGGCAACCAGCTGGGACGCGTGCTGCTCGGCGAGACCCTGCACAAGCCCAACCCCAAGGACAATCGCTTCGTCGACCCGGCCTGGAGCCTCAACCCCTTCTACAAGCGCGGCTTGCAGGCCTATCTGAGCTGGCAGAAGCAGGTCCGGGAGTGGATCGACGACAGCGGCATGGAAGAGGATGACCGGGCACGGGCGCATTTCGCCTTTTCCCTGCTCAATGACGCGGTTTCGCCTTCCAACACACTGCTCAATCCCCTGGCGCTCAAGGAGATTTTCAACACCGGCGGCAACAGCGTGGTACGCGGCATCGGCAACCTGGTGGACGACCTGCTGCACAACAACGGACTGCCCAGCCAGGTCACCAAGCACGCCTTCGAGATCGGCAGGAACCTGGCCGTCACCCCGGGCTCGGTGGTGTTTCGCAACGAACAGCTGGAGCTGATCCAGTACAGCCCCATGAGCGAGAAGCAGTACGCCAAGCCCCTGCTGATCGTGCCGCCGCAGGTCAACAAGTACTACATCTTCGACCTCAGCCCGGCCAACAGCTTCGTCCAGTACTGCCTGAAGAACGGCTTGCAGGTGTTCATGGTCAGCTGGCGCAATCCCGATGTACGGCATCGTGAATGGGGCCTGTCCAGTTACGTCGAGGCCGTCGAGGAGGCAATGAACGTCACTCGCGCCATTACCGGCAGTCGTGACGTCAACCTGATGGGCGCCTGCGCCGGCGGCATGACCATCGCCGCACTGCAGGGTCACCTGCAAGCCAAGAGGCAGCTGCGTAGGGTGGCCAGCGCCACCTACCTGGTGAGCATGCTGGACAGCCAGCTGGACAGCCCGGCCACGCTGTTCGCCGACGAGAAGACCCTGGAGGCTGCCAAGCGCCGCTCCTACCAGCAAGGTGTGCTGGATGGTCGCGACATGGCCAAGGTCTTCGCCTGGATGCGCCCCAACGACCTGATCTGGAACTACTGGGTCAACAACTACCTGCTGGGCAAGGAGCCACCGGTCTTCGACATTCTCTACTGGAACAACGACAGCACTCGGCTACCGGCTGCCCTGCACGGCGACCTGCTGGACTTTTTCAAGCACAACCCGATGAGCCATGTCGGTGGCCTGGAAGTCTGCGGCACACCGATCGACCTGCAGAA